>NZ_SOFR01000068.1:0-31322 GCF_004402735.1 Cryobacterium sp. MDB1-18-1 | reverse complement strand
AGGGACTGGACATGGTGGGACTTCCTGATTCTCGCCCTACGTCAAACGGCGAACTTGCTCTGAGCTACCCGCCTCAACTCACCCTGACACGTAGGGAGGTCGCGGCAACGAGATGGCTCGCCACGCTGATTTCACGGCAGCTCGAGCGGCGGGGCCATCGGCACGCCAGCCCCAACGCCGTCTGCATCCGCGGATTCACCGGCAACACAACCTGGCGTTCCGGGGACGCTCCCGACCGGGACCATCGGAACGGGCACGCTGACGTCCGACAACGGTACTACCGGCAATGTGAGGTTCGATTTCCACGGAACCGAGCTCACGCTCCACATCGATGACCTCGTCACTCCGGCAGCGGCAACGGTCGACGCGGTGACCGCGACCCAGCCCATACCGGCGAACCAAACCTGCTACGACAGCGGCTTCCGCATGGACTTCGGGCCGTTCACGAGCGGAAGCGGCGCCTACGGCTGGGGTGACCTCAGCATCCTCAGCGGAGATCCCAGCGGAATCGACCAGGTCATTCTGGTCACAACCCCCGCCCAACCGGACACGACCGACCCGGACTGCCGTGAGGCCGTCGTCGCGCGCGCCGACATCCGTTGGACCTTCGCGCCGCTCCGCGGCTACCTCAACCCCGTGGACTCCGGTGCGACGCCCGGCGCCCGGGGCACGGTCGACGTCATCGACGGCAGGCCCGCGGGCTATACCGCCGCAACGAATGAATACCGCGCCGACGTGGCCGCCCGATTCGGCATCACCGTCGACGACCTCACCTATTTGAACGATGCCCAGCTGATGGGCACGAACAAGGAAACCGCGCCGGCGGGAAGGCGACTCAACCTGCTCCTCGCAGACCGATAGCACGAGCACATGGGCAGCACGAAGAGAGTGGGCCGGGCGATGAGGAAAGGGAGCCGCCTGTCAGAATCGAACTGACGACCTTCTCATTACGAGTGAGATGCTCTACCAACTGAGCTAAGGCGGCGTGACGCCCGAATGCTTCTTTCCGGAAACGCGCGGTGACACAGCAACAAAGCTTAGCTGGTCCGGAGGGTCAATTCGTACAGCCCCGCGAACGACGCCCGCACCCGATCGGCGAGCGGCTCCGACTCGTCTCCCTCGGCCCAGCAGCGCCAGGCGTGTCGCAGGGCTGCGACCGCGACGAGCGTGAGCAGCAGGGCGCGCTGGTGCAACGCGATCGGGTCGGCGGCGAGCACGGGATCGTCCGCCGCGAGGCGCCGGCTGATCACGTCGTCGAGGTGTCCCTCGAAGCTGCGGAGGGTAGCCATCCGCATGCCGAACAGGTAGGGGTTCTCCTTCATCACCTGACGCCGCAGATGGTGAATCTCCCGGTCATCCTGGGAATTCTGCACGCTGGTCGAGAGCAGCACCGCGAGGTCGGCGAGGATGTCACCGGAGGGGCTCCTGTGTACGAAGTCCTCGATCTCCGCCTCGGAACCGAGGGTGAGATCGTCACCGGCGAGGGCGGCGTCCTTCGACGGGAAGTAGTTGAAGAAGGTGCGCGGGGACACATCGGCGATCCGGCTGATGTCCTCGACGGTGACCTTGTCGACCCCGCGCTCGGACGCGAGCGTGAGCACAGCGAGTTGGATGGCCCGGTGGGTCGCCAGACGTTTCCGTTCACGCAGGCCGGGTTCTTCCGCAACATCCACCATGGTCACATTCTTACACGGCGCGCAAATGTGCAGTCCTCGAGTCGTCACCGGATGCCGCACGGCCGCCCCCGCACATCAGCACTTCGGGTCGGTGGCCGGCACCGTCCCCTGCAGCAGGTATGAGTCCACCGCGTTGTTCACGCAGGCATTGGACTTGTTGTACGCAGTGTGCCCCTCGCCCGCGTACGTGACGAGCTGCGCACTGTCGAGCTGCCTGGCCAGGCTCTGCGCCCACACGTACGGGGTCGCCGGGTCGTTCGTCGTGCCGACGACGAGGATCGGCGCCGCTCCCGGCGCGTGGATCTCGGCGCGGGTTCCGGTGAACTTGTCCGGCCAGTTCGCACAGCCGGTGTCGCCGTAGGCCATGTACTTGCCGATGACCGGCGCTGCGGCCTCGATGGCCGCGGCGTCGGCGCGCATCACGGCCGGGTCGTCGTTGTAGCTGTAGTCGAGGCAGTTGATCGCCAGGAAGGCCTCGGTCGAATTGTCGAGGTATGTCCCGTCGGAGTTACGGCCGTTGTAGGCATCCGCGAACTGGAACGCGATCTTGGTGTTGCCCTGCATCACGCTCGACAGCATCTCGCTCAGGTTCGGCCACGCCGACGCCTGGTACAGCGGGTAGATGATGGCGGTCAGCAGCGTGTTGGCGCCGAGCATCCGGCCATCGCTCGCGGCGATCGGGCTCCGGTCGACCGAGTCGAGCAGCGCGGAGATGGTGGTCATCGCCTGGTCGACGGTGCCGTTGAACGGGCACTTCGATCCAGCCAGGCAATCGGCGAGGTAGGAGCGTAGCGCGCTCTCGAAGCCGACGGCCTGCACCCGGGTCACCTCGGCATTGCTCGTGGACGGGTCGAGGGCTCCATCGAGGACGAGGCGGCCGACCTTGTCCGGGAACAGGTTGGCGTAGGTGGCGCCGAGGAAGGTGCCGTAGGAATAGCCGAGGTAGTTGAGCTGGGCATCGCCGAGCACGGCACGCAGCATGTCGAGGTCATGGGCAGCGCTCACGGTGTCGACGTGGGCGAGGAGGGCGCCGGTGTTGGTGGCGCAGGCGGCTCCGAAGTCGGTCGAGGACTTCTCGACCTCCTGGATCCAGGCATCCGTGCCGCGGGCTGCTGTCGGGATGGCGTACAGGTACTGGTCCATCTCGGCAGCCCCGAAACACTTCACCGCTGACGAGCGCCCGACGCCGCGCGGGTCGAACCCGACGATGTCGAATCCGGCCTGCAGCTTCGCATCCGTGGCGTAGTCGAGGGACCCCTTCACGAAGTCGTACCCGGAGCCGCCGGGACCGCCGGGGTTGACCAGGAGCGAGCCGACCCGGGTGCCGGTCGCGACGTGCCGCACGAGGGCGAGGTCGACGGTGTCGGTTCCGGGCGCGCTCCATTCGAGCGGGGCCTTCGCGGTGGTGCACTGCAGGCTGTTACCGCAGTCGGTCCAGGTGAGCACCTGGTTGTAGAACGGGTCGAGGGCGCTGCTGACGCTCTCCCCGGTGGGGGACGACGTCGAGGCCGAGGGTTGCGGCAGGAACGCGGGCACGCATCCGCTGAGCCCCATCGTGACGACGACGGCGGCGGCCAGGATCGCGAAGCGGCGGGCGGCCGGGTGGCGCGTCCGGGTGCCATTCGACACCGGGCCGTTCGACGCCGGGCGCTGGCGGATGCGTGTGGTCAACGGTTCCTCTTTACTGGTCTGGTCATGCAGGCGGTTCAGGCTCTTACGAGCGCCGCGCGTGGGCGGTGGCATCGTCGTAGTCATCGCTTCATCGCCGGATGGCGGACACCAGCATTGCCTCGAGGGCCAGGGCCGGTGCCACATTGGATTCAATTCTCTGCCGCGCGATCGCGATGGCGTCCAGTGTCGCGAGCGTCGTGACGGTCGCGCACGCCGCCGCTGCGGCGCGCACTCCGACGAGGAGCTCGCGGTTGATCACTTCATTCTCGCGGCCGAACTGTACCATGATCACATCCCGGTACAGCGAGGTCAGATCCACGAGGATCCGGTCGAGCCCGTCGCGCAGGCTCCGGGTGGCCCGCCGTTTCTGGTCGTCTTCCAGCGCCTTGATCTGGCCGCGGAGCGCGGGCGGCACCGACTTGCCGGGCTCGACGCCGAGGGAGCGGAGCACACCCTCGCGTTCGGCGGCGTCCCGCTCGAGGGTGATCGCCTTCGCGTCGTCACCGGCGATCGCGAGCAGTCGCGCCGCGGCGTTCACTGCGTGCGACACCCCACGGATGCCGAGCGCGGCCTTCAGGGTTTCCTCGCGCCGTTCGCGGGCCTCGGGGTTCGTGGCCAGCCGCCGCGCCATGCCGATGTGGCTCTGTGCTTCGCGGGCGCAGCGCTCGGCGATGACAGGGTCGACCCCCTCGCGCGCGACAAGAAGCGCGGCGACGTCGGCGACGCTCGGGACGCGCAACCTGACCGTGCGCACCCGGGACCGGATGGTCGGCAACAGGTCGGCCTCACTCGGGGCGCAGAGGATCCACACGGTGCGTTCCGGCGGCTCTTCGAGGGCCTTGAGCAGCACATTGGAGGTGCGCTCGACCATGCGGTCGGCGTCTTCGACGACGATGACCCGGTATCGGCCGACCGAGGGCGAATACTGGGAGCGTTTGACGGCCTCCTTGACGGATTCCATCTTGATGATGACGCCCTCGGTGGCGAGCACGACGAGGTCGGGGTGGGTGCGGGCCTCCACGAGCCGTTCGGCGGTCGCGTCTTCGGCTGGCGTTCCCGGGCTGAGGAGGGCGGCGGCGAAGGCGAAGGCCAGGTTGGACCGGCCCGAACCAGGCGGGCCCGTGATGAGCCAGGCGTGCGTCATGGACGCGGAGGTGCTCGAAGCCGAGGAGCCGGAGGCGACGGCGCTGCTGCCGGCGGTGCTGCCGGCGGTGCTCCCGGCGGCGCTCCCGGCGGTGCTGCCGGCGGTGCTCGCGGGGGCGTCAACCGCGCTCTGCTGCGGCGCGGCGGCGGCGCGGAAGATCGCGATCGCATCCGCCTGGCCGGTCAGGTTGTCCCACACGCTCATTCCCTCAGGGTACCGGTCGCCGCTGACATCCCGCCCAGACGCCTGCGAGGTCAGAGCAGGGGGGCTACGCGGGCGCGGATCGCCGCGGCGATCTCGTCGACCGGGCGCGCGGCATCCACGACCAGGAAACGGTCGGGCTCGGCGCGGGCGAGGTCGAGGAACGCAGCACGCACCCGCCCGTGGAAGTCGTCCTTCTCGGCCTCGAGGCGGTCGAAACGCTTGTTGGCGGCGTCGAGCCGGCCGCGCGCGACGGTCTCATCGAGGTCGAGCAGGATGGTGAGCTCGGGCAGCAGGCCTTCCGCGGCCCAGAGCGACAGCTCGCGGATCTCCGAGGCGCCGAGTACCCGCCCCGCGCCCTGGTAGGCGACGGATGAGTCGAGGTAGCGGTCCTGGACCACCACGTCCCCGCGGGCGAGCGCCGGACGCACGGCAGTGGCGATGTGCTGGGCGCGATCGGCCGCGTAGAGCAGGGCCTCGGCGCGCGGGGACACCTCGCCGGTGTGGTGCAGGACGATCTCACGGATTTCGACGCCGACGACGGTGCCGCCGGGCTCCCGGGTGCGCAGCACCGTGCGGCCCTGCTCACCGAGCCACTCGGCGAGCAGCCGGGCCTGGGTGGACTTGCCCGAACCGTCGCCGCCCTCGAGGGTAATGAAGAGGCCGGTCGGGGCGGCCTCAGTGGAGGCCGCCCCGGTCACGTCTGCTGCGGTCACGACTGGGTGGTCGAACCCGCGGGAGTCTTCGTCGCTGCAGTCCTGGTCGTCGCGGTCTTGGTGGAGGTCCCTGTCTTGGTGACGGCCGGCTTGCGGACTGCGGTCTTGATGACCGTGGTCTTCGTAGCGGTGGCCTTCTTCACGACGGGCTTCTTCACGGCGGGCTTCTTGGCGACCGGCTTCTTGGCGGGGGCCTTCTTCGCGGGCGCCTTCTTGACGGCCGGTCCCTTGGCGCGCTTGTCGGCGAGGAGCTGCACGGCCCGGTCGAAATCGACCTCTTCGACCGTCTCGGCCTTCGGGATCGTCGCATTCGTGACACCGTCGGTGACGTAGGCGCCGAATCGGCCGTCCTTGATCTTGATCGCCTTGCCGCTGTCCGGGTCGGGCGTCTCGAATTCCTTGAGGGCGCTCGACGCACGCCGCGCACCGTACTTGGGCTGGCTGTACAGTTCGACCGCTCCGGGCAGGTCGATCTCGAAGATCTGGTCCTCGCTCGTGAGCGAGCGGGTGTCGACGCCCTTCTTCAGGTACGGGCCGAACTTGCCGTTCTGTGCGGTGATCTCGGTCTGCGTTTCGGGGTCGAGGCCGACGACGCGCGGGAGGGCGAGCAGCCGGAGCGCGGTCTCGAGGTCGATCGTCGCGAGGTCCATCGACTTGAATAGCGAGGCGGTGCGCGGCTTGTCGGCGGGGGCGATCTTCTTCGCGGCCGGCTTGCGCTTGGGCTTCGCTGCGGGAGCGCCGGCGTCGACCAGCTGGGTCACTTCACCGGTGAGCGGGTCGATGGTCTCGCCGGCGGACTCGGTCTGGGTCTCGACGAGTTCGACGACGGCGGGCTCGGCGGGCGCCGGGTCGAGCTCGGTCACGTACGGGCCGAAACGACCGTCCTTGGCGACGATGTTCTTGCCGGTCTCCGGGTTGACCCCGATGACGCGGTCGATGACGACGGGCGCGTCGATGAGCTGACGTGCTTTCGCGGGGGTCAGTTCGTCGGGTGCGAGGTCCGGCGGGATGTTCACCCGGCGCGGCGGGGCATCCGCTGCGGCGGCAGGGTCGATGACCTCGAGGTAGGGGCCGTACTTGCCGATGCGGAGGGTGATGTCGTCACCGATCGGCATCGAGTTGATCGACCGGGCGTCGATCTCACCGAGGTTGTCGACGACCTGGCGGAGACCGCGGTGCTTCTCGGAGCCGAAGTAGAAGCTGTTGAGCCAGTCGACGCGGTCGGCCTTACCGTCGGCGATGCGGTCGAGGTCGTCTTCCATCTCGGCGGTGAAGTCGTATTCGACGAGATCGGTGAAGTATTCCTCGAGCAGGCGCACCACGGAGAAGGCGATCCAGTTCGGCACGAGCGACTGGCCGCGCGGGGTGACGTAGCCGCGGTCGGTGATCGTGGAGATGATCGAGGCGTACGTCGACGGGCGGCCGATGCCGAGCTCTTCGAGCTTCTTGACGAGGCTCGCCTCGGTGTACCGGGCGGCCGGGGTGGTCTCGTGGCCCTTGGCCTCGACCTCGAGCAGGGACAGCGACTGGCCCTCTTCGAGCGGCGGCAGCTTGGACTCGGTCGGGTCGGTGGGCGCGTTGCGCTCTTCGTCGCGGGATTCCTCGTAGGCGAGCATGAAGCCGCGGAAGGTGATCACCGTGCCGCTCGCGGAGAACTCGGCGAGCACGCCGGACGCCGCGGGGTGCGGCGAGACGCCGGTCGGGCCTGCCGCGATGGTGACGGACGCGGTCGAACCGGTCGCGTCGGCCATCTGCGAGGCGACCGTGCGCTTCCAGATCAGGTCGTAGAGGCGGAAGTCGTTACCGCGGATGGTGTTCGCGAGCGAGGAGGGCGTGCGGAAGGTATCGCCGGACGGGCGGATGGCCTCGTGGGCCTCCTGCGCGTTCTTGCTCTTGCCCTTGTAGAGGCGCGGCTGGGCCGGCACCGTTTCGGGGCCGTAGAGAGAGGATGCCTGGTTGCGGGCCGCGGTGATTGCCTGCTGCGAGAGCGACGGCGAGTCTGTACGCATGTAGGTGATGTAGCCGTTTTCGTAGAGCGACTGGGCGACGCTCATGGTCTGCCGGGCGGTGAAGCGCAGCTTGCGGGCGGCTTCCTGCTGCAGGGTCGATGTCGTGAACGGGGCGGCCGGGCTGCGACGGTACGGCTTGGAGGCGACCTTGGTCACGGTGATCGCGACGCTCGGTTCCTTGAGCGCGTCGGCGACGGCGAGGGCGGATGCCTCATCGAGCGTCGTCGCCGTGACCTTGGGCTTGAGGCGGCCGAGATCGTCGAAGTCGCCGCCGGAGGCGATGCGTTCGCCGTTGAGGCGCACGAGCTTGGCCTGGAAAGCGGCATCCTCGCGCGCCGTACCGGAGGCGAGCTGGGCCGAGAGGTCCCAGTAGCCGGCGGAGACGAACGCGAGGCGTTCGCGTTCGCGGTCGACGACGAGGCGGGTCGCGGCGGACTGCACGCGACCGGCGGAGAGGCCAGGGCCGACCTTGCGCCAGAGCACGGGGGAAATCTCGTAGCCGTAGATGCGGTCGAGGATGCGCCGGGTCTCCTGCGCGTCGACGAGGGCCGTGTCGAGGTCGCGGGTGTTGTCCTTGGCCTTGAGGATCGCTTCCTTGGTGATCTCGTGGAACACCATGCGCTTCACGGGGACCTTGGGCTGGAGGACCTGCAGGAGGTGCCAGGCGATGGCCTCGCCTTCGCGGTCCTCATCAGTTGCGAGCAGGAGTTCATCGGCCGTCTTCATCGCCCGCTTGAGCTCGGCGACGGTCTTCTTCTTCGCGTCGGACACGACGTAATACGGCTCGAAGCCGTTGTCGACGTCGACGGAGAACTTGCCGAGGGGCCCCTTCTTCAGTTCAGGGGGCAGGTTTTTTGGCTCGATCAGGTCCCGAATGTGGCCGACCGAGGACAGGACCTCGTAGCCGTCGCCGAGATACGCGGCGATCGACTTCATTTTTGTCGGCGATTCGACAATGACCAGCTTCTTAGCGCCTGGCACCAGACTCCTCTTTATAGGTATCGGCCCGTTGAAGGGCCAAGGCACACCATACACACAGAAAGATGGTGCCCACCTAATCGGCCACACGTCACACAGGGCTTTGGGGCTTGCCAGCCTCGCCTGGGTGAGGACAATGGAGGCATGGGTACAGCAGCTACGGGCACGTACACCGCGAAGCTTACGGACGGCCCCCTCGAAGGCAAGACGATCACCACGGAGTTCCTCGAGACGGGCGATATCCGGCCTCGTCTGGAGATTCCCGCGGAGTCCGGTGGCAAGCGCTACGTCTATACCCGCGGCGCCGGCCTGGAGTTCGACTCCACGGAGTTCCCCGAGCGACCGACGGCCGTCGACTACCGCTACCTCGAGGCCATTTTCGACTGAGCCGGCCGCTTCGCCCCGACCGTTCCCGGGCGAAGCTCCGCCTCCCGGTGCACCCGCCGAACCCGGTGGACCGGCCCTGGCGCGCGCTCTCAGGTTCCAGCCGAGAAATTCCCGGGTGACCGTGACGCTCGCGATCGGGCCGGCCGTTGTGCAGCGCGCCACGGATGCCCCGTCGAGGGCCGCGATCTCGGCCGCGGCCTCGCAGGGCACCCCGGCCACGAGTCCCGACAGCGTGTCCGCTGCGGCGAGCGCCGTGGCATCCGCCGCCGCCCGCACGGTCTGGCCGACGACGAGCACCGCGATGAACGGGAGCAGGAGCGCGGTCAACAGCACGACCGCCCCGAGGATGCCCACCGCGAGCACCGACCCGGAGCCACGATCGCGGTTGCGGGTCACGTGGCGCCTCCGAGCGCGCAGGAGCCCGCCGTCACCGTGATCCCGAGCGCTGCGGGAGCGCTCAGCCGGGCGCAGACCGCGTCGCCGCGCTGGTCCACTGAGACGGCCGCGCCGCCGACGAGTTGCCGGGCCAGACTGGTCGCGTGGTCGAGCCCGTCGCCCCGGGCGAGGGACCGGGCCGCCTGGGCCGCGGCATCCGCCAGCCGGACCTGCTGACCGCCGACCTGCACCCCGCCGAGGCAGAGCAGCAGCACGAGGAGCACTGCCGGAATGACGGCGGCGAATTCGGCCGTGATGCTGCCGCGCTCGGCCGGGACGGTGCTCCCGTCGGTGCCGGTCGCGTCACCGGCCGCGGCACGGGATGCGGCCCTCCGGCTACCCGACCGTGAGGGCATGGCGCACCAGCTCGGTGAGGATGCCGCGCACTTCGTCTCCCCGGAGGATGAGGATGAGCAATCCCGCGAAGCCGACGGCCGCCATCGTGGCGATCACGTACTCGGCGGTCGCGGCGCCCGCATCCTCCCGCAGGCGCCTGACGGCCCGGCGTGGTCGTCGTTTCACCGTGTCTGTTGAGCTCGGCATCTGTCCTTCTCCTCTCCCATCGATCGACGCGGTTGTCCGGCGGCACGATCGGTTCCAGATTCGCCCGCCAGACACCGAATCCCGCGGCCGATCCGGATTCGGTGGAAAACGCCGCCCGACCCGGCCCTGTTGAGGACGCCCGCCCCGCGTGGGATCGCGAGAGTACACTTTTGGCCCTTAAGACCGCGGTTTAAGGGCCAAAACTGCGCTCTCGCGATCGGGCGAGGACGGCAAAGAGGAGGCGATTTTTGCTCCACGACGACCAATTTCAGAAAGGGGTTACCTTTGGCGAAAGATGAGCGTAGTGTCTTCCCAACGGCACCCACTAGGGTCCGGGGAACGAGGCGCTGATGGCAGACAAATCCCCAAAGAAGAGCACCGGCAAGACTGCCGCAGCGAAGACTCTGAAGGAAAAACGCGCCGACAAGAAAGCTCGTCCGGAGCGCAAGGACTAGAGCAACTGGACAGTTTCACCGTGACTTCGAAAGAGTCGGGCCCAAGGGCCCGGCTCTTTTTTCGTGCTCGGGTCTTTTCGTGCCCGGGTCTCTTCGTACACGGCTGCCGCGGCTAGAACTCCGAGAGCGTCGTCGACAGCACCGTCACGAGGAGCGGCACCACGCCGAGCAGCATGAAGGCCGGCAGGACACACACGCCGAGGGGAACCAGCAGGGCGATCCTGAGGGTGACCGCCCGCCGCTGGCCTGCTGTCCGGGCGTCGCGGCGCAGCTGCTCGGCTTCGCTGCGCAAGAGCTCGGCGGCGGGCACGCCGGCGCGCACGGCCAGGTCCAGCACCCGGTCCGCGGCGGAGCGGCCGGGGTCCGCCGAGTAGCCGGGGTCGGTTGAGCGGCCGCGTCTTGCGGTGCGGCCGAGGGCGGCGGAGCGGCCGGGCTTCGCGGGCTCCGACCGCCGGCCTCGTTCCGGATGCGGGTCTGGCGCGGCGGGGAGATAGCGGCCGAGCGCCTCGGTCACCAGGGCCTGGGCGCGGTCGACCGAACCGCCGCCGCTCATCGCGATCGCGGTCAGGTCCAGATCGAGGCCCGGCGTCGGCGCCCGAGCCCGGGCCCGCCGGAGCAGCCGGCGATTCCACCGGTTCCCCGCGAGTATGAGTCCGGTACCGCTGCCGAGGCACAGCCAGCCCGGTACGGTCAGGAACAGCGTCGCGACGGTGTTGAACCCGAGCAGCACGCCGAAGAGGATCCCGACGAGCGGCAGGACGGCGACCAGCCGGGCGGTCGCGGCCGGGCCGGCGAGCGCCGTCTCGAGGTCCGCATGAAGCTGGCCGAGGTCGCGCAGGCTGGCCGCGAGCTGACGCAGGCACGCGGCGAGCGGCGCCCCTGACCGGGTCGCCACCTCCCACGCGGCGGCGACCGCGCACCAGGCCTCGCCCGACTGCCCGCCAACGGCCCGCGCCTCCCCCGCAATGGCCTCCGCAACGCTGTCCCCGCGACTCGCGGCGAGACCGGCGGCGCGCACGACACGGATGCCGACGGCCGGCGAATCGCCACCCGCCCGGTTCACCCGCGGTCGCCTCCGATCCGCACCCCTCTGGGCAGCGCGAGAGGCGTCAGGGCCGGCGTCCTCGTCCAGGTATCCCCACGCGTTCACGGGCGACACCCCTGCCGAGAGGAGCACGGCCAGCCGCTGCACGATCCGGGCCGCATCCTCGATGTCGGCGTCCCCTCGGGCTTGCTTGACCGCTCCACGGCGCATCACGGGATGCCCCCGGCCGGCACGCCCACCAGCACGGCCACCAGCAGCCCGCGGCCGTCGAGCTCGAACCGGCCGAGCTGCGCGAGCCTGCGCTCACCGCCGCGGCGCTCGAGGTGCAGCACGAGGCCGATCGCGCTGACGGCCTGCCGGGCGACGGCCGCCTGGCTCATCCCGGCGAGCGCCCCGAGGGCCTCGAGCTGGGCGGGCACGTCGCCCAGGGAGTTCGCGTGCAGGGTGCCCGCCCCGCCGTCATGGCCGGTGTTGAGGGCGGCGAGCAGTTCGCGCAGTTCGCCGCCGCGGCATTCGCCGAGCACCAGCCGGTCCGGGCGCATCCGCAGGGCCTCGCGGAGCAACGCGTCCAGGCCGACCCGCCCGGCGCCTTCGAGGTTCGGCTGCCGCGATTCGAGCGCCACGACGTGGGGGTGGTCGATGCGGAGTTCGGCGACGTCCTCGATGACGACGATGCGCTCCCCCGGCGGCGCCTCGCCGAGAAGTGCTGCCAGCAGGGTGGTCTTGCCGCTGCCCGCCGCCCCGGTCACGAGCAGGTTCTCCCGTCCCTGCACCGCTGCACGCAGCCGGTCGCTGAGCGCGAGGCCCACCGTCCCCGAGCCGAACAGGCCCCCAGCGGCGAGCGCGTCCAGTCGCGGCCGGTCGGGCCGCGGCAGCCGGATCGAGAGCAGGGTGCCCGTGCTCGACACCGGCGGCAGCACGGCGTGCACCCGGATGCCGTCGGCGAGCCGCACGTCGACGCACGGGCTCGCCTCGTCGATGTGCCGGCCGCCGAGCGCGATCAGCCGCACCGCGAGCGCCCGCACCTCGGCCTCGGCACACCGCCAGCCCGACTGCCGCACCGGGCCGAGGCCCGCATCGACCCAGAGGCCGGCCTCGCCGTTGACGAACAGGTCCGTCACACCTGCGGATGCCGCGTACCGCGCGATCGGGCCCAGTCTGGCCAGGTTCCGCCCGGGCACCAACCCCGTCACCGACCCCGGCCCCGTCACCGGCGCGCGCTCCCCCGGGTCGGCGACCTCGGGCATCCGCTCACGGTTGAGCGACGGGGCGGCGACGAACGGTTGCACCATGACCCGAAAGTATCCGGCGATGACCTCGTGGACGGGGCCACAACACCAGGCTGGGGACGCGTCGCCCTGCACGACGACGGTGGAGGACGAGCCACCGAACCGCCGGAAAACTGCCGGAAACCCGTCGGGTCGCTAAAAAAAGGGGGGCGGCACCTATTGGGGGGAACAGGTGCCGCCTCGGCATCACGCTGATTGGGGGGAACCAAACGTGATGCAGGTCAAAACTTTCGTTCGGACGAGTCCAAGTGTATAAGGAAAATCAAGATGCGCAAGTCCCCCGTGTCCTCATAAATGAGGACACGGTGACGCGGCCCCCGTTCAGGGGTGACCTCGGGCGATCCCGGAGAGTTCTCCGGGGAGAGAGCCGCTCCGCAATTCCCCGCAACGTGAGTTCGCGGATCGTCAGGGTATGGTGCACGAGGGGCTTGTTACGCACCCGGCCGTCATCGCAAAGGAGCGACAAGCTATGAGCGTTCAGATCGACCACCTTCTCAACGAAACCCGCAGGTTCGCACCGACTGCCGAGTTCGCGGACCAAGCCATCGGCACCGCGCAGCTCTACACGGATGCCGCGAACGATCGCCTCGGATTCTGGGCCGATCAGGCCCGCGAGCTGCTGCACTGGCACAAGCCGTTCACCACCGTGCTCGACTGGACCAACCCGCCGTTCGCGAAATGGTTCGAGGACGGGCACCTCAATGTGGCCTGGAACTGCCTCGACCGGCACGTGCTCGCGGGCAATGGCGACCGGGTCGCGCTCTACTTCGAAGGCGAGCCAGGAGACTCCCGCGCGATCACCTACGCCGAGTTGACGGCCGAGGTGAAGCGCGCTGCGAATGTGCTGACAAAGCTCGGCGTGCAGGCCGGGGACCGGGTCGCGATCTACCTGCCGATGATCCCGGAGGCCGTGATCTCGATGCTCGCCGTCGCCCGGATCGGCGCTGTGCACTCGGTCATCTTCGGCGGCTTCAGCGCTGAGAGCCTGCGCTCACGAATCGACGACGCGAACGCGGTGCTCGTGATCACCGCGGACGGCGGCTACCGCAAGGGCCGCGTCACGCCCCTCAAGCCCGCGGTCGACATGGCGCTGACCGGTGTGCCGACGACCGTGCGCAACGTGCTCGTCGTCAAGCGCACCGGCAACGACGTGGAGTGGACCGACCGCGACCTGTGGTGGCACGACGAGCTCGCGAGCGTCGACGCCGAGCACGAGGCCGAGGGTTTCCCCGCCGAGAATCCGCTGTTCATTCTCTACACCTCCGGCACGACCGGTAAGCCCAAGGGCATCCTGCACACGAGCGGCGGGTACCTCACCCAGGTCGCCTTCACCCACAAGAACGTCTTCGACCTGCACCCCGAAACGGATGTCTATTGGTGCACCGCGGACGTCGGCTGGATCACGGGTCACAGCTACGTGACCTACGGCCCGCTCGCCAACGGGGCGACGCAGGTCCTCTTCGAGGGCACCCCGGACACCCCGCACCCGGGCCGATGGTGGGAGATCGTCGAGAAGTACAAGGTCAGCATCCTCTACACGGCGCCCACCGCCATCCGCACGTTCATGAAGCTCGGCCGCCAGATTCCCCAGGGCTTCGACCTGTCGAGCCTGCGGCTGCTCGGCTCGGTCGGCGAACCGATCAACCCTGAGGCGTGGATGTGGTACCGCGAGGTGATCGGCGGCAACGTCGCCCCTGTCGTGGACACCTGGTGGCAGACCGAGACCGGCGCGATCATGATTTCGGCGCTTCCCGGGGTCACCGTCGCGAAGCCGGGCGCCGCGCAGGTACCGATCCCCGGGGTGTCGATCGACGTGCTCGACGAGGCCGGCGTGCACGTGGGCCACGGTAACGGCGGGCTGCTCGTCGTCACCGAGCCCTGGCCGTCGATGCTCCGCGGCATCTGGGGCGACCCGGAGCGGTTCATCGAAACGTACTGGGAGAAGTTCGGTGAGGAGAACCCGCGCTACTTCGCCGGCGACGGCGCCCGCCTCGACGAGGACGGCGATATCTGGCTGCTCGGCCGGGTCGACGACGTGATGAACGTCTCCGGGCACCGGCTCTCCACCGCGGAGATCGAGTCCTCGCTCGTGTCGCACCCGATGACGGCCGAGGCGGCCGTGGTCGGCGCGCACGACGAGACGACCGGCCAGGCTGTCGTCGCATTCGTGATCATCAAGTACAGCCACCTCGAGGAGTCCTCGCACGAGGACATCCAGGCGGTGCTGCGTGCGCACGTGACGCAGCAGATCGGCGCGATCGCCCGGCCCCGGCAGATCTTCATCGTGAACGAGCTGCCGAAGACCCGCTCGGGCAAGATCATCCGCCGCCTGTTGCAGGACGTCGCAGAGGGCCGCGAAATCGGCGACACGACGACCCTCGCCGACACCTCCGTGATGCAGGTGATCAAGAGCACCCTGGGGTAGCCGGGCCGGCCGGACGAGGGGGCAGTGAGGGTTTTCACAAGCGGCCCCCCTATCGTGGGGACAATGCCTCGTCTTCCCTCGTCCGGACGCCTGGTCGCGCTCGACGCACTCCGCGGTGTCGCCGCGGGCATTGTGCTCGTGCACCACGTCTCGATGACCGCTCCCGGCATCGCGGCCGCATACCAGTCGACCGTCGGCGTCGACACCGGTTCGGCGGGCTGGTGGTCGACCCTGACCCCGCTCAAGTTCCTCGTCGCCGGCCCCGAGTTCGTGCTGGTCTTCTTCGTCCTCAGCGGTTTCGTGCTCGTACGCTCACCGCTCGCGAGCCGGGCCGCGAGCACGGCGAACGGGCTCGCCGCCCGCGGCTACGACTGGGTGGCCTATTACCCGCGCCGCATCATCCGCCTGGCGATCCCCGTCGTCGTGTCCGTCGCCCTCGCCGCCGCGTGGATCCTCCTCGTGCCGCGTGCGGGCATCGACGTCGGCGGCAGTTGGCTCAAGCGGCAGGACAATCCCGACATCGGCCTCCCCAACCTGCTCGGCGAGGCGAGCGTCATCGGCGGCTCCGGCCGGCCGGACGTCAACCCGCCGCTCTGGTCGCTGACCTGGGAGATGTGGTTCTCGCTTCTGCTGCCGATCTGCGTGCTGCTCGCCGTCGCGACCCGCCGGCTGCCCGCGCTCTGGGCGGCGGCGTTCCTCGCCGTGAGTGCGACCGGGTACGTCACCGGCATCGAGCCGCTGATGTACCTGCCCGCGTTCGGCCTCGGCGCCCTGCTCGCCGCGAACCACGAGTCACTCCGCGTCTGGGCGGCCCGGGTCGCCGCACGACGCGGCGGCACCGCCATCTGGATCGGGCTCACCGCCCTCGGCCCCGCGCTGCTCGTGTCGCACTGGCTGCTGCGCCCGCAACTCAGCGGGCTCTGGGGCGACCTGACGCTCGCGCTGCGGGTGCCCGGCGCCGTGCTCGTCGTCGCCGTCGTCGCGCTCTGGCCCCCGCTGCAGCGCCCGCTCTCCGCCCGGCCGCTGGTCTGGCTCGGCCGGGTGAGCTTCAGCCTGTACCTCGTGCACTTCCCGGTCGTCGTCGCCTTCGGCACGATGTTCGGCCCTGGCCGCTGGTGGCTCGGCGCGCTCGTCTCTGTGCCGCTCAGCCTCGCGCTCGCGCAGCTGATGTACCTGTGGGTCGAGCTGCCCTCGCAACGCCTCGCGAATTGGACGGGCCGGTGGGCGAGCGAGACGGCCGGTGCGCTACGGAGGCGCGGCGGCAGGCGAACGGATGCCGCGGCATCCGCCGCCCCCACCTCTCCCTGCCCGAGAACGAGCGCGCGAGCGCCTAAGCGAACGAGACGATGAGCTCCACCTCGACGGGCGAGTCGAGCGGCAGCACGGCGACGCCGACTGCCGACCGGGCGTGCACGCCGCGGTCGCCGAAGATCTCGCCGAGCACCTGCGACGCCCCGTTGACGACGCCGGGCTGGCCGGTGAACCCGGGGTCGGATGCGACGAACCCGGTGACCTTGACCACCTGCGTGATGCGGTCGAGCGACCCGATCACGGCCTTGATCGCGGCGAGGGCGTTGAGCGCGCACAGGCGGGCGTACTCCTGGGCGTCCGCGGCGGGCACGAGACCGTGGCCGTCGCCGACCTTTCCGGTCTCCGGCAGCACGCCGGACACCATCGGCAGCTGGCCGGAGGTGAAGACGAGGTTGCCAGAGACGACAGCGGGAACGTAGGACGCCACCGGGGGAACCACACTCGGCAGGTCGATCCCCAGTTCGGCGAGACGCGCATCAATGATCGACACGATCAGGCCTCCTTCACGACGGGACGCTTGAGGTATGCAACGAGGCCGCCCTCCGGTCCCGGCACGACCTGGACGAGCTCCCAGCCGTCCGATCCCCAGCTGTTCAGGATGGCGGCGGTGTTGTGGATCATCAGCGGGGTGGTGAGGTACTCCCAGGCAGGCATAAGACTCCGATTCAGGCGGTTTTACAGATTTGTCCCTTACGCTCAATTGTATGTCTGCCAAAAATCGAACGGTCAGCGGCTCCCTGGGCGGTCTCCTGGGTTTCGTTGGAATGAGTGCAATCGTCGGTGTTCTCGTGACGGCCGCGGTCACTCCCGCTCTCGCTTTGTCGGGCATGGCTGCCACGAACACGATCAACGTCTTCGAGAACCTGCCCGACTACCTGAAGATCGACCAGCTCTCGCAGAAGAGCAACATCTACGCGACCACGAGCACCGGCGCCCCCTACCTCCTGGCCTCGTTCTACGACCAGAACCGCGTCGAGGTCGCCTCGGATGCGATCAACCAGTTCGTCAAGGACGCCGCGACCTCCGGTGAAGACCCCCGGTTCTACGACCACGGCGGCGTCGACCTGCAGGGCACCGTCGGCGGCCTGGTCTCGACCCTCGCGGGCGGCGGCACCCGCGGTGGGTCCTCGATCACCCAGCAGTACGTCAAGAACGTGCTCGTGCAGAAGTGCGAGGTGCTCACGGATGCCACCAAGAAGTCGGACTGTTATGACGCGGCCACGGCGACCACTCCCGACCGCAAGCTCAAGGAGATGCGCCTCGCGATCGGCGTGGAGAAGAAGTACGCGAAGGACGACATCCTCCGCCAGTACCTGAACATCACCGGCTTCGGCGGCACCGTCTACGGCATCGAATCGGCCGCGGAATACTACTTCGGCGCGACGGCGGCGACGCTGACGCTCCCGCAGGCCGCGAGCCTCGTCGCGATCGTGAACAACCCGGTCAAGTTCCAGCTCGACCAGCCCGACAGCGCGACCAACGGCGCCGCGAACGGCTACGCCGCGAACAAGGACCGCCGCGACTACATCCTCGACCAGATGCTCAAGTACGGCAAAATCAACCAGGCCGACCACGATGCCGCGATCGCCACCGCCATCGAGCCCAGCATCCACGAACCCTCGACCGGCTGCCAGACCGCCGGCGGCAGCGCATACTTCTGCGACCTCGTCGTAAGTACTCTGCAGAACAACCCGGTCTTCGGAGCCGACGACACCACCCGGATGGCCAACTTCCGCCGCGGCGGGTTCAACGTCTACACGACCCTCGACTTGGACCTCCAGCAGGCCGCTGAGGCGACGATGAAGGCCAACGTTCCCGACACCTTCCCCGGCTGGGACGTCGGTGGCGTGGCCGTGAGCGTCGGTGTGGGCACCGGGAAGGTGCTCGCCATGGCGCAGAACAAGGACTACAGCCAGGACCCGGCCGTGCAAGCCACCGGCGCGAACTACACGGGGATCAACTACAACACCAACGTCGACCAGGGTGGTTCGCACGGGTTCCAGCCCGGCTCGATGTACAAGGTGTTCACCCTCGCCGAGTGGTTGACCGAGGGTCACTCGCTCAATGAGCGGGTCGACTCCCGTATCAAGTCGAACTGGGGCACCTTCCGGGACAGCTGCGCGACCGGCGGCACCGTGAGCTTCCCGGGCTACAACCCGAAGAACGACTCGTCGTCCGAGACCGGCGCCAACTACAGTGCGCTGCAGTCGACGATCGGGTCCATCAACACGGGCTTCATCGGCATGGCGAAGAAACTCGACCTGTGTGCCATCCGCAAGACCGCGGAGGCCTTCGACGTCACGCGCGCCGACGGCGGCCCGCTCGAGCAGGGTGCCTCAGCGGTGCTCGGCACCAACGAGGTCGCGCCCCTGAGCATGGCGGTCGCCTTCGCCGGCATCGCCAACAAGGGCACGACCTGCAGCCCGATCGTGATCGACCACATCACCGGCTCCGACGGAACCACACTCCCGGCGCCGACAAGCGACTGCCACCAGTCAGTCGACCCCAACGTCGCGGCCGGCATGACGACCGCCATGCAGCAGGTCATGGGATCGGGGGGAACTGCCGCCGCCTCGAACGCGGCCACGAGCCCGAAGGTCCCGATGATCGGTAAGACCGGTACCACCGACGGCAACAAGGACACCTGGATGGGCGGCGCAAGCAGCAAGGTCGCTACCATCGTCGGAGTGATGAGCGTCACCGGCGACAAGGACCAGCGCAACACCACCTTCGCGAGCGGCCAGGCGGCCACCGCCCGGCACCGGATGTGGCCTGTCATCATGAGCGTCGCCAACGCCAAGTACGGCGGAGACGCGTTCCCCGCCGCGACCGGAACGATCGTCAATGCCGTTCAGATCCCCATCCCGGACCTCCGCGGCAAGAGCATCAGTGAGGCCCAGTCCACCCTTGAGGCGGCCGGCTTCCTGTTCGTCGACGGCGGCCCGATTGACTCGGAGCTCCCGGGCGGCACTGTCGCCAAGACCGACCCGGCAGGAGCAACAAGCACGAGCCGCGGCTCGAGCGTGACCGTGTACACCAGCAACGCCTCGCAGATCGTCGTGCCCGACGTCGTGGGCAAGAGTGAGGGTGAGGCTCGATCGACGCTCGGCAAGTTCGCCGTCGCGAAGACGGACGGCGACACCACCGATCCGACACAGGTGGGCAAGGTCATCTCGATGTCCCCGGCCGCCGGTGGCGGAGCCAAGCCCGGTGACACCATCACGATCGTGATCGGAAGGCTCGCCGCCACCAACAACGGCAACGGCAACGGCAAGGCGGGCGGATGAGTACCCTCGGCACCGGGGCCAAGGCCCTCCTCGTCGGCACGGGCGCGCTAGCCGCGGCCGGTGCCGGCGCGTTCGCCTGGGGATCTCTGCTCGAACGTCGGATGTTCACCCTGCGTGAGGCATCCGTGCCCGTGCTCGCCCCAGGCTCGAAACCGATCCGTGTGCTGCACATCTCGGACCTGCACCTCGCCCCCTGGCAGAAGGACAAACAGGAGTGGGTGCGCAGCCTCGCCGCGCTGAAGCCCGACCTCGTCGTCGACACCGGAGACAACCTCGGCCACACGGATGCCTTCGACGCCCTCGCGTACACGCTCAAGCCGTTCGCGGGGATCCCCGGGATCTTCGTCAACGGTTCCAACGATTTCTGGGGACCGCAGCTGAAGAATCCGTTCCGGTACTTCGGCGGACCGTCGCTGCTCAAGGCCGCCCCGCAGAACCGGCTCGACACCGACCGTCTGCACGGGATCTTCGCGAATCTCGGCTGGAACGACATCAACAATGCCGCGGAGGCGCTCGACATCAACGGCACCCACCTCGAGCTCTTCGGCGTGGACGACCCGCACATCGGACGCGATCGCCTCGACCTGATCACCCGGGCCGTCGACGACCTCCGCGGTGACGACCCGCTCGGCGACGAGACCTGGCCGGACTCCGCGGAGCACCGCGAGCCACGGCCGACGGTCACGATCGGCGTCGCGCACGCGCCGTACCGCCGGGTGCTCACCTCGTTCGTGAACCACGGCGCGCAGCTGATCCTCGCGGGGCACACCCACGGCGGCCAGGTCTGCGTGCCCGGCTTCGGCGCCCTCGTCACGAACTGCGACATTCCGCGGTCTCAGGTCAAGGGGCTCAGCCTCTGGGGATCCGGACTCCGCAGCGCATACCTCAACGTTTCGGCCGGCCTCGGCACGTCGATCTACGCCCCGGTGCGCTTCGCCTGCCCGCCCGAGGCGACCCTGCTGACCCTGACCGCCTCGTCGTAGGCGGCGCTCACGGGATCCGTTCGGGGGCTGCACCGAGCATCCATGTGCATGGGGTTATACTTAACAAGGCTTACGGGCCATCGGGGTATGGCGCAGCTTGGTAGCGCGCGTCGTTCGGGACGACGAGGTCGCAGGTTCAAATCCTGTTACCCCGACAGCAAAACACAGAAACGGAAAACCCCCACTCGCGAGAGTGGGGGTTTTCTGCTGTGCGCAGGGCGGACATCCGCTTGGTGAATGCGATCACCCTCGGCCTTGACTCGCATGACTACTCGTGCGAGAGTAAACGCATGTCATCGATTCGCCTATTCATTCTCGGCTCCCTCGCCGAGCGCGGACCGATGCACGGCCACCAGCTCCGCCTGCTCGCCGAGGAGGAGCACGTGCACATGTGGACGGACATCTCCGTCGGCGCGGTGTACGGGGCGATCAAACGCCTCGCGACCGAGGGGCTGATCAGCGTGGCCCGCGTCGAGCGCGAGGGCCACTACCCCGAGCGACAGGTCTACGAGATTTCGGATGCCGGGCGCCGGGACCTCGCCGCGCTCCGGCTCGAGGGGTTGCGCACGATCGTGCTCAAGCCCGACCCGTTCGACCTCGCGATGACCCGGCTCGACCCCGACCGCCTCGATGAACTCCCCCTGATGATCGAGGCACGCCTGCTCGCCCTGCGCGCCATGCTCACCGATTCCGAAGCCACCACGGCGCACGCCCTCCCCTATCTCACCGCCAGCGAGAGTTTTGTCATGCAGCACAAGGCAGCCCGCCTGCGCGCCGAGATCGCCTGGCACGAACACCTCGTCACCGTCCTCCCCGACATCGTCGCGGACGAACTAACCCGAAAGGCCGACTGATCATGTCAGACACCAACGCTCCGACCTCCACCGGGGCCGGCACCGGCACGCCCGGCACGCCCGGCGCGACCAACAGCCACGGCACGCCCGGCACCCGACCGCCCGTCGTGATCCCCCGCCACGCGTGGCAGGCCCTGATCGTGCTGCTGGCCGGCATGTTCATGGCGCTGCTCGACACCACGATCGTGAACGTCGCCCTGCCGACCATCCGGGAGAGCCTGAACGCCTCAGAGGCGACGCTGTCCTGGATCATCTCCGGGTATGCGCTCGCGTTCGGGCTCGCGCTCATCCCCGCCGGGCGCCTCGGCGACCGGATCGGCCACAAGTGGGTCTTCTTCACCGGGCTCGCGCTCTTCACCCTCGCGAGCCTCGCCTGCGGCCTCGCGCAGAACGACCTGCAGATGATCATCGCTCGCGTCGTGCAGGGCCTCGCCGGCGGTATCTTCGTGCCCGCCGTCACCGCAGTGATCCAGCTCCTGTTCCCGCCGATGGCGCGCGGCAAGGCGTTCGCCATCATGGGCTCGGTCATCGGCGTCTCGACCGCGCTCGGCCCGATCCTCGGCGGCCTGATCATCCAGGCGTTCGGCGACGAGAACGGCTGGCGCCTGGTGTTCTGGGTCAACCTCCCGATCGGCGTCGCGGCGCTCATCGCCGCCGTGTTCATGCTCCCCGCCGGCGCCGAGCGCGACCCGAACAAGCCGAGCTCGGGCATCGACTTCGTCGGGCTCGTGCTGCTCTCCGGCAGCCTCGTCGCCCTCCTCGTGCCGCTCATCGAGGGCCAGGACCAGGGCTGGCCACTATGGACCTACCTCACCCTCGTCGCCGGCGCGCTGCTCCTCGCCGCGTTCGGGGCCTGGGAAGTCAACTACACCCGCCGCGGCAAGAGCCCGCTCGTGCCGCCGCACCTGTTCTCGCACCCGGCCTTCTCCGGTGGAGTCGTGCTCGCGCTCGTCTACTTCGCGGCGTTCACAAGCATCTTCTTCACGATCTCGATCCTCTGGCAGGCGGGCCTCGGCCACACCGCCCTCGAGTCCGGGCTCGTCTCGATCCCCTTCGCGATCGGCAACATCGTCGGCGCCTCGCAGAGCAACCGGCTCGCGCAGCGCCTCGGCCGCACGGTGCTCGTGATCGGCGTGACCCTCGTCACGACCGGCCTGATCTGGATCTACCTCGCCCTGCTCCTGATCGGCCCGTCGATCACCAACTGGGAGCTGCTGCCGCCGCTTCTCATCGCAGGCCTCGGCAGCGGATTCTTCATCGCCCCGAACGCGCAGTTCATCGTCGCGACCGTCGACCGCGCAGAGGCCGGTGCCGCGAGCGGTGTCGTCGGCGTGATGCAGCGGGTCGGCGCCGCCGTCGGCATCGCCGTGATCGGCAGTGTGCTCTTCGGCAACCTCGTCGTCGCCGGGCCGGGGAAGGACGCGCTGGCGTCCGCATTCACGACCGCCGCGACGGATGCGATGGCCGTCAGCGCCGCGTTCAGCGTGCTGGCGCTGCTGCTCGTCTTCGTGCTGCCGAAGCGGGTCGACGCGCACTTCTAGCCCGCGGCATCCGCCCGTCGCGTCGCACGCGGCATCGCGTCGGCGTTCGACGATCGGATGCAGCGGGTCAGCCGACCCGGGTGAGCTCGGTGAACGACATGGTCGCGTTCGAACCGTTAATGCAGGTTTGGTACAGCAGGTCGTAGCCGCGCGGGATGGAGTCGGTGCGATCGGTGTTCGCGTTGAGAACTGCGACGACCGCGCCGACCCGGTAGGTGCCCGACCGCACCCCGGTCAGCGCGATGAGAGTGCCGTCCGCCGGGAAGTGCGACCCGCCGCACGACCAGTGCTCGGCGATCACCGCGACTCCGTAGTTGCCGCTGAGGTCGACGGCACCCTGGCAGCTGTCGATCTCGGCCTGCCAGCCGCTCGTCCAGACGTATTTTGTGTAGGTGGGCACGCCCTGCGCGGCGGCGGATGCGGCCGCTTCCGCCTCCGCAACGGCCTGCGCGGCCGCGGCGACCCGTGCCGCCTCGGCAGCAACGGCCGCAGCTTCCGCGACCCGCGCCTCCTCCGCAACCCGGGCAACCTCCGCGACCCGTGCGACTTCGGCAACCCGGGCAACTTCCGCGACCCGTGCGACCTCGGCGATGCGCGCCGCTTCTGCGATCCGTTCCGTCTGCGCGGCGGTGGACTGCGTGGCGCCGAACGCGAGCCGGGCCGCCGCCCCGGGGAACCCCGGCCGAGGGGACTGCCAGTCGACGAGACCACGAGAGGGACCTTTCCGGTCGAGAGTGACCGGCACAAAGGTCACTCTCGACCGGAAAGGTGTGCGCTGCAGGTTCGCGTACCGGCCGGACCCCACGGCGCCGACCGCCGAGTCGGACGAGTCGGACGAGTCGGACGAGTCGGAGGAGTCGGAGGAGCCGGAGGAGCCGGGCGCGACAGCGGCGGACGCGGAGGCGGGGTCGGGCGCGGGGGCATCCGCTGTAATGCGGGCCGCGGCGAACGTGGGCGTCGCCGCGACGAGCACGAGGCCCACGGCCCCGACGACGCGGGCACACCCGCCGACCGTTCGGCGAAACCACGACCGGTGTTGTGGCGCGTCCATAGCAACCTGCCCGTGCCGCCCCTGTTCGGGTGGGGGCGGCCCAGTCAGTAAATCCCGGTCAGCGGGACGTGACTACCCCTCAGTTTCTTACCCGAACAGGGGTATTATGCCGCGGCGTCCGCGGGGTCCGCACGCAGGTCGGCCACGATCTCGAGCGAGCGGATGCGCCCCACAAGCGTCGCGGACTGCGCACTGAGCATGAGCTCGTCGGCCCCTGTGGCATCGAGGAGCGCCGTGAGCCGGGCATCCACCTCGGCCGGGGTGCCCACGGCCTGGCGGCGATTCCGGGACGCCACGAACGAGAGCTCATACTCGGTGAAACGGTAGGCGAGCGCCTCCTCGAGCGACACCGGAGCGGGCTTCTTACCCTGCCGCATCCGCAGGAACGTGATCAGCCCGGGCAGCGACTCCCGGCGCACCACTTCGGGGTCGTCGTCGCTGATCAGCCCGACCGCGATCATCGCGTGCGGGGCGGCCAGGAACGCGCTCGGCTCGAAGTGCGCCCGGTACAGGTCCAGGGCTTCCTCGGTGTGCTCGCCCGCGAAGTGGTGCGCGAACGTGAACGGCAGCCCGAGCACCCCGGCGAGCTGCGCGCTGAACCCGCTCGAGCCGAGCAGCCACGTCTCCGGGGCATCGCCGAGCCCCGGGTAGGCCGTGATGCCGCGCAGTGGGTTATCCGCCGCCATGCCGCCGTGGAAGAACCCGATCAGGTCCACAAGCTGTTGCGGGAAATCGTCGACACCCAGCCCGGATTCGCTCCGGCGCAGGGCGAGCGCCGTCGCGCCGTCGGCGCCGGGCGCCCGCCCGATGCCGAGGTCGATCCGGTCGCCGTAGAGGGCGCGCAGGGTGCCGAACTGCTCGGCGACGACAAGCGGGGCATGGTTGGGCAGCATCACGCCGCCAGACCCGACCCGGATCCGCGTCGTCCGCGCCGCGATTCCCGCGATCAGCACGGGCGGCGCGCTCGAGGCGATCGCCGGCATGTTGTGGTGCTCGGCCACCCAGAACCGGTCGTAGCCGAGCTCCTCCGCACGCTGCGCCAGACGGATGCTGCCGGCCACGGCCTCCGCGTTACTGCCGCCCGCGGGGCGGCTGGCCAGATCGAGCACGCTGATCGGCAAAGTTTTCATCTTCTAATCAAACAACGTTTGAACGTGCGAGATTCCCTGCTTTGCGCACCCCTCCGGTGCATAACTCCTGCAAACTCTCGGAAAACCCCGCAAAGTGGGCACTTTGGGCCTGTTTCGAGAGGATGTGCAGGAGTTATGCCGTTCCTGAGAGTCTCTCCGGATCTGACCAAAGGCACATTCGATTGGATACAGTATCACCACCAACAGCACACGATAGGCCCGGCCATGAACCAATTACGTGACCACACCGTCATTGATGCCGGTTCCAAGTCTTCCTTCTCGCAGCGCGAACGCGCCGACCAGGACCCGATGCCCTCACACGCGTTCCGAGCGATGGCATTGCTCGACGTGCGCGGACTCACCGTGGCCACCGCCCGTCCGGGCACTCGCGGCCGCGCCGCAACGCCCGGTGAACAAGAGGTGTCCCGCGTCGCGCTCACCCTGATGCAGGGCGAGTCGCTGGCCCTCGTCGGCGAGTCCGGCAGCGGCATGACCGCCACAGCGCTTGCCATCGCCGGCCTGCTGCCCCCGACCATGACCGTGACGAACGGGTCGATCCTGTTCAACGGCCAGGAACTCGTCGGTCTGAGCCGTCGCGCCCAAGCGCGCCTGCTCGGCGCGAACATTGGATACCTTCCCCCCGACCTGCTGGGGTTTCTCGACCCCACCCGCACCATCCTCAGCCAGCTCGCGACCCCGCTCAGGCGACGCCTCGGACTCGACCGCCCCGCCGCCCGCGCGCGCACCCTCAAGGCCCTCGCCCGCGTGGGCCTGGACAACCCCGAGGTCGTCGCACTCTCCTACCCGGGCGACCTCTCCCCCGTCGTCATCCAGCGTGTGGCCGTCGCCGCGGCCCTGTCCCTTGACCCCGAGCTCCTCATCGCCGCGATCCCCGCGCACGCCCGCCCGCTCGCCGACCTGCTCCGCCTCGTGCGCGCCCTGCAGAGCAAGCACCAGTTCGCGCTCATCCTGGTCACCGACGACGTCGGCGTCGCCGCCGAGTGCTGCGAGCGCATCGCGGTTCTGCAGGCCGGACGCATCATCGAACAGGGCTCGGTCGACGAGCTGCTCGAGTCCCCGCAGCATCCGCACACCCAGCGGATGCTCGACGCCCGCCAGCCGTATACCCTCAGTCCCGCAGACCTCGCACCCGGGGCCAGGTCCGGCGTACCGGAGGTCGTCGCGCTGCACTCCGTGGGCGCCTCCGCGTTCTACCACGGCGCCGGCACCCTCGCCGGCTAGCGCCGCCGCCAGCGGGCGCCCAGCGACGCCCCCGGTCCCTGACCGATTCGACGGACTTCTTCCGTTCTGCACCGGTTCAACCGCCGTCCCCCGTGCTGAGAATCCACAAACTCAGTGGAATTAGTTCGCGCGGACTCCAGCGGGCGACCAGCCGGGAGGCATACAGTGGAAGGATCGATGGTGACGTGGTCCACAACCCGACGCCGTCGGACCGGTCGCTCATCCGCTCTGTTCCGGGGAGGTGCTGTGGTGTTCGACACGATCGCTGAACGGCAGGGACGACCCGTCCCCGCGGGGACCGGGCACCGGCATCCGCTGCTGCGCCGCTGGGTGATCGCCCTTGCCGTCGTCTATGTGGTCGCCCTCGCCCTGATCGCGTTCTGGCCGGTTCCGGTCGACCGTAACATCGACGGCCCGCTGCTGCACCTGATCAACTGGCTGCACCAGCACGGCGCCCCGGGCTGGTTCCGCTACAGCACGGTCGAGTTCGGCGCGAACATCGTGCTCTTCATCCCGGTCGGGGTGTTCATCGTGGTGCTCGCCGGCGCCCGGCGCTGGTGGTGGGCGATACTCGTCGGGTTCGCCGCGAGCTGCACGATCGAGCTCTGCCAGTTGCTCTTCCTCTCGAGCCGCTTCGCGACCCTCAACGACGTCATCGCTAACACGAGCGGGGCCGTCGTCGGTGCCCTCCTCGGCCTCGTGCTGCTGATCCTCGCCGAGATCGCCCGCCCGCGCACCCACGCCGCGGATGTCTAACTCACCGTCCCGAGGAACCTCGGCCGAGAACGCCGGGCAAGTTCAGCACCGGCAGTGATGACGGTGAGCCGAATTTTCTTACTGGCCGTCGGCCGGGGAATGGCCTAGCATTTTGCTTATGAGCCGGCTCATCAGCCGGGCAGCCTCGGCGCTGCGCAGGTCGGGGGAATCATGAAGAGAATGTCATTCTGCGGCATGACGTTCCTCACCACGGATGCCGTTGCCGACGCGGTGCTGGAGCTGACAGCACTGCTCACGCACGGGCACAATTCGGAACTGCTTGTGGTGCCCTCATTCGCCCAGGACGGCAGCGAAATACTCGTCAACCTTCTTGTCGCCCCCGGCAGCGAACTCATCAGCATTCCGGAGAACGACCACGGGGCCGAACGTGACACGTCCCGCGCCGTGGCGGTTCTGCGCGATCAAATCGACGTCCTCACTTCCGAGCGCGACACCGGAATCACCACCACACGGGCGGTCGCATCGTCGAGTGCCGACTGGGCGTCCGAAGACCACTGGGACGACGTCTACTAGCTCCGACCGAGCCCGGCGTGCACCGTTCCCCGACCCCTAGTCAGTATCAAAACCCGCACCACGACCCGCATCCGCCTCGAACCCCGCACCATCACCAGGTCCGGGCTCTGCACCGTCCCAGCCCAGAATCGCGTTTCGCGCGCCGAGTATATGAGCGCGCATCGTCGCTTCGGCCCACAGCGCATCGTGCGTTCGGAGCGCGGCGAGGAGGTCTCTATGGTGGTGGTTGCTGATAGCCCGAAAATGTCCGCCATCACGGCGGAAGACCTCCGCCATCATCGGCACACGGCCGACGGAGTTGATCAGCCGGACCAGCTTCTGATCCCCCGATGCCGCTATGACAACGTGGTGGAATTCGGCGTTGAGCTCGCCCAGGCGGGCGACACCCTCGTCGTCAGTGGACAGCACAAAATCGTCCATCGCCACGATGAGGTCAGCAAGTCGAGCGAGCGTGACGTCGTCGATGCGGGCCGCAGCCAGGCCGGCGGCGCGACTCTCCAGATCGCCGCGCAGCACGTACGTGTCCCGCACCTGTTCCTTCGTACAGGAGACGACCGTCGCACCGCGATGGGGCGTGAATTCCACCAACCCGGCCTCGTGCAGGCGGCGGAGGGCCTCACGAACCGGGGTGCGGCTGAGACCCAGCTCTTCCGCAAGGGACTGCTCCCTGATCACCGCTCGTGCGGGGATCTCGCCCGACAGAATGCGACGACGGAGGTACTCGAACGCGGCCTCCCCGCCCGTCACGCCCTCCGGAGCATGTGTGGCTTGGTTTGTCTGCACTGACGTCATGGCCTATCCATTTCTTACGAGCATGCGCGCAAAACGTCTCAACGCGCAGAACACTTTCGGGTGAACACGATTATCGTCCAGAAGCGCCATCTGGGCAACGACTTTAACGCTCGGTGTTAGCGCTCCCCCGCCGCTGCGGTGTCGACCTCGCCTCAGATCAGGTCCATCCCCGAGTTTTCCCACCCGCAGCCCTCTCGCGGACACCGATCCAGCCAGGACCGCACGTCAAGCTCCGCCGGCATGGCATACGGCCCGCGCACGACAGGGCTGTCGCAGTTCGGGCACAATAGAATGAACATGCGATCATCGTAGGCACAATCTGGCTTGAGGAGCCAGCCACGCAGTGTCACATCCCCGCGGTAGAGGTCACTTCCTTGCAACCGGCCCGACGACCAGGCCACGCCGATCGACTGCCGCCCCAGGACCTACTGCGCCGGGACCGTCTGCATGGTCTGGTACTCCGGCTCGAACGTGTCGAGGGTATCCGTCTGGAACGCGTGCTGCACTGTCGCAAGCTTCGCCAGGTCGAGGTTCACGATCGACTGCCCGTTGCTCGACACCGCGATCCCCTTCGTTGGCGCCGTGAAGAACGTGAAATCCGTCGAGCGGATGCTGGCCAGCGACCCCGCGAGCGCCGTCAGGTAGTCGACGTTGAGGCCTTCGTCCACGGCAATGTACGGACGCACCGCAGACAAGAGGGCGGATACCTTGCCGGGATCGGTCAGCGTCTCCGGCTGCATCGCCTTGGTGAGGGTGGCCCGCATCACCAGCTGCTGGTTGCGCACCCGCTGGAAGTCCCCGTCGGGGAACGCCCGCCACTCGCGCGCGAAGGCGAGGGTCTCGTCGCCGGTGAGGTGTTGCATCCCCGACGGGTAGTAGTGGTCGCTCGCGGAGGACTGGAACCCGACCGGGTTCAGGATGCCCACCCCGCCGAGCGCATCGGTGAGGCCCTTGTACCCGGCGTAGTCCACGAGTGCGACATGGTCGATGCGGGTGCCGATGAGTCCCTCGATCGTTTGCACGGCGAGCGGAACGCCGCCATAGGAGAGCGCCGCATTGATCTTGTCCGAGCCGTGGCCGGGCAGGTCGAGCCAGCTGTCCCGCAGGATCGACATCACGTAGACGTGGTGCCGGTCTGCTGGAATGTGTACAACCATGATGGTGTCGGAGCGCTGTTTACTGATGTTCACGAGCGAACCGTTGACTTGATCCCAGGTGTCCGAGCCCAGCAGCAGGATGTTCTGCGCCCCTGCGGCGAGCCCGGTCGAGACCGGCGGCCGGGCGGCATCCGCCGGAAACGGCTGGGACAGGGTGGGGAGCTGGAGGTCGAAGAGCCGCCCGACGATAGACCCGATGCTCGCGACATCGGCCGCCGCCGCCAGAACGAGCACGAGCACGATGGAGGTGATTCGCCAGACCCCCGACGGCTGGCGCACAGCAGCCGACTCCGTCACGATTCTCGATTCGGGTTCGACACGGTGGGCCTCCAGCAGTCACGGTGCAAGAACGGTGCGTTTCAGGTGCAAACAATATAGCTCGGGCCGCAAGCCCTGTCCCGGGGGCCAAAGGCCCAAAAACACCCGTAAACGGGGGCGACACGCCGTCTATCACCGCGTAATGACGCCGTAACCTTTCTTCAATAACCTGAGTGGCATGACCACGAAGATAACCAAAGCCGTCATCCCCGCCGCCGGGTTGGGTACGCGCTTCCTGCCTGCCACGAAGGCCATGCCCAAGGAGATGCTCCCGGTCGTGGACAAGCCGGCAATCCAGTACGTCGTCGAGGAAGCCGTCGCCGCCGGCCTCACCGACGTGCTCATGATCACGGGCCGCAACAAGAACGCGCTCGAGAACCACTTCGACCGGATGACCGAGCTCGAGGACCTCCTCGAGAAGAAGGGCGACCAGGACCGCCTCGCCAAGGTGCGTTTCGCCACCGGACTCGCCGACGTGCACTACGTGCGCCAGGGCGACCCGCTCGGTCTCGGCCACGCCGTATTGCGTGCAAAGATGCACATCGGGTTCGAGCCCTTCGCCGTTCTCCTGGGCGACGACATCATCGACGACCGTGATGTGCTGCTGTCCAAGATGCTCACCGAGCAGACCAAACGCAACGCCACGATCATCGCCCTGATGGAGGTCGAGCCGGAGACCATCCACCTCTACGGTTGCGCTGCCGTCGAGACCACGGACGACCCCGACGTGGTGAAGGTGACCGGCCTGGTCGAGAAGCCTTCCGCAGCGGATGCCCCGTCGAACCTGGCTATCATCGGTCGCTACGTACTCCGCCCCGAGATCTTCGAGGTTCTGCAGAACACCAAGCCCGGCAAGGGCAACGAGATCCAGCTCACCGATGCCCTGCAGGTGATGGCGGTCAACCCGCAGTTCACCGGCGGCGTCTACGGCGTCATCTTCCGCGGCCGCCGCTACGACACCGGCGACCGGCTCGACTACATCAAGGCCATCGTGCAGCTCGCTGTCGACCGCCCCGACCTCGGCCCGGACCTGCGCGTCTGGCTGCAGGAGTTCGCCGCGACCCTCGAATAGCGGGAGCACACAGCACCCCGAAGGGGCACGGAACCGTCTGGTTGAATATTGGCTTCGATGGGCACCACCTGTGGTGCGGGTGAGCCCCACTGTTCAGATGCGTGATTCGTATCGTTCAGCCCCACCACCGGCGTAGTTGAGCCCCACCTGAAAAGCTCCTCCCACCATGTGAGCGCCACATGGTGGAAGGAGTACCGGTAATGGTACGGAAGATCAAAGCAAAGCAGATCCTGCAGCTGCGTAATCAAGGCTTGTCGCGACGGGCGATCGAGTCCGCCCAGGGCATGTCCCGGCACAGCATCCGAGCTGTGCTCGATGCG
>NZ_SOFR01000089.1:0-30538 GCF_004402735.1 Cryobacterium sp. MDB1-18-1 | reverse complement strand
AACTCGCGGATCTCCACCACAGTGAACCCTGGACTAATCGACATTCCTCTGACTCCTACTGATCGTGAACTGACTCACAACCAGCTTGACGCAGAGGGGTCGGGGCCCAAAGTGCCCTCTCACGCGCGGAAATCTCAGAAACTTCGTCGAATTCGTCCGGCGCGGGCGTTGGGGCGGGCGGATGCCCCCTGCAGGAATTGGTGGCGAAGGGCGGCGGACGGCAGAATGTCACCATGGCCTACGAGTTCGAACGCAAGCAGCAGATCGTCATTCTCGGCGGAGGGCCCGGCGGATACGAAGCGGCGATCGCCGGAGCACAACTCGGGGCGGAGGTCACCCTCGTCGAAGAGGTCGGCGTCGGCGGGTCGGCGGTCATCACGGACGTGGTGCCCTCGAAGTCCCTCATCGCAACCGCTGAGGCCACCAACTCCATCGGCGACGCGACCGAGCTCGGCGTCCAGCTCTACGTGCGCGGCGCCGACGGTAAGCCGAGCCGCCCCGAGGTCGCGATCAACCTCGCCGCCGTCAACAAGCGCCTCCTCGCGCTCGCCCGCCAGCAGTCCGAGGATATGCGGGCCACGCTCGTCACCGCCGGAGTGCGCCTCGTGCAGGGCCACGGCCGCCTCGACGGCACGAGTGGCGTGATCGTCGCGACCTCGGAGGCCTCCGGCACCGATTTCGACCGGATCAGCGCCGACACCATCGTCGTCTCCGTGGGCGCGAGCCCGCGCATCCTCCCGACCGCGGTCCCCGACGGTGAGCGCATCCTCACCTGGACCCAGCTCTACAACCTGCGGGCGGTGCCCGAGCACCTGATCGTCGTCGGGTCCGGCGTCACCGGCGCCGAGTTCGCCTCGGCGTACCGGGCCCTCGGTGCCCGCGTCACCCTGATCTCGAGCCGCGACCAGGTGCTGCCCGGCGAGGACGCCGACGCCGCCGCCGTGATCGAGAACGTCTTCAAGCGCAACGGGATGGTCGTCCTCAGCAAGTCCCGCGCCGAATCCGTCGTCGTCACCTCCACCGGGGTGCTCGCGACCCTGTCCGACGGCCGCAAGGTCGAGGGCAGCCACTGCCTGATCGCCGTCGGCTCTGTGCCGAACACCCACGGGATCGGCCTCGAGGAGGCCGGAGTGCAGCTGACCGACTCCGGGCATATCCGGGTGAACCGGGTCGCCCGCACCTCGATGCCGAACATCTATGCGGCCGGAGACTGCACGACCGAGCTGCCCCTCGCATCCGTCGCCTCGATGATGGGCCGCACGGCAGTGTTCCACGCGATGGGCGACGCGGTGAACCCGATCGAGATCCGCAATGTCGCGGCCAACATCTTCACCCAGCCCGAGATCGCGACCGTCGGCTGGACGCAGAAGCAGATCGAGGACGGGCTCGTGCGCGGGACCATCTACAAGCTGCCCCTCGCCGCGAACCCGCGGGCGAAGATGATGGGGATCAAGGACGGCTTCGTCAAGCTCTTCGCGACCACGACCACCGGCACCGTCATCGGCGGCGTCATCGTCGCCCCGAAGGCGAGCGAACTCATCTTCCCGCTCGCGCTCGCCGTCGAGCACCGGCTCACCGTCGATGAGGTCGCCAGGGCCTTCCCGGTCTACCCGTCGCTGACGGGCTCGATCACGGATGCCGCCCGGGCGATGCACATCGTCCTCTAATCCCGAACGGATCCCCACACACCCCGACCCGCGTCCTCGCGAGAGTGCACTTTCGGCCCATAAAGCGCGGTTTTAAGGGCCGAAAACGTACTCTCGCGGGACGGAGGGTCAGCCCTGGAGGGACTGCCGGATGGCGCGGGGGAGAGCGGCGACGATGATCGCGTGCGACTCGGTGATCAGCTCGCGCACGTGGTCGGCGGGAACGGAGCCGTCGAGTCTCACGGTCACCCAGTGCCGCTTGTTCATGTGGTACCCGGGCTCGATGCCGGCAACGCTCCGGATCAGCCGCGGCACGTTCTCCGGGAGCGCCTTGAGCGTGATCGACCGGCGCGGGGCATCCGGCTGGTCGACGGAGAACATCTTGCCCGCGACCTTCATCACCCGGGCCTCCGGCCCGAACGGGTACGTCTCGACGGCGCCGTTCAGGTCGAGCAGGAACGCGGTCAGTTCGTCCGGATCCACGACGGTCCCCTATCCCGGCCGACGATGAGCGAGCGGATGCCTGCAGTGCGGTGCCTACGCGGCGTCGGTCACGGCGAGCAACAGATACCCGCTCGACACCGTGGCACCGACGACGGCGCCGATGCTGCCGATCACGCCGTCCTTGTGCGCGGTGAGCGGCTGCTCCATCTTCATGGCTTCGAGCACGAGCAGCAGGTCGCCCTTGACGACGACGTCGCCTTCAGCGACGGCGAGCTTGACGATCGTGGCCTGCATCGGCGCGACCACGGCGTCGCCGATTGCCGTGTTCACCGAGTGGGCCACGCCGCGGCGACGCGGGGCGGGACCGGCGGTGCTTTCGGCGGTGCCGGGCAGGAGACGCACGGGGAGGCTGACCTCGATGCGGCGGCCCTCGACCTCGACGACGACGTTGTGGCGCTTCTCGGCGGTGCCCTCGTCGGTGAGGGAGCCGTTCCACGGTTCGATGTCGTTGACGAAATCGGTTTCGATCCACCGGGTGTAGATCGAGAACGGCTCGCCGTCCGAGGGTGCGAACGCGGGGTCGCGCACGATCGCGCGGTGGAACGGAAGCACGGTCGGGAGGCCGGCGATGTCGAACTCGTCGAGGGCGCGGCGCGAACGCTCGAGCGCCTCCTCGCGGCTCGCGCCGGTGACGATGAGCTTGGCCAGCAGGGAGTCGAAGGAGCCGGAGATGACGTCGCCGGCCTGCACGCCGCTGTCGACGCGCACGCCGGGGCCGCCCGGCGCCCTGAAGACGTGCACGGGGCCGGGAGAGGGCATGAACCCGCGGCCGGGGTCTTCGCCGTTGATCCGGAATTCGAAGGAGTGCCCGCGCGGGATCGGGTCGTCGTAGTCGAGGCGGCCGCCCTCGGCGAGGCGGAACTGTTCGCGGACGAGGTCGATGCCCGTGACTTCCTCGGAGACGGGGTGTTCGACCTGGAGCCGGGTGTTGACCTCGAGGAAGGAGACGGTGCCGTCCTGGCCGATCAGGAACTCGCAGGTGCCTGCGCCGAGGTAGCCGACCTCCTTGAGGATGGCCTTGGACGCGCGGTACAGCTCGTCGTGCTGAACGGTCGTGAGGAACGGTGCCGGTGCCTCCTCGACGAGCTTCTGGTGGCGACGCTGCAGCGAGCAGTCGCGGGTGGAGACGACGACGACGTTGCCGTAGGCGTCCGCGAGGCACTGGGTCTCGACGTGGCGGGGCTTGTCGAGGTACTTCTCGACGAAGCACTCGCCGCGACCGAAGGCGGTGACGGCCTCGCGCACGGCCGAGTCGAAGAGCTCAGGGACCTCTTCGCGGGTGCGGGCGACCTTGAGGCCGCGTCCGCCGCCGCCGAAGGCCGCCTTGATCGCGACCGGCAGCCCGTACTGGTCGATGAAGTCGAGGACCTCTGACGCGCCCTCCACCGGGTTGAGCGTGCCTGGGGCCATCGGAGCGTTCACCCGCTCGGCGATATGCCGCGCGGAAACCTTGTCTCCGAGCTGCTCGATGGCGTCGGGAGACGGGCCGATCCAGACCAGGCCGGCGTCGATCACGGCGCGGGCGAAATCGGCGTTCTCGGCGAGGAAACCGTAGCCGGGGTGCACGGCGTCGGCACCCGAACGGCGAGCGACCGAGAGGATCTTCTCGATGACCAGGTAGGTTTCTGCGCTTGTCGTACCGTCGAGCCCGTACGCCTCATCTGCGAGGCGGGCGTGCACGGCGTCACGATCCTGGTCGGCGTAGACGGCGACCGAGAGAATGCCGCTGTCTTTCGCGGCTCGAATCACCCGGACGGCGATTTCGCCCCGGTTGGCGATGAGGACCTTCGTTATGCGGGACACAGTGCCTGAGCTTATTGGAGATCGAGCCCGAGACTTTGGTTCTCTTCAACAAAAAGAACCCCCAAAAAGGTATGGATGCCTACAAAGCGTCCTCGAAACCCGCTGTGCGTCACACTTTCGCGCGGTTCCAGAGGCTCGGCCAGGAGTGCCCGAGACTCAGCACGAGCCGGCGCAGCGTCGGCAGGGACAAGCCGACGACGGTCGAGGGATCGCCCTCGATGTGGGTGATGAACGGGGCTCCCAGACTGTCGATCGTGAAGGCCCCCGCCACGAACAGGGGCTCTCCCGTCGCGATGTACGCGTCGAGCTCGGCGTCGTCGATGTCGTCGGCGAAGGTCACGTCGGCGACCGCGACGGCCCCGACGGCCCGGCCGGGCACGCCGGCCCTGTGTTCGATGAGCCAGTGGCCGGAGTAGAGCTGCCCGGTGCGGCCGCGCTGCAGCTCCCAGCGCTCCCTGGCCCGCTCGGCCGTGTGCGGCTTGCCGTAGATCACGCCATCGATGACGAAGACGGAGTCCCCGCCGAGCACGAGGTGCACGTCGTCACCGTCGGCGGCCTCGGCGTCCAGGGCGACGATCGCCCGGGAGACGTCCTCCGCCTTGGCGCGAGCGAGCAACTCGACCGTGTGACGGGGCGTCAGCGGTGCGCCCAGCATCTGGGCGGCATCCGCTGCGACTTCGTCTTCGTCGACGCCGGGCGCGATCGTGACCGGCTCGATGCCCGCGGCACGCAGGAGCGTGAGCCGGGCCGGAGAGGTCGAAGCCAGATAGAGGCGCATGGTTCCCTTTGTGCGACGAGATAAGCGGCGATAGAAGCGATGTGGGATGCTCGAACAATGGCCACCAGCAATGACACACCGGCGAATCTCCCCGCACACGCAGCCGAGGTGGGTACTGAACTCGAACTCCTCGTCACCAACGTAGCTCACGGCGGTATCTTCATCGCCAGGCACGAAGGCCGCGTGGTCTTCGTGAGCGACACCCTGCCGGGGGAGCGCGTGCGCGCCCGGCTCACCTCCGCGAACCACAAGAGCTTCTGGCGCGCGGAGACCGTCGAGGTCCTCGACGCGGCCAGCGAACGCCAGCCGCACATCTGGGCCTCCGCTGCCGTCGAGCGCGACCCGGACGACCGGGCCGGCGGCGCTGAGTTCGGCCACATCGAACTCGGCTTCCAGCGCGAACTCAAGCGCCAGGTGCTCGCAGACTCCCTGAAGCGCATGGCGAAGATCGAGTCCGACGTTGTCGTCGAACCCGTGCCGCTCGGCCCCAACGCCTCGCCAGGCGACGCGGCGGACGGCACAGGCTGGCGCACCCGGGTGCGCCTTCACGTCGACGAAGACGGCACGGTCGGCCCATACGCGGCCCGCTCCCACCGGGTGATCCCCGTCGGCGATCTTCCCCTCGCCGAGCGGATGCTCGAAGCGGCCGCCCCGCTCGACCAGCGTTTCCCCGGAGCGGCTTCGGTCGACGTCGTCTCCCCGAGCCTCGGCACCGTGCAGATCCTCGTCTCGGAGCCGGATGCGCGCGGTAAGCCCAAGGCTACCCCGCGCACCCTGATCCATGAGGTCGTCGGTGACCGGGAATTCCGTCTCGACGCCGGCGGGTTCTGGCAGGTGCACGTCCGCGCCGCTGACACCCTGTACCACGCCGTCCAGGACCTGATCGATCCCGAGCTGTTCGACCCCCGTGCCACCAACCTCGACCTGTACGGCGGCGTCGGGCTGCTCGCTGCGGCCGTCGGTGACAAGTTCGGCAGCGCCGTTCGGATCACCTCCGTCGAGAGCGACGCGCACGCGACCGACTTCGCCGCAGAGAACCTCGCGGAATGGGTCGGAGCGAGCGTTCGCACCGGCCGGGTCGACCGCTTCCTGGCCGGCCTGGTCCGGGACGCGAGCGCCGCCGAACGGGTGAAGCACCAGGCGGCGACCGTCGTCCTCGACCCGCCGCGTTCCGGCTCAGGCCACGAGGTCATCGACCAGCTCGCGGTGCTGTCCCCGAAGCAGATCGTGTACGTGGCCTGCGATCCCGTCGCCCTCGCCCGCGACATCGCCCTCCTCAACGGGCACGGATACGAGCTGCGGAAGCTGCGCGCGTTCGATCTCTTTCCGAACACACATCACGTCGAAGCCGTCGCCCTGCTGTCCAAATAGCTATCGTTGACGTGTACGTGCAATGGAAGAATGTAGGAACAAGTGACGCACCCGACAACACCCGCGACCCCTCCGACGACGACGACGGATGCCTCCGCCGGCCCGGCCGGTGCGACCCTGGGTTCGACGCACGCCGCTGAAGCGCGTACGCCGCTCGACCACCCGGTCCGGGTGGGCATCGCCGACGATCACGAATCCGTCCGCCTCGGTATCCAGGCCGCCTGCGAGAACGTCGGTTACGAGGTCGTCGCAACCGCGGCGACCGTCCAGGGACTCGTCGACGGGATCGGCGGACGTCCCTGCGACGTGATCGTGCTCGACCTCTCCCTCGGCGACGGCTCCCTCGTCACCGACAACGTGCACCTGGCCCAGAGCGCGGGCGCCTCGGTGCTCGTGCACAGCATCGCCGACAGGGTCGCCCTCGTTCGCGAGGCCCTCGCAGCGGGCGCCGCCGGCGTCATCCCGAAGTCGTCGCCCACGACGACAGTGATGGCCGCGGTGGCCTCGGTCGCCCGCGGCGACGTGCTCAACAACCTCGAATGGGCGACCGCGATCGACGCCGACCGCGATTTCTCCAAGGCCCAGCTCGGCCGCAGGGAACGGGACGTTCTGCACCTCTACGCCTCCGGCCTTCCGCTCAAGATGGTCGCCATGCAGCTCGGCATCGCGCACTCGACCGCGCGGGAGTACCTCGACCGGATCCGCGTGAAGTACGTCGAGGTCGGGCGTCCCGCTCCGACGAAGGTCGACCTGCTGCGCCGGGCCGTTGAAGACGGAATCCTGCCGGGGCTGGACCCGGATGGCGGAGATGGCCGCGGCTGAAGCAGCGGGCACGATCCCGCAGCTCCCGACACGGTTGCCTCCCGACCGCCTGGAACTCGCACCCGTCGCGGCGGAGGGCATCCGGGCGCCCGGCATCCGCCAGCCCCGCAACCCGATCAGCCGGTCCCGGATCGAGGTCGTGATTTCCCGGTCCGTCGCCGGGGTCGCCGTCGTCTTCTCCCTGCAGGCCCTCCCGGCGATGCTGCAGCAGATCCCGTTGCGGCTGCCGGTCATGGGCGTCGCGATGCCGGTCGCCCTCGCCGTCGCGGTCGCCGCCGTCTTGGTGGCCTCGATCACCAAAGTCGGGGTGCGCATCACGACCGGCGCCGTTGCACTCATGTATTTCGTCGCCCTGATCGGGTGGCCGTTCCTGATGCGGGACCCGGCGGCCGTCCTCGATGGGAAGCCCTGGCTCTGGTACGTCTGCACGGTCGCGACCTCGTGCGCGGCCATCTCGTTCCCGCTCGGCTGGGCGTGCGCGTACACCTTCGCCGCCCCGCTCGCCTACGGGATCGTGCGTTCGCTTCCCTCCGGCGGTGACGCGGACGCGCTGCTGGCCTCCCTCGACGCCGTCTACGCGACGCTCCTCGGCCAGGTCCTCCTGATCATGATCTTCATGCTGCGGCAGACGGCCGCCTCCGTCGACGCCGCGCAGACGAATGCGCTCAACAAGTACGCGAACGCCGTGCGCCAGCACGCCACCGAGGTCGAGCGCGTGCAGGTGGACTCGATCGTGCACGACAGTGTGCTCGCGACGTTCCTCGCTGCAGCCGCCGCCGGTAGCCCGAAGGCCGCGCAGCTCGCCTCCGGGATGGCCACCGACGCCCTCCAGCGCCTCACGGACGCCGCGATCACCCCGGCCGTCGACGATAGCACGGTGAGCTTCTCCGAGCTCGCCGGGCAAATCCGCCTCGCGGCCTCCCGGCTCGCGCGGCCGTTCACGATCGTCGAGTGCGCCATCCCGAAGCTCGCCGTGCCCACGCACGTCTCCGAGGCGATCCTCGCGGCCTCCGTCCAGGCCATGGCCAACAGCGTGCAGCACGCCGGCACAGGCCCCGGCGCGCCCGATCCGGAGCGCGTGCTGACGATGAGTGCGAACAGCCAGGGCGGATGCACCATCCAGATTTCCGACACCGGCGTCGGCTTCGACCCCGCCCTCGTCCCGAGCGCGCGCCTCGGCCTGCGTATCTCGATCGCGGAACGGGTGCAGAGTGTCGGCGGCTCCGTCACTGTGTGTTCGACACCGGGACAGGGCACCACCATCACGATCGACTGGCCGCTGGACGGAGGGGTGAGCCCCTGATGATCACCGTCCCGCGCGGCCTCGTCCTGTTCCTCGCCGGTCTCTTCTCGGCGTACCACATCGTGCTCGGCATCTACTCGCTCGACCTGCCGCGCACCCCGGGGCCGACGATCTTCGCGCTCGCCCTTTATGCGCTCGCGACGGTCCTGAGCCTCTGGCCCTCGAGCCCGATGCGGATGGGCCTTGCGCTCGCCTTCTTCAACGTTGCGGTCTGCGTCGTGATCCCCCTGCTCGTCGGCAGCCAGCTCGACGGCTCCGCCAGGAACGGCTACGCGACCTGGTACGTTGCCGCCGTCGGCACCCTGATGACGATCACGGCGACGCGCCGCCGAACGGCGCTCGCCTGGGTCGGCGTCGGCGCGCTCGTCGTGCACACGATCAGCTGGGCCGGCCCGGCCCAGCTGCTCGACATGGGCGTGATCGGGAGCGTCGTCTGGGTGACCGTCGCCGTCCTCCTCGCCCGCGCCCTCGCCAAGGCGGGGCGTGATGCGCGCCAGTATGCGCTCGCGGAGCGGGAGGCGACGGAGTGGCAGGCCGCCCAGGAGGCGCACCTGTTCGAACGCCAGGTGCGCCTCGCGCAGACGCTGCGCCTCGCGTCTCCCATGCTGCGCCGCATCATCGACAAGCACGGGGAGCTCGACGCGGAGGACCGCCAGGAGTGCCGCTACCTCGAAGCCGCCGTGCGGGACGAGATCCGCGGCCGCAAGCTGCTCAACGACGCCGTGCGCGAGCAGGTGATGACGGCCAGGCGCCGTGGCGGCATCGTGACGCTGCTCGACGAGGGCACGATCGACGACCTCGACGGTGCGGAGCTCGAAACCGTCCTCAACCAGCTCGCCGCCGCCATCGGCGAATCGACGGCCGACACGATCATCGCACGCACGGCGGGGGAAGGGTCGGCGACGGCCGTGACCGTGGTCGGCCTCAGCAGTGCGGATGCCCGGCTGAGCGCCCTGGGGCAGGACTCACCGGAGCCCGAGGTCGACCTGTGGCTCGAGATCCCTAGGGACCCGGCCACGGCATCCACCCTCGGCGCCTGAGGTCCTGCGGGGAACGACCGGCCCGGAAGGGAGTTCCCGGAACGGTGAGCCCGGAACGCAAAAAAGAAAAGGAAAAAGAAAAAGGGGACCAACCCGAAGGCTGGTCCCCTTTTCACGTTGTGCCAGGGCGACAACCCGAATGTCACCCTGACGTGCCCCCAGAATTCGCCTGCTTACCCTAGTCGACGAGTTCTGGCTGTGTAACTCAGTGAGCGACACCTAGCAATATCTATAGTGGTCGAGCCGTGCGCCATTCAAAAGTCGGCATTTAGGGGGACCGGCCAGGACCCCGACGGTTCAGGCCCGGAACTCACCCCAGCTGCTCTGCCCGGACACGAAGGGCGGCCGGATGGCCCGCTGGCCGGCCTGCCAGCCGCTGAGGGCGCCGGTCGGCTTCTTGTGCAGGCTGCCGGTCTCCTCGCGGAGCAGGCCGTGCAGCACGGCAGACACGGCCGCGGCCTCGACCGGGCTGATGCCGCGGGTCAGGAACCGCAGGTGCGCCGGAGCATCCGCGGGGGTGTTTTCCGGTGCGTCCGGTCGGGCGTTCTCTTCGTCTGCCATGGTCGCTCCCTACAGCGGGATATTGCCGTGCTTCTTGGGCGGCAGGCTCGAGCGCTTGGTGCGCAGGGCACGCAGCGCCTTGGTGATAGCGACCCGAGTGGCTGCCGGCTCGATGATCCCGTCGAGCTCGCCGCGTTCGGCGGCGAGGAACGGGCTCGCGACGTTGTAGGTGTACTCGTTGGCGAGGCGGGTGCGCACGGCGTTGACGTCCTCGTCCGCGGCTTCGGCTTTCTTGATCTCGGCGCGGTAGAGGATGTTCACGGCTCCCTGGCCGCCCATCACGGCGATCTCGGCGGTCGGCCACGCGAGGTTGATGTCGGCGCCGAGCTGCTTGGAACCCATCACGATGTACGCGCCACCGTATGCCTTCCGCAGGATCACGGTCACGAGCGGCACCGTCGCCTCTGCGTAGGCGTAGAGCAGCTTCGCGCCGCGGCGGATAACGCCGGTCCACTCCTGATCGGTTCCGGGCAGGAAGCCGGGAACGTCGACGAGGGTGAGGATCGGGATCGAGAACGCGTCGCAGAACCGCACGAAGCGGGCGGCCTTCTCACCGGCCTGGATGTTGAGCGTCCCGGCCATGGCGTTGGGCTGGTTGGCGACGATGCCGACGGACCGACCCTCGACGCGGGCGAAGCCGACGACGATGTTCGGGGCGAACAGCGGCTGCGTTTCGAGGAAGTCGCCGCGGTCGACGATGTGCTCGATCACGGTCTTGACGTCGTATGGCTGATTCGGCGAGTCCGGGATGATCGTGTTGAGCGCGCGGTCGGCATCCGTCGTCTCGAGCTCCACGTCGCTGTCGAAGACCGGAAGCTCGGCGAGGTTGTTGTCGGGCAGGAAACCGAGCAGGGTGCGGGCGTAGTCGAGCGCGTCGGCCTCATCGCTCGCGAGGTAGTGCGCGACACCGGAGACCTTGTTGTGGGTGAGCGCGCCGCCGAGCTCCTCCATGCCGACGTCTTCGCCGGTGACGGTCTTGATCACGTCGGGGCCGGTGACGAACATCTGGCTGATCTTGTCGACCATGATCACGAAGTCGGTGAGTGCGGGGGAGTAGACCGCTCCACCGGCGGCGGGGCCGCAGATGATCGAGATCTGCGGGATGACGCCGGAGGCTGCGGTGTTGCGGCGGAAGATCTCGCCGTACTTGCCGAGGGCGACGACGCCCTCCTGGATACGCGCTCCGCCGGAGTCGAGGATGCCGATGATCGGCACGCCTGTCTTGAGGGCGAGGTCCATCACCTTGATGATCTTGTCGCCGGCCACCTCGCCGAGCGATCCGCCGAAGATGGTGAAGTCCTGCGAGTAGACCGCGACCTGGCGGCCGTGGATCGTGCCGGTGCCGGTGACGACCGCGTCGCCGTACGGCCGCTTCTTCTCCATGCCGAAGCCGTGGGTGCGGTGCCGCACGAACTCGTCGAGCTCGACGAACGAGCCCTGGTCGAGGAGGAGCTCGATGCGCTCGCGCGCGGTCATCTTGCCTTTGGCGTGCTGTTTTTCGATCGCCGCCTCACCGCTCGCGGTCACGGCTTCGTGATAGCGAATCTTGAGGTCGGCGAGCTTTCCAGCCGTCGTATACAGATCTGGTCCCGAAACGGGCGAATTGTCACTCACGCCGTTCACTCTACCGGCCAGCTCTCGGCCCGGACCGTTGACGAAACCCTACAAAACCCGGCCCGATCGCTGGCCGTTCTGTTCCCCCGGGCGGGCAGAACTCCTGAAGATTCCGCAAATTCGGTTCAAAATGTGGCATCGGGGGCATCTTCCGGGAGAATTGCAGGAATCGGAAGTAGGTCAAATGCAGTTTCCACTCAGCCGTGACGCGGTGAGCCGGTTCGACTATCTCGACGAGGCCGGGTCCACGAACGACGTGCTCGTCGGCCACGCGACGGGGGCGAATGCCGCCGACTGGCCGCACCTGTCGACCGTCGTCACCGACAACCAGACCCGCGGTCGGGGCCGGCTCGGCCGCACCTGGCTCGCCCCCACCGGCAAGTCGCTCGCCATCTCCGTGCTGCTGCGCCCGCTCGTCGGAACGGGCACCGGCGAGGGCACCCCCCTCCCGGTTGACCGCTTCGGCTGGTTTCCGCTCCTCGCCGGCGCCGCGATGACCATCGCCGTGCGCGCGGAGGTCGAGGCGAGCCTCCTCGCTGGCGCCCCGTCCGCCGGCACGTCTGCCGCCGGACCCGACGACGGTGAACAGCCCGCCCACGAGGTCACCCTGAAGTGGCCCAACGACGTGCTGATCGACGGATACAAGGTGTCCGGCATCCTCTCGGAGCTGCTGCCGGACACCCGCGGGCTCGTGATCGGCACCGGCCTCAACCTCTCCCTCGACGAACACGACCTGCCCACACTCACCTCGACCTCGCTGCTGCTCGTGACCGGCCGTGCCCCCCAAGCGGATGCCGTGCTCGCCCGCTACCTGATCGAACTCTCCCGTCTCACGGCCGATTTCCTCACGGCCAACGGGGACCCGGTCGCGAGCGGACTCCTTGGTACCGTCACGGTACTGTGCGGCACCCTCGGCTCGAAGGTGCGGGTGCAACTGCCCGGCGGTGACGACCTCGTGGGGGTCGCGATCGCGCTTGACGAGTCGGGCCGGCTGATCGTGGAGAACCAGGCCACCGGCGAGCCGCAGGCCATCGCGGCGGGCGATGTGACCCATCTGAGGTATTAATAGGGTCATGACGAACAACAGGGGGACGGGCCCGGCAGATCCGGGGGTCCCGGCCGAACGGGTCGTGGCCGCGCTGCGCCCGCACGGTCGCGTGCTGCTCTGGCCGACTCTCGCGCTGGTCGGCGTCTGCACGGCAACGGGGTACTTCTACGGCAACCTCGCGGAGCCGTGGCAGGACAGCGCCCTGCTCTGGGTGGCGGCCGCGGTCGTCGTGCTGGTCTGGCTGCTGCCGCTCGCGTCCTGGCTGAACCGGCGGTACACGATCACGACACGGCGCATCATCTTCCGGCGCGGTTTCTTCGTGCGGACCCGGCAGGAGCTGCTGCACAGCCGTGGCTACGACGTGAGGGTGCGGACGACCTGGCTGCAGACCCTGAGCGGTTCAGGCGACGTGATCATCGCCTCGGGCTCCGAACGGCCGCTCGTGCTGAAGGACGTGCCCAATGCGACCCTGGTGCAGCGTGTGCTGCACGATCTCATCGAGCAGTCGCAGACCGGATTCGATTCGCGGCGGCGCGAGGAATCAGCGTTCGCTGCCGACCAGACGACCATCTGGAATGGTCGCTAGGCTCGCCGTCACCGGAGCGACAACGCGACGGTGCGGGGCGAAGACCCAGTAGCGGTAGAGCACGAAGCGGAAGATCGCGCCGAGGATGAGGCCGATCACGTTCGAGGAGACGTTGTCGGCGACGACGCTGGTGTGGCCGAGCACGTAATGGCTCACCCACAGGCAGGCGAGTCCGATGCCCATGCCGACGAGGCTGACGCCGAAGAATTCGATTCCCTCACGGAGGGTCTGGGACTGGCGGCTCTTGCCAAAGGTCCAGTACCGGTTCCCGATCCAGTTCACGGCGATGGCGAGGATGGTCGAAACGACCTTGGCGTAGATCGGCCCGGCGTGGACCAGGTGCGGATCGAAGACCGTGGTGCGGAGCAGATTGAACACCGAGAAGTCGACGGCGAAGCCGACGAGCCCCACGGCGCCGAAGCTCGCGATCTGAATCGCGAGGGCGACGAGCCGTGCTGATTTTCCCGAGGTAATCGGCATACATCCATCCGGTCTATGGGCGAAGATAGAACAACAATCCACGAGTCTACGGCGCAGACACCGCCTCAGACTGAAAATCGGTGCGTCCGAAAATGAACGGTCGCACAGAAATCGGTGACGAAATGAGCACGACAGTCGGCGTAATCGGGGGCGGCCAGCTGGCCCGGATGCTGATCCCCGCTGCGGTGAACCTCGGGATCGACCTGCGCGTCCTGGCCGAGGCCGACGGCATGTCGGCCGGCCTCGCCGCGACCGGGGTGGGGGACTATCACGACCTCGGCACGGTCCTCGCCTTCGCCGAGACCGTCGACGTGATCACCTTCGACCATGAGCACGTGCCCCAGGCCGTGCTCCGTGAACTCGTCGCCCGCGGGGCCACCGTGCGCCCGGGACCGGAGGCCCTCGTCTTCGCCCAGGACAAGATCGAGATGCGCCGGCGCCTCGGCGAGCTCGGGCTCCCGGTTCCGGACTGGGCCGCTGTCGAGAACACGGCGGAGCTCGCCGTCTTCATCGCCGACCACGGCGGCCGCGCCGTGGTCAAGACGCCACGGGGCGGCTACGACGGCAAGGGCGTCCGGGTGGTCACGCACAAGCACGAGGTCGACGACTGGTTCCTCGCGCTCGCCGAGGACGCCAACGGCGGCGCCCTGCTCGTCGAGGAGCACGTGCCGTACACCCGGGAGCTGGCCCAGCTCGTGGCCAGGCGCCCGTCCGGCCAGGTCGCCGTGTGGCCCGTCGTCGAAACCGTGCAGCGCGACGGCGTCTGTGCCGAAGTGATCGCCCCCGCGCCGCTGTCGAGCGGACGACTCGCCGCGGTCGCCGCCGACATCGCCACGCGAGTCGCGGAGGGCATCGGCGTGTGCGGCGTGATGGCCGTCGAGCTCTTCGAAACGACGGATGAGCGCCTCCTGATCAACGAACTGGCGATGCGCCCGCACAACAGCGGTCACTGGTCGATCGAAGGATCGACCACGAGCCAGTTCGAACAGCACCTCCGTGCTGTCCTCGACCTCCCGCTCGGTGCGACGACGCCGCGCGACGAGTGGTCGGTGATGGTGAACATCCTCGGCGGACCCGCAGAAGGCACTCTTTTCGATCGGTACCCGGCCGCTTTCGCCGCGCATCCGTCGGCGAAGGTGCACAACTACGGGAAGGACCCGCGACCGGGCCGCAAGGTCGGCCACGTCACCGTTGGCGGTTCGGATCTGGACGACGTCGCCTATGAAGCGCGTGCCACTGCGGCTTTTTTTCAGGACTGACACCTAAGATCGACTGCGTGCCCGAGAACCCCATAGCAACCACCCCGCTGTCGGAGAACCGAGAAACGCCCCCGGCGCCGCGCGCGCCGCTCGTCGGCGTCGTCATGGGCTCCGATTCCGACTGGCCGGTCATGAGCGACGCCGCGCAACTCTTGCGTGACTTCGGGGTCGACTACGAAGTCCAGGTCGTGTCCGCGCACCGCACACCCAAAAAGATGATCGCCTACGGCGAGGACGCCCACGGGCGCGGCCTCAAGGTCATCATCGCCGGCGCTGGCGGTGCAGCGCACCTCCCCGGCATGCTCGCCGCCGTCACCGCCCTTCCCGTTGTCGGCGTTCCCGTTCCACTCAGCCGGCTCGACGGCCTCGACTCCCTGCTCTCCATCGTGCAGATGCCGGCCGGAGTGCCCGTCGCGACCGTCTCCATCGGCGGGGCCCGCAACGCGGCGCTCATCGCCGTGAAGATCCTGGCCCTCTCCGACGCCGGCCTGCACGACAAACTCGTCGCTTACGCACTCGACCTTGCCGCACAGGTCGAACAGAAGAATTCGGATCTCCAAGCCAAGCTATGAGCATCGCCACCAATCCGATCAGGAACCCGGAATCCGGGTCCGCCCGTGTGATGACAAAACGGGCCTGGTGGCTCGTGCTGCTGAACGTCCTGCTGCCCGGCTCGGCGCAAGTGCTCGCCGGAAGTCGCCGCCTGGGCCGGTTCGGACTCCGTTGCACGTTCACGCTGATCGGCTTCGTCGTCGTTGTCGGGCTCGCCTACCTGTTCTGGCCTGAGGTCGTGCTCACGGCGTTCACCAACTCGATCGGGCTCTGGGTCGCCGCAGCCGTGCTGGTGTTCTACGGCATCGTCTGGGTCGTGCTGACCCTCGACACCCTCCGGCTCGTGCGCCTCGTCAAGGCGGGCCCCGGCGCCCGCCCCCTCATCGCCGGATTCGCGACCGTGCTCATGGTCGTCATCGCCGGAACGGCCGGCTACGGCGCCTACGTGGCCGCGACGGCCAGCGACTTCCTGTCTTCGGTCTTCGTTGCCGGGCCGACGGTCCCCCCGGTCGACGGACGTTACAACATCATGCTTCTCGGCGGTGACGCCGGGGCCGACCGGTCAGGCCTCCGCCCGGACAGCATCACCGTGGCGAGCATCGACGCGACCACAGGCCAGGTCACCATGATCGGCCTGCCCCGCAACCTCGCATACGTGCCCTTCGTAGCGGATTCCCCGCTCGCGGCCGTGTATCCCAAGGGATATGGCTACCGCGACACCTGCCGGGTCGACGCGTGCATGCTCAATTCGATCTACACCGAGGTCGAACTGAAGAGCCCCGAGATGTACCCGAAGGCCATCGACGCCGGCAGCGAGCCCGGTATCGAGGGCATGCGGGACGCGGCAGAGGGCATCACCGGTCTGACCATCCAGTACTACGGGCTCATCGACATGCAGGGCTTCTCCGAGCTCATCGACGCACTCGGCGGCGTCGACATCAACGTGACCGAACGCGTGCCGGTGCACACCGACGACACCTTCACCACCGTGCTGTTCTGGTTCGAGCCGGGCATGCAGCACATGGACGGCTACCACGCACTCTGGTACGCCCGCTCGCGGCACGGCACGAGCGACTACAGCCGCATGGAGCGCCAGCACCAGCTCCAGGAGGCGATCCTCGCCCAGGCCAGCCCCGCCAATGTGCTCGCCAAGTTCGAGTCGGTTGCCTCCGCCGGGTCCCAGGTCGTGAAGACCGACATCCCGCAGAGCATGCTCGGCTACTTCGTGACGCTCGCCGCGAAGTCCAAGACGCACCCGATCAACACGGTCGAGCTGACCCCGGCGAACAACGTCGACCCGGAGAATCCCGACTACGACGTGATCCGGTCACTGATCGACGCCGCCCTCACCCCAACGACGGCGACGCCCACCCCATAGCCGGTCACCCTGGTTGAGTTTCGGGGAAAACGCCCTCACCGTGCGACGGTCCGCAACCCACCCATAGGCAGGGTGATACTGCTCGAGCGGACGCCTCGCTCGGCCCTACAGGTCGGCGTGCAGCTGCCAGACCCGCTCGGCGGAATCCCGCCAGCTGAAGGCCTTGGCCCGGTCGCCGCCGTAGATGCGCAGCCTCTGCATGAGGGCCCGGTCGGTCAGGACCCGGGTGATGGCCTCGGCGAGGCGTTCGGGGTACCCGGCGGCATCCTCGCGCTCGACGACGAGACCGGCATCGCCGCCTGCCTCGAGGAGAGCGGGAGCATCGGAGTGCACGACCGGGGTGCCGAGGTGGAAGCCCTGGATGATGGGCAGCGCGAACCCCTCCTCGAGGCTCGGGACGACCAGCACGTTCGCCCGGGCGATCACGACGGCGAGTTCCTCGTCGGTGAGCGCGGGCATCGCCCGCACCCGTCCCGGCGTGAGTCCGGCCTCTTCGGCGACGGAACCGAGGTCGACTTCGCCCCAGGTATCCGGTCCGACGACGATCAGGGGAAGGTCCGGAGCGTCGGGCAGGCCGAGGGCCGTGATGAGGGCTGTGACGCCCTTACGCGGCTCGAGCGTTCCGACGGTGACGATGTATTCGGACGGCAGGTCGAGGGCCGTGGCGAGCACCTCAGTGGCCGAAGAGTTGGACGGCAGCCGGAAGCCGGTGCCGACGGCGCCCCCGATGACGCGCACCCGGTCGCCGAGGTCGACGATCTCGGCGAGTTGCGCGGCGACGGCATGGCTCGGCACGACGATCGCGTCCGCGTGCTTCCTCGCTCGCTTCATCCGCGCTTTCGTCCAGGCAACGGTCGTCGGGGTCAGTGCCTCAGGATGCGTCCAGGCGAGCACGTCGTGCACGGTCACGGCGACCTGGGTGTGGTCGTTCTGCCGGTCGTGGCGGCGCAGCGGAGCCATCAGGCCCGGCGCGTGGATCATGCCGGGCCCGGGGGAGGTGGTCACCCCGAGCTGCCACGCCGCGGCGAGCTCTCGGCGGGGGAGTGCTGTCTTGTAGAGCCCGGCGAGCCCGGGCAGGGCCGCCACGATGGCGGCGTACTGCTCGGGCTGCGACGCGGAGACGATCCCCTCAACCTCGCAGTTGAGCGGAGCGCTCGCGATGAGCGCCCGGGTCAGCTCCTCGGTGTATCGACCGATCCCGCCGGGAACCGGCGCGATCATCTGGTCGACGATAACCCGCAGTGTGATCATTCGGTTTCGAGGACGCCTTCGGCCACGGCCTGGGTGAGGGCGTCGTGCCAGTCGCGCATCGGGGTGAGTCCGGCTGTGGCCCAGGCATCGTGGCCGAGTACGGAGTAGGCCGGGCGGGGTGCCGGCCGCACGAAGGAGGCCCCGTCGGTCGGGTGCACCCGGGCGGGCTCGAGGCCGTTGGCTTCGAGTACGGCCTGGGCGAAGCCGAACCAGCTCGTGACACCGGAGTTGGTGCCGTGGTAGATCCCGGCGGGGGCATCCGCGTCGAGCAGGGCGACGATCTGCGTCGCGAGGTCGACGGTCCAGGTGGGCTGGCCGACCTGGTCCTCGACCACGTTCAGGGTGGGGTGGGTGGCGGCGAGTTTCAGCATGGTCTTGGGGAAGTTCGGGCCGTTCTTCCCGTAGAGCCATGCGGTGCGCACGATGTAGGTTTTGCCCGGGTTCTCGGCGAGGACGAATTCCTCGCCGGCGGCCTTGGTACGCCCGTATGCGGAGATCGGTGCGGCGGGTGCGTCCTCCTGGTAGGGGGACTCGGCGTTGCCTTCGAAGACGTAGTCGGTGGAGATCTGCACAAGGCGCGCACCGGTTGCTTTCGCAGCGCGGGCGAGGTTCCGCGGTCCGACCGCGTTCAGCAGGTAGGCGGCGTCTTCGTTCGTTTCGGCGTCGTCGACCTTCGTGTACGCGGCCGCGTTGATCACGACGTCGAACCCGGTGACGGCCGCCTGGACGGCGCCTTCATCGGTGATGTCGAGTTCGCCGCGGTCGAACGCGGTCACGTCTCGCCCGGTCAGGGCTTTCTGCAGGTCGCGGCCGAGCATCCCGGCGGCGCCGGTGATCAGGTACCGGGTCATGAGCTCAGTGCCGCGCGGGCCTTGAGGGGTTCCCACCAGGCGCGGTTGTCGCGGTACCACTGCACGACGTCGGCGAGGCCCTTCTCGAAGGGGACCTGCGGGGCGTAGCCGAGTTCGGCCTGGATCTTGGTGATGTCCACCGAGTAGCGCAGGTCATGGCCGAGACGGTCAGCGACCCGGTCCACGTAGGACCAGTCCTTACCGGTGGAGTCCAGCAGCAGCTGGGTCAGCTCCAGGTTGGTCAGCTCGGTGCCGCCGCCGATGTTGTAGATCTCGCCGGCACGACCGCCGACGAGGACCATCGCGATCGCCCGGGTGTGGTCGTCCACGTGCAACCAGTCACGGATGTTGTTGCCCGCCCCATAGAGAGGAACGTGCTTATCGTCGATCAGGTTCGTCACGAACAACGGGATGACCTTCTCGGGGAAGTGATACGGGCCGTAGTTGTTCGAGCAGCGCGTGATCGACACGTTCAACCCGTGCGTGCGGTGATACGAGCGGGCGAGCAGGTCACTGCCGGCCTTGGACGCGGAATACGGGGAGTTGGGTTCCAGGGCGCGTTCCTCGTTCCAGGAGCCCTCCGCGATCGACCCGTAGACCTCATCCGTGGACACGTGCACGAACCGGGCCAGGTTGTGGCGGAGCGCGGCGTCGAGGAGCTGCTGGGTGCCGAGAACGTTGGTCTCGACGAAGATGGAGGCGTCGCGCACGGACCGGTCCACGTGTGACTCGGCCGCGAAGTGCACCACCGCGTCCAGGGACGGGAAGATCGTGTCGAGCAACGCCGCGTCGCGGATGTCGCCGTGCACGAACGAGTACCGGGGGGAATCGGCGATCGGCGCCAGGTTGGCCAGGTTGCCCGAATATGTCAGAGCGTCCAAGACGACGACCTCGGCCCCTTCCAGACCCGGGTAGGCGTCTTCGATGGTGCGACGAACAAAGTTGGAGCCGATGAAACCGGCGCCGCCGGTAACGAGGATCTTCATATAAGAGGTGACCATTCCGTTTGCTGAAAGTATCGCTTCAATGCTAGCGGTACCCGCTTGGTAGACTTCTGCGCGTGCAGATCCGCGAACTCTCCATCCCCGATTCCTACGAAATCACTCCGAAGCAGTTCGGTGACGACCGGGGGGTGTTCCTGGAATGGGGCAGGTTCGACCGCCTCGAGGAGTCGATCGGCCACAAGCTCAACGTGGTGCAGGCGAATACGAGCGTCTCCAAGCGTGGTTCGGTGCGCGGCATCCACTTCGCGGACATTCCGCCGAGCCAGGCCAAGTACGTCACCGCGACCTATGGCGCCGTGCTGGACTACATCATCGACATCCGGGTCGGTTCGCCGACGTTCGGCCAGTGGGACAGCGTCCTCCTCGATGACACCGACCGTCGTGCCGTCTACATCGCCGAGGGCATCGGGCACTGCTTCGTCGCCCTGACCGACAACGCCACCGTCAGCTACCTCGTGACGGCCCCGTTCAACCCGGGCCGCGAACACGGCATCAACCCGCTCGACACCGACATCGGCCTGGTGTTCCCGCCCGAGGCCGGCGAACTCCTACTCTCCCCGAAAGACACCGACGCCCCCGGACTCGCCGAGTCCGCCGCGAACGGGCTTCTCCCGACCTGGGCAGACGCGAAGGCGTTCTACGCGGCACTGAACGAAGGAAACTAGACATGCGCGGAATCATCCTCGCCGGCGGCTCCGGCACACGCCTGTGGCCGATCACCAAGGGCATCTCCAAGCAGCTGATGCCCATCTACGACAAGCCCATGATCTACTACCCCTTGTCGACGTTGATGATGGCCGGGATCAACGAGATTCTGATCATCACGACCCCCGAGTACAACAGCCAGTTCCGTGCCCTCTTCGGCGACGGATCGAGCTTCGGCGTTCGAATCGAATACGCGGTACAGCCGTCCCCTGACGGCCTCGCACAGGCGTTCATCATCGGCGAGGAATTCATCGGCGACGACAATGTCGCCCTCGTCCTCGGAGACAACATCTTCCACGGCGCCGGCCTCGGCTCCGCCCTCCGCAACCACACCGACATCAACGGCGCCCGGATCTTCGCGTATCACGTCAGCAATCCGACCGACTACGGTGTCGTGGAATTCGACGAGAACATGACGGCCGTCTCGATCGAGGAGAAGCCCGCCAAGCCCAAGAGCAACTACGCGGTCCCCGGCCTCTACTTCTACGACAACTCGGTCATCGAAATCGCGAAGTCCATCGAGCCCTCCGCTCGCGGCGAGCTCGAAATCAGTACCGTCAACGAGCGTTACCTGGAACAGGGAAAACTGCAGGTGCAGGTACTCGATCGCGGTACGGCCTGGCTCGACACCGGCACCTTCAAGTCCATGATGCAGGCCTCCGAATACGTGCGCGTGATCGAAGACCGCCAGGGCTTCAAGGTCGGCTGCATCGAAGAAATCGCCTGGCGCGCCGGCTGGATCGACAGCAAGCAGCTGGCCGTTCTCGCGGCACCGCTGCAGAAGAGCGGTTACGGCAAGTATCTGAGCGGCCTCGTCGCGACCCTCTAACGCGTGGCGCGTCGTTCCGCGAAATGGGCCCGGATACCCAGGCCGGCAGCGAGGACGACGCGCACGGGCCAGAACACCGGCCCGGGGTAGCGCCTGAAGAGGAACTTCCGCGCACTGTCGTGGTGGGCTCGCACCATGCGTGCCGACTCTCCACCCTGGGTCGAATGCGCCCCGGTGTGCACGACGACGGCGGATGGCGCATAGACGCTGCGCAGGCCCAGCTTGCCGATCCGGAAACCCAGATCGACATCCTCGAAGTACATGAAATAGGACTCATCGAAGCCGTGCAGCTCGTCGAAAACCGAACGGCGAACAACAAGGAACGCGCCCGATAGCCAGCCGGCGTCTCGCTGCACGAGGACCTGGTCCGTTTCCGCGCGGTAGCGGCGCGTCCACGGATTACCGGGCCAGATGTTCGCGAAGAGGGCATGTCCAACACCGGACCTCAACGATGGAATGGCACGTGCCGACGGGTAGACGGTGCCGTCGGCCTCGAGGATGCTGGGTCCGACCGCGGCAATTCCCGAGTCGCTACGGGCAACGGCGAGAAGGCGGTCGATCGCGCTCGAATTCGCAACGACATCGGGGTTACTGACGACTACCCATTCGATTTCCGGAGGCAGCCCCGCAACGGCGACGTTGATGGCGTGACCGTATCCGCGATTCGCGGAGAGGGGTAGATAGACCGCCCCTGCGGCGCGAGCGATTGTCGATACCGCCTGCGAATCATCGGTGGACTTGTTGTCCGCGACGACGATGTAGAGCGGCGTCGAGGCCGCCGCGGATAGCGATGAGAGAAACGGCGCCAACACGACTTCTGAGCCGTAACTGACGGTCACGACTGCGACGCGTGCAGCTTCCGGAGAGGGGGTGGGTGCGGTGGACATAAGTCCCATCATCATAGTTCTAGGCTAGATTGGTCTGCGGCCATCCCGACCGGCCGCTCAGTGAGGCTACATGCGATACATCACGGAAGTTCTTGCATCGCGAGAGCTCTTGGCCAATCTCACCCTGCGTGAAATCAGAGGCCAGTACAAGCGCACCATCTTCGGACAGCTGTGGTCCCTGGTCAACCCTCTTGCCACGATGCTCGTCTACACAATCGTGTTCGCGTTCATCCTGCGCGTCACCCCTCCTCCCGGCAACCCGAGCGGCCTGAATATCTTCGCGCTTTGGCTGATGTGCGGACTGCTGCCCTGGGCCTTCTTCTCCAACGTCGTGCAGCAGGGCATGGGCTCGATCATCTCCAACGCGGGACTCGTGCAGAAGGTGTACTTCGCACGCATCGTGCTTCCGCTCTCCAAGGTCGGATCCGTCGGTTACAACTGGCTGTTTGAAATGGGTGTGCTCGTCATCGCACTCGCCCTGTTCGGTTCGTTTGTCTGGCCCTGGATCCCGATTGTCCTAGTCGTGATGGTGCTCCTGGCGGTCTTCGCCGCCGGCCTGTCGCTCATGCTCGCCGTGGCCAACGTGCACTTCAGGGACACCCAGTATTTCGTGTCCATCCTGATGCAGATCTGGATGTACCTCACACCGATCATCTATCCGATCAGCCTCGTCGAGGACCAGTCCAGGGCCCACGGCGGACTCTTCGGAACCTCGATTACCATCATGGACATCTACCGGCTGAACCCGTTGGAGCGCTTCGTCGCGGTCTTTCGGCAGCTTCTCTACGACAGCACCTGGCCGAACGCCCAGGATCTCACTCTCTGCGCCGTGTGGGCATGCGCCTCGATGCTGGTGGGCGTGTGGGTTTTCCGCAAGAGCGAGAAAGGACTGGCCGAAGCACTATGAGCGATATCGCTGTGCAGGTTGACCATGTCAGCAAGAAGTTCCGGATGTACCAGGAACGTAACCAGTCGATCAAATCGGCCATCATGCGCGGCCGACGCTCTGTGCATGAGGATTTCTGGGCGCTCAAGGATGTGAGCTTCGAGGTGCCGACGGGGTCCACGTTCGGCCTCATCGGCAGCAACGGATCCGGCAAATCGACCCTGCTCAAGTGCCTGGCCAAGATCTACTACCCCGAGAAGGGTTCGATCTCGTACCAGGGTCGAATCGCCGCCCTCCTCGAGGTAGGTTCAGGCTTTCATCCGGAACTCTCCGGCCGCGAGAACATCTTCCTGAACGGCTCGATTCTGGGCATGTCGAAAAAGGAAGTCACCCGCAAATTCGAGGAGATCGTCGACTTCTCCGGTGTCGAGCAATTCATCGACCAGCCGGTCAAGAACTATTCCTCGGGAATGTACGTGCGGCTGGGCTTTGCCATCGCCATCAACGTCGATCCCGACGTCCTGGTCGTCGACGAGGTCCTGTCCGTGGGCGACGCCGAGTTCCAGGGTAAATGCGCGCAGAAGTTCGTGGATTTCAAGGCTGCCGGCAAGACCGTCATCCTGGTCAGCCACTCGATGGAGTCCGTCCGAGAGATGTGTGACCGCGCTGCGTGGCTCAGTCATGGTCAGCTGGTATCGGTCGGCGACGCGGAATCGACAATTTCCTCCTACCTCGATTCACTCCATGGCGGCGCGCAGCTCTGAATCAGCCGGATGCCGGAGTGACGTTTTCTCCCGAATACATGGATCGGCTGGATCTGTGAATTACGTTTGTCCCCCCAGCCCCAAGCAAGAGGTGAGTTTGTGAAGAAACGACGTTCAGGTGTGGTGTCGGTCGTTCTGGTCAATTTTCGAGGCGCCGAGGACACGATTGAGTGCGTCCGTGGGCTCCTGGACCTTGACTGGCCCCATGAACTGCTCGAGATCATTGTGGTCGAGAACGGTTCGGGGGACGACAGTCTCGCGACACTGCAGCAGATCGCGGAGAGTGTCGTGCTCGTCGAATCGGATGAGAATCTCGGATTCACCGGCGGCTGCAACCTCGGTGTCTCCAAGTCTTCCGGCGAGTTCGTCGCGTTCCTAAACAACGACGCCAAACCGGATAAGGCGTGGATCACCGAGGCGATCGCCACGTTCTCGACGGGCGCAAACATCGGCGCAGTTGCAAGCAAGGTTCTGGACTGGGAGGGCGACCGCGTCGACTACGTGGGCGCGGCCATCACCTGGTACGGGATGGGTTACAAGCCGCACGCCGGCGAGGCAGACCACGGTTCCTGGGACGACGAGAAGGACGTCCTTTTCGGGACAGGCGCTGCCATGTTCATTCGCGCCGCTGTGTTCGAAGAACTCGCCGGATTCGACGACAACTTCTTCATGTTCTATGACGACGTTGATCTGGGCTGGCGGCTGAACCTTCTGGGCTATCGCTTCCGTTTTCAGCCGAAGTCCCTGGCCTTCCACAAGCACCACGCGTCGATGAACAAGTTCGGCAATTTCCGTGAGACGTACCTCCTCGAGCGCAACGCGCTCTTCACCCTGTACAAGAACCTCGACGACGAGTCCCTGGCCCAGGTGTTCCCCGGCGCGCTGCTCCTGGCAACGCGGCGCGGAGTAGCGAGGGGAGGCCTCGACTCGACTTCGCTCGACATCCGTAAGCCCGGCAACGACGATGAACCGACCCTGCCGATTTCGAAGCAGACCATGGCCGGAATCTATGCCGTCGACCAGTTCGTGGAGCTCCTTCCCGAAATGCGTGCCGCCCGCGCAAAGGTGCAGGAGACGCGCGCGATATCGGATCGCCAGCTCAAAAGCCTCTTCGGGAACACAGACGAGCCCGCTTATCCCATCGAAGGCTATCTCCGCGGTTACGAGAAGATCGTGGACAACCTCGGCCAGCTGAACATCGGCGGACGCCGTCATATCCTCGTCATCACGGGGGATCCCGTCGGCCACCGGATGGCGGGACCCGCCATCAGGGCTTGGAACATCGCCAAGCTTCTGTCGGACGAACATGACGTTCGCCTGCTCAGCATGTCGAAGGCCGTGGCGCTCGATGACGTTGTCGAGGTCGGCGTCATTTCCCATCACCACCCGAGTTCGGTCGACGAACATGAGAAATGGGCCGACGTCATCATCGTCCAGGGGCACGCCCTGGAGCTGTTCCCGAGTCTCGAGACGTCCAAGAAGGTTCTCGTCGTCGACGTCTATGACCCCCTCCAGTTGGAGCAGCTGGAACAGGGTCGCGGCCAGACCCTCGCCTTGTGGGACAAGCAGGTGACCGAGGCCAAGGATGCACTCAACCACCAGCTTCTGCTTGGGGATTTCTTCCTGTGTGCGAGCGAGCGCCAGCGACACTTCTGGCTCGGCCAGTTGTCCGCGCTCGGTCGGGTCAACCCATACACGTATTCGCGGGACAACGACCTCGACTCCCTGATCGCTGTCGCGCCATTCGGGATCCCGTCTGAGGAACCCAGGCAGCTCAAGCCGGCCATGCGCGGTGTGGTCCCTGGGCTTGGCGCAGACGACAAGATCATCATCTGGGGCGGTGGCATCTACAACTGGTTCGACCCGAATATCCTCATTCGCGCCGTTTCGAAACTCGCCGTGGAGCATCCAGACATTCGACTGTTCTTCATGGGCGTGAAGCATCCGAATCCGCTGGTGCCGGAAATGGAAGCCGTTGGTGCGGCGCGGGCTTTGTCCGATGAGCTCGGCCTCTCCGGAACGCACGTCTTCTTCAATGAGAATTGGGTGCCCTACGACGACAGGCAGAATTACCTGCTGGAGGCCGACCTGGGTGTCTCGACCCATTTCCAGCACGTCGAAACAACCTTCTCCTTCCGGACCCGGATCCTCGACTACCTGTGGGCTGGTCTGCCGATCGTGACGACCGATGGGGACTCCTTCGGAAGTCTTGTCGCGAGTGAATCGCTCGGAGCGGCGGTTCCCGAGCGGGATGTGGACGCCTTGGCGACGGCCATTGAGACCTATCTCTACGATGAGGTGGCAGTGGTGGCCGCTCGCGCAAACGTGAGCCGGGTTCGCCAGTCCTTCACCTGGGACAAGGCCCTGAAGCCGCTCATCGAGTTCTGCCGCGCTCCCCAGCACGCTGCGGACAAGCAGATCACTCCCGAGAAGAAGAAGAAGCGCGGTAAGAGCGGGGCGTCGAAAACCGCACAACTCGAGTCCGTTCGGCACACTGGACTTCGTCGAGACCTCGGGCGGGTGGCCTACTACTTGCAGCAGGGCGGCCCAGGCGCCGTCATCGAACGGGTCCAGGCCAGGCAGGCGCGTAAGAAGGCCGCCGACGACTAGGCCCCACAAGGGGGGTACACGCGACGGGCGTTGGTTAGCCGGGACGTTCGTATCCAATCGGTAAGCTTCACAACGAAATGAAAAGCGATGAGAGTGTAATGATGAGTGCCGAAGAGACCGGCTCGCCGGTGTGCAACGATCCGGATTGCGCCAAGTCGCGCCAGGAGCGAGACTTGCTCGTGGCGAGTTTGAGAGACTCGACTCACGCGCAACTCATCAGCAGAGACATCGAGCTTGGGCTTCGCGCCGAATTGATGCAAGCCAAGATCGATCTCGAGCACGAAAAGCGGCGCGCTGAACATGAGATTGAACGGGCTCGAGAACGGGGAGCTCGGGACCTTGCTCTCGCTCGCAGCTCAACGACGTGGCGGATCGGCCGTGCAGTCATCTCACCTGTGGGGGCCGCGAAACGGCTACTTCGACGTCTCAAGAAGTGACCGCCGTGCGTAAGCCCTATTTCTCCGTTCTGACTCCGGTCTACAACACCCCGCTCGCAATCCTTCGGGAGACCATCGCTTCCGTCGAGGCGCAGTCCTTCGTCGACTGGGAACTCATCCTCGTCGACGATCATTCGTCTGAAGTCGCTGTCCGTGACCTGATCCAGCGGGCGGCTGCCGCCGACGCCCGGATCCGGGTTGTCGAGCGTGAGGTCAACGGCGGAATCGTGCAGGCGTCCAACGATGCTGTGGCGGCCGCACGCGGTGATTTCATCGCACTGCTCGACCACGATGACCTGCTCACGAGGAATGCCCTCGAGACGATGTTCGCCGCCATCCGCCGAAATCCCGGTACAGATTATCTGTATTCGGACGAAGACAAGGTCGACGCCGACGGACGATACTTCGATCGTTTCGACAAGCCGGACTGGTCTCCGGAACGCCTTCGCGGGCAGATGTACACCGGTCACCTTTCGGTCTTGCGGACCGCACTCGTCCGAGAGGTCGGCGGGTTCCATCAGGATGCCGAAGGTTCGCAGGACCATGACCTCGTTCTCCGAGTGACCGAGCGTGCGCGCAGAATCGTGCACATTCCGGAAGCACTTTATCACTGGCGGGCCCTTGCCGGGTCAACGGCAGATGACTCGACGAACAAACCGTACGCCTGGGACGCCGGCGTGCGTGCCGTGAATGCCCACCTGGGCAGAGTCGGCATCGATGCCACTGCCGTTCGCGGCCCGGTGCCGGGCACCTACCGCATCGACCGTGTTCCGACCCTTGACCGGTCGGTGAGCGTCATCATCCCCACCCGGGGCACCGCCGGGTTCGTCTGGGGGAAACACCGGGTCTTTGTCGTGGAAGCAGTGCGCTCCCTCCTTGCGAAGTCCGAACACCTCGACCTGGAAATCGTCGTCGTGTACGACCCGGATACCCCTGCTTCCGTACTTGAGTCACTCGCGGAACTGGCCGGCGACCGCCTTACCTTGGTGCTCTTCAACGGTCCGTTCAACTTTTCCCGAAAGTGCAACGAGGGCTTCCTGTCCGCGCGCGGCGATGTTCTGCTGTTTCTGAACGACGATACCCAGGTCATCACAGACGAATTCATCGGAAAGTTCATTGCGCCTCTGGAAGAGGCGGACGTGGGCATGACGGGAGCCATGCTCTACTTCGAGGACGGCGCTATCCAGCATGCGGGTCATTTGCACCACATGGGTCAGTTCACTCACGCCTACCTTGGCGCGAAGCAGGGCGACTATGGGGCCTTCTCATCACTTCTCATCAATCGGGAGGCATCAGGACTGACCGCTGCGTGCATCGCCATGCGACGGGACGTCTTCACTGCGGTCGGCGGATTCTCCGAGCTCTTTCCGGGCAACTTCAACGACGTCGATCTGTGCAAGAAGGTCACCCAGGCCGATCTCCGCTTGATCTGGCTCGCCAACGTTGAACTCTTCCATTTCGAATCGCGCTCACGGAACCCCCTGGTCCATTCATTCGAGGAGAAAATGATCCTCGATCGATGGGGCGGCCCGCAGCGCGATCCGTACCTGGCCTGAATCGGCAGCGCTCGGGTTCAAGGGCTGGCTAGACCCTAAAATAGGTCGTTTTCCGTCCGCGAATGCGAAGATATCGCCGCTTCAATCACGTAGTCTTACCCCTGCGGTCGTGTCCTCAGCCCGAGAGAACGTTGCCCATAAGATGCCGCGCAACCAATGCGCGGCCGGTAACGAAGGCCGGAATATGTTAGCCAAAGTACGAAGAGTTGTCACTGCGCTCGCAGTTGTCGGCCTGATCGGCACTCTGCTCACCACGACGCCCCAGCCAGCTACCGCGCTCAGCGGGTCTGAGTTCGATCCTGGGTACATTATTTCGGACGCTCAGTTCTATTCCCGCGATGCAATGTCGCAGGATCAGATTCAGGGGTTCCTGAACGCTCAGGGTGGTTCCTGCAACGATGCGCTGTGCTTGAGATCCTTGCGCCTCGACACTCCTTCAGTCGCGGCGGAGGACTATTGCAGCGCATATGCGGGTGCTGCAGGTGAATCTGCCGCGTCGATCATTTTCAAAGTCCAGGCCGCTTGCAACATAAGCGCCAAGGTCATCCTTGTGACCCTGCAAAAGGAGCAGGCACTCGTCACCCGTTCGAGCACCAGCGACGCGATCCTGCGCAAGGCGATGGGTATGGGATGCCCCGATACGAGTGTGTGTGATTCGCAGTACTACGGATTCTTCAATCAGGTTTATGCGGCATCCCGCCAGTTCAATCGCTACAACCACGGCAGCTTCACTTGGTACAAGGTCGGGGGCACGTCCAACGTCCAGTACAGCCCGACGGCATCCTGCGGATCGAGCCCGGTACAGATCAAGAACAGCGCGACAGCGGCTCTCTACTACTACACCCCGTATCAGCCCAACGCCTCAGCTCTCGCCAACCTCGGCGGCGCCGGCGACGGGTGCGGTTCCTACGGCAATCGGAATTTCTGGGTTTTCTACACCAACTGGTTTGGTTCGCCGACCGGGAATGGCAACCCGTTCGGGTTCGTTGACGGTGCCGTCGCGGTCATGGGTGGGATCCAGATCGGTGGATGGGCCATCGACCCTGACTCGACGAGTCCGATTGAGGTGCACGTATACGTTGACGGTGTTGGCACCCGCACTGTGGCAGACAACACTCGTGCAGATATCGGTAACGCATATCCCGGTTTTGGAAGTGCTCACGGCTTCTCAGCAACCGTACCTGTCCTCTCCAGTGGAAATCACACCATCTGTGCCTATGCGATCAATGTCGGCCGAGGATCGACGATCCAACTCGGCTGCCTGGTCGTAGCGGCTCGTGGCGGGTCGCCCGTGGGCATGCTTGAGGGGGTGTCGACGTCCGTCGGCTCGGTCACAGCATCGGGCTGGGCGATCGATCCTGATACCGCGGCGTCTATTGCAGTCCACGTCTACGTCGACGCAGTTGGCGTACCGGTTCTCGCAAACGGAACCAGAACCGACGTTGGTGCCGCAAACCCGGGTTATGGCAACGCGCACGGCTATAGCGCGACAGTCTCGGCAGGCCCTGGCAGCCACTCTGTATGCGCGTATGGAATCAATGTGGCAAATGGATCGAACACGCAATTGGGTTGTCAGACGGTGAATGTGCTCGGGGAACAGGGCCGCGCACCCACTGGGGTCCTGGAGACAGTCCGCGCCGTGACCGGGGGCATCGGCGTCACGGGGTGGGCGCTGGATCCGGATACGGCCTCTTCGATCGCCGTTCACGTTTACGTTGATGGAGTTGGTACTGCATACGTTGCGAACAAGGCGCGGCCAGATGTCGGCGCAGCCTACGTCGGATATGGAGACAATCATGGCTTTGCCGAAACTGTGGCGGCCAGTCCCGGTTCGCATAGTGTGTGTGCGTACGGCATCAATGCCGGCCCAGGTCCGAATACGCTGATCCGATGCACCACGGTCACCGTTCCGGGTGCGACTGGGATCGTTGAGTTGGGTCGTGCGCCGTTTGGCTCGTTGGAGGCCGTCCAGGTTGTGGCAGGAGGCGTTCAGGCTTCGGGGTGGGCGATTGA
>NZ_SOFR01000003.1:0-24026 GCF_004402735.1 Cryobacterium sp. MDB1-18-1 | reverse complement strand
GGCCTCCGCCCGGGCCCGGCCGACATCGGCGAGCACCCGTTGGGCGGTGTAGACCGCGGCCGCCCGGCGAGCGGTGGCCTGATTGATTTCCCGGTCCGCGTCCCGGATCGCGTCATAGAAATCGGCGAGGGGCGGCTCCACAAGGCTCAGATGCCGGGGGTTCAGGTACGAGTCGGGAGGGGTCCCGGGCGGGGGTTCCGCCGTGCTTTCCGAACGAATAGTTGAGGGTTCTTCAGCTGTCATACCGGCCACTCTACGGACCACCACCGACATTCCACCGGCATCCGCACGCCCGCAAATCACCTGTGGATAACCCGGTCAGAAGCACTTTGTTGAGGAGTGGCCGTCTCGGAAACCGGTAGTCTCGCCGACGTCGCGAGTGTGGTCGCCCATGCGTCTGAGAGACTGTGCGGATGAATACTTCATCACCGGAGAACGGCTCGAGGGCGGGTGCCCTCGCCAACCGGGGAGTCCAGGCGGCGCTGGTGTCCGCGGTGCTGTTCGGTGCCGGGACACCGCTCGCCAAGATCCTCCTCGGCGAGGTCAGTCCGTGGATGCTGGCCGGCCTGCTGTACTGCGGCTCCGGGATCGGCCTCGGCCTGATCCGGGTCGTTCGCCGGTCGCCCCGGGTGCGGCTCAGCCGCGCCGAGTGGGTGCCGCTGTCGGGTGCGATCCTGTTCGGCGGGATCTTCGGCCCTGTGCTCCTGATGCTCGGCCTCTCGAACATGCCGGCCTCGGGCGCATCGCTGCTGCTGAACGCCGAAGGTGTCTTCACCGCACTCCTGGCCTGGTTCGTCTTCAAAGAGAATTTCGACCGGCGCATCGCCCTCGGAATGCTCGCGATCGTTGCCGGGGCCGTCATCCTGAGCGCTCCCGGCGGGGCGAACTTCGGAAGCGCCTGGCCGTCCCTCGCCATCCTCGGCGCGTGCCTCTGCTGGGGCCTCGACAACAACCTCACCCGAAAGATCGCACTGACGGATGCGACGTGGCTCGCCGCCGTCAAGGGTTCCGTCGCCGGCCCGGTCAACCTGGCGCTCGCCTTCCTCCTCGGTGCGCACCTCCCGGCAGCTGGAAACATCGCTGCGGCCCTCGTCGTGGGGTTCTTCGCCTACGGCATCAGCCTGGTTCTCTTCATCGTCGCAATGCGCCATGTGGGTACGGCGCGGGCCGGGGCGTACTTCTCGATCGCGCCATTCTTCGGCGCGGTGCTGGCCATCATTCTCGGTGACGCCGTGACGTGGCCTCTCGTCATCGCCGGCTTCCTGATGGCTGTCGGGATCTGGCTTCACCTCACCGAGCGCCACGAGCACGAGCACACGCACGAACCGATCACGCACGACCACTGGCACACTCACGATGAGCATCACCAGCACGACCATGCCGAGCCGGTCTCGCCGGGAACCTGGCACAAGCACGAACACACGCACCAAGCCATCACCCACACGCACGAGCACTACCCGGACATGCACCACCGGCACGAGCACTGAGCCTGACAGATTCCGATTCGGCCGTTTCTGCGGTCCGCATCGCCGCGCTGAGCGTACCGTGAGGAGGGAGGGACCGTCGCGGCTTCGCCGAAGAAGCTGCACCCTTGACAACGATGTTGGCGGATCCACTCAACCAAGGAGGATACCGCTACGTCAATCCTGACTGTCCCAACGATTAAGACTGCACCACCAGCATCCGCTGCACCCGCCTCTCCGGCGCCGCCCCGCGCATCCGTTCGATATCGCCGCCTGTTCGAACCGACGAACCTCGGGTCGATGGAGCTCAAGAACCGATTCGCGATGGCGCCGATGGGGCCCCTCGGTTTCTCCGATGCGGAGGGCGGCTGGAATTCGCGCGGCATCGAGTACTACGTCGCGCGAGCCCGCGGCGGCGTCGGGCTCATCATCACGGGAATCACGCCCGTCACCAACCCGGCGGAGAAGTTTCCGAACGGCAGCGTGCCGATGCCGATGCGGAATCCCGGTGCGTTCCTCCGCACCAGCCGTGAACTCGTCGAGCGGGTGCACGCCTACGACGCCAAAATCGTGCTGCAACTCGGCGCCGGCTTCGGTCGGGTCATCATGACCGCCTTCCTCCAGGGCGGCGCGCAGCCGGTCGCGCCGTCGCCGATCAAGCATCGCTGGTCAGAGGCCATCTGCCGCGAGATGACGGTCGAGGAGATCCACGCGACGGTGCGGAGCATGGGCGATTCCGCGGTGCTCGCCCAGCGCGCCGGGTTCGACGGCGTGCAGATCCATGCCGTGCACGAGGGGTACCTCCTCGACCAGTTCGCGACCTCCTTCTATAACCAGCGCACGGATGCGTACGGCGGAAGCCTCGACAACCGGTTGCGCTTCGCCCGCGAGATCGTCGACGAAATCAAGGAACGCTGCGGCGCCGACTACCCGGTCACGCTGCGATTCAGCCCCAAGTCGTTCGTGAAGGACTGGCGAGAGGGCGGCCTTCCCGGGGAGGACTTCGTCGAGAAGGGTCGCGACCTCCCGGAAGGTCTCGAGGCCGCGCGCCTCTTCGAGGAGTACGGATATGACGCCCTCGACATCGACGTGGGCACCTACGACTCCTGGTTCTGGAACCACCCGCCGATGTACCAGAAGAAGGGCCTCTACGTGCCCTTCGCCAAGGCGGTCAGCGATGCGGTCGGCATCACGGTCATCTGCGCCGGCCGGATGGACGACCCGGACATCGCGCTCGCCGCGGTCGAGGACGGCGCGACGGACCTCGTCTCGCTCGGCCGCCCACTTCTGGCCGACGCCGACTACGTCAACAAGCTGCACAGCGGGCACCAGAACCTGATCCGCCCATGCCTCTCCTGCCAGGAGGGGTGCATGGGCCGGATCGAAGCGTTCGCCGCCATCAACTGCGCGGTCAACCCCCAGTGCGGACGCGAAGCCGAATGGCGCCTGCACCCGGCGCTCCGGGCCAAGAACGTGATGATCGTCGGCGGCGGGGTCGCCGGCTGCGAGGCGGCCAGGGTGCTCGCGTTGCGCGGGCACGTGCCCGTCATCTATGAGGCCTCCGCTGCCCTCGGCGGAAACCTGATTCCGGGAGGTGTCCCCGATTTCAAGGAGGACGACCTCGCGCTGATCCGCTGGTACGAGGCCACGCTCGCCGAGCTCGGAGTCGAGGTGCACTTGAATGCGCCGGTCGACGAGACGATGATCGAGGCATCCGCCGCGGACGAGATCATCGTCGCCACCGGTTCGGTGCCACGGCTCTTCGCACTGCCGGGCGGCGTGCCGGTGTTCTCGGCCGCCGACGTGCTCGAGGGCGTCTCGGACCCGGGCGCGACAACCGTGATCGTCGGAGGCGGCCTCGTCGGGTGCGAGCTCGCCCTGCACCTCGCCGACCACGGGGTGAACGTCACGATCGTCGAGCAGGCCGAGGACATCCTCGACGTGTCCGGGCCGCTGTGCGAGGCGAACCACATGATGCTGCACGAACTCATTCCGTTCAAGGGCATCGCGACGGTGACGTCGGCCACGGTGCTGCGTGCGACACCGCAGGGCGTCGTCGTGGACGTCGGCGGCATCGAGCGGGAGATCGCGAGCGAATCGGTGATCCTCTCGGTCGGCTACGCCTCGAACAACACGCTGTACCGGAGCATTCTCGATTCCGGCAAGGAGATCCACCTCCTCGGCGATGCCCGCAGGGTGTCGAACATCATGTACGGGATCTGGGACGCCTTCGAAGTCGCCTCCGGCCTGTAGGCGGCGACCTTCGCGCACCGAGCGCGGGTGTTGCGCCGTTCCGCTGGTGGTGCGCCACCCGCGTTGCGGCGGAGCACCCGCGCTCGGTGCGTCCGGCACGCCCGCGGCACTGTCCTAGCCATTCCTGTGGAACACTAGTATGGTAGTAGTCAAAGCAACCAGGGACCATCCGTCTCGGGACGAGCTCCATCCCCAGGAAGGTGGCGACAATGACCGTCGCACACGCACCAGCACAACCCAAAGCACACGCCGGCACGTACAAGCTCGTCCCGGAGAATAAGGGCAAGACGCTCGAGCAGATCCAGGTCGAACTGACAACGGCGGGAGCCAAGAACTGATGCTGATGCTCACGACCGAAACCATGCAGAACCTCGCCGCGTTCGAATCGGCCGGTATCACCGTGCCGCACTTCGACCGCGCCGCGGTCACGCGAGCCACCACGGCGAACCCGGCCTGGATCCACTTCGGCGGCGGGAACCTGTTCCGCTGCCTGCACGCCTCGCTGCAGCAGCGACTGCTCAACGCCGGTGAGAGCGAGACCGGAATCGTCGTCGTCGACACCTACGACGACGAACTGATCGAGACGATCTACCAGGGTCGCGACAACCTCTCGTTGACCGTCGTGATGAAGGCGAACGGGGACATCGAAAAGGAACTGATCGCGAGCATCACCGAGAGCCAGTACCTCGCGGAGTCGAACCCGGCCGGCACCGCGCGGGTCAGGGCGATCTTCGCGAACCCGAGCCTGCAGCTCGCCACGGTCACGATCACCGAGAAGGGCTACAACCTGAAGGGCCCGGACGGCGAACTTTCCGGGCTCGTGCTGGGGGACATCGAGGCGGGCCCGGACCACGCGCGGCACACCATGGCGCACCTGGCCTCGCTTCTCCTCGAGCGCTACCGGGCCGGCGCGACCCCGATCGCGATGGTCAGCACCGACAACTTCTCGCACAACGGCGAGAAGCTCCGCGACGCGATCCTCGTGGTCGCCCGGGCCTGGAAGGACAGGGGCTTCGTCGACGACGGGTACCTCGGCTACCTCACCGACCCGGCGAAGGTCGCATTCCCCTGGAGCATGATCGACCGGATCACGCCGGGCCCGTCGGCCTCCGTCGCCGGCGAGCTGCAGGCAGCGGGATTCGGCGACACCGAGATCCTCGTCACGCAGAAGCACACGACGACGGCGCCCTTCGTGAACACCGAGGAAGTCAACTACCTCGTCGTCGAGGACACCTTCCCGAACGGCCGTCCGCCGCTCGAGAAGGCCGGCGTGTACTTCACCGACCGCGACACCGTCAACAAGGTCGAACGCATGAAGGTGTGCACCTGCCTCAACCCGCTGCACACGGCCATGGCGATCTACGGATGCCTGCTGGGCTTCACGTCGATCGCCGACGAGACCGCAGACGCCGACATTTCGGCCCTGATCACGGGGATCGGCTACCGCGAGGGGCTCCCCGTCGTGACGAACCCCGGCATCATCGACCCGAAGAGCTTCCTCGACCAGGTCGTGGGGGAACGGCTGCCGAACAAGCGCATCCCGGACACCCCGCAGAGGATCGCCTCCGACACCTCGCAGAAGGTCGGCATCCGCTTCGGCGAGACGATCAAGCTCTACCGGAACACTGGCGCCGCCGACGATCTGACGTTCATTCCGCTCGCCATCGCCGGCTGGTGCCGCTACCTGCTCGCACTCGACGACGGGGGAGAGCCGTTCGAGCTGAGCCCGGACCCGATGAACGAGCACCTGCGCCGGTACGTGAGTGACATCAGGCTCGGGGACCCGGCAAGCGTCGGCCGGCGGCTGCATCCGATCCTCTCCAACCGGGACATCTTCGGGCTGAACCTGTACGACACCGGACTCGGTGCGCGGATCGAGGGGTACGTCGAAGAACTCGTCGCGGGCCCCGGGGCGGTTCGCAGCACGCTGCACAAGTACGCGAGCACCACAAGCAACAGCACCACAAGCAACACAGAGGAGACAGCATCATGCAAATGACATTCCGGTGGTTCGGACCCGACGACGACAAGATCACGCTCGGGCAGGTCCGGCAGATTCCGGGCGTCGAAGGTGTCGTCGGCGCCCTCTACGACGTCCCGGTCGGCGAGGTCTGGCCCAAAGCCAAGATCGCCCAGCTGAAAGCACAGATCGAGGAAGCCGGGATGAGCCTCGAGGTGATCGAGAGCGTCAACATCCACGACGACATCAAGATCGGGCTCCCGAGCCGCGACGCGTACATCGAGAACTACAAGGAGACCATCAGGAACCTCTCCGAGTTCGGCATCAAGGTCATCTGCTACAACTTCATGCCGGTCTTCGACTGGGTGCGCACCGAGCTGGCCAGGACGCTTCCCGACGGTTCGACGACGATGGCCTATGACCAGTCCATCGTCGACACCATGGACCCCGAGGGCATGGCTGCATCGGTCGAGGGCGACTCGAACGGATACGTCATGCCGGGCTGGGAGCCCGAGCGCATGAAGGGCCTCAAGGCCCTGTTCGCCCAGTACGCGGATGTCGACGAGAAGAAGCTCTCCGACAACCTGCGGTACTTCCTCGAGGCGATCATCCCGACCTGCGAGAAGTACGACATCAAGATGGCCATCCACCCGGACGACCCGCCCCGGCCGATCTTCGGCCTCCCCAGGATCGTGAAGAACTTCGACGACCTCAAGGCCATCGTCGAAATGGTCGACAGCCCGCACAACGCGCTGACCCTCTGCACCGGCAGCCTCGGTGAGAATCCGGAAAACGACGTTCCCGCGCTCATCCGCTATTTCGCCGGTCGCGACCGGGTGCCGTTCGCCCACGTGCGCAACATCAAGCACCTCGGCAACGACAACTTCGAGGAGGCCGCGCACCTTTCGGAGATGGGTTCGCTCGACATCTACGAGATCATGAAGGCCTTCCACGACGTCGGCTTCGACGGGTACATCCGTCCGGACCACGGCCGGATGATCTGGGGCGAGACCGGGCGCCCGGGCTATGGCCTGTACGACCGTGCGCTCGGAATCGCGTACCTCAACGGGCTGTGGGAAGCCATCGACAAGGCCTCCAGGGCCTGAGCCGCCCGGTTGGTGGGCCCGGACTTCCGGGCCCACCTGACTGCGCCGTACCATGCAAGAACACCAGCGCCTCATACTAGAAAGATGACGATGGATTCGGGAGCGTTTCGGGCCAGGCCCGCGACCACACGGCGCAACGCCCGCACGCACGCCCTCGAGATCATCCGCCAGAAGATCATCACGCTCGACCTGGCCCCCGGCACCCGGTTGTCCGAGAACGAGCTCGCCGGCCAGCTCGGGCTGTCCCGCACCCCGATCCGCGAGAGCCTCATCCTCCTCGCCGAGGAGCAGCTCGTCTTCGTGGTCCCTCAGGTCGGAACGCTCGTCGCGCCGATCCTGCTCTCCGAGATCGAGACGGCCCAGTTCGTGCGGGAATCCCTCGAGCTCGCTGCCCTGAACGAGTCGGTCGCCCGCGCGACGCCCGACGACATCGCCGAACTGAACGCGATCATCGACGCTCAGCGGATCGCGGACAGCCGCAAGACCCAGTCCGGCTTCTTCACCCTCGACGAGGAGTTCCACGCGACCCTGATGGGCATCAGCGGCCACGGCTCCGCCTGGCGGACCGTCGCCCAGGCCAAGGCGCACCTCGACAGGGCGCGGCACCTGTCGTTGTCCTTCACCGGGATGAGCGTGTTGATCGACCAGCATCAGGTCATCACCGACTCGCTCGCGGCGGGCGATGGGGATGCGGCCGCGAGCGCCATGCGGGAGCACCTGCGCCGTGTCTTCAACGACATTGCCGCGGTGCGGCAGACCAACCCGGAGCTGTTCACCCTCGACCCGTCCCAGTAGGCGCGCGGGCCGCCGGCCAGGTGGCACGCCGGGTCGCCAGGGGCATCCGCTGCCCGGTCGCATAGACTCGCGTCTATGCGAACAGACCTTGCCGGCCCCGATCCGGACGCGCTGCGGCCGCTCGACCGCGCGGCCGCCGAGGACATCGCCCGGGGCCTGCGCGCGATGGCCGACCCGACCCGGGTGCAGTTGCTCGGCATGATCGTCGGCCGGCCGGACGGCCGCGCACTCGTCGGCGAACTCGCCACGGCACTCGGACTGAGCCAGCCGACCGTCAGCCATCACATGCGCATCATGACCGGGGAAGGCCTGCTCGCCCGGGATCAGGTCGGGCGTCAGGTCTGGTATTCGGTCGTGCCCGAGCGGGTCGGCGACGTTCTCGAGACGACCAGGAGCGACACCGACCCGATCGCGGCCGTCGTGGCCGCGCCCGTGCTGGCGCGCATCACGGACGACCTCGCGACCCGGTTCCGGGGCACGTTCGCGCACGAAACCGTCGGCCGATACGTGCGGGAGAGCTACGAACTCCTCGCCCGGCAGGCGAAGATCACCCGCTATCTTCCCTCGTTCACGGCGCGCTTCGCCGGCGACCGACTGCAGTCGCTGGCCGCGGTGGATGGCCGGAATGCGACGAACGGTCTCTTCGCGACGGACGCGTCGGGCGCGTCGGGCATTCCGGGTTCTCCAGGCTCTCCGGACGTTCCCGACGTTCCGGACGTGCTGTTCGTCTGCGTTCAGAACGCAGGACGATCCCAGCTCGCCTCGGCCATTCTGCGGTCGCTCGCGGGGGATCGCGTGCGGGTCCTGACGGCAGGGTCGGCTCCGGCCGGCCGGGTCAATCCGATGGTCGTCGCCGCGCTCGACGAGATCGGCGTTCCCCTCGCGGGCGAGTACCCCAAGCCATTGACGGACGAGGTCGTCCGGGCGGCGGACTACGTGATCACGATGGGCTGCGGCGACGCGTGCCCGGTCTATCCCGGCCGCACGTACCTCGACTGGGACCTCGCCGACCCCGTCGGACTCCCGATGGAGGGCGTCCGGGCGATTCGCGACGAGATCGAGGCGCGGGTCAGGACCCTTCTCGGCGACCTCGACCGGATGCGGCTGCCCACGACCTGAGTGTGCCCTCCGAGATGTACCTTTTCCGGTCGAGAGCCACCGGCAGAACGGGAACACTCGACCGGAACGGTGCATCTCGACCGTCCATCTCACGGTGGCAGGCAGCGGCAGGGCGCATGGAACAATGACGTATGACCGTGCGGGCTTCGAGGTGGCTGATCGTACTTGCGGCCGTGTGCTTCGGGACGACGGGCACCGCTCAGGCCCTCGGCGCCCTCGGCGGTGCCCAGGCGAGTGCGACGTCTCTCGGCGCGGCGCGCATCGTGTTCGGCGGCGCGCTCCTGACGATCCTCGCGTTCGCGGTGGCGCTCGCTGAGCGCCGGAGGCGGTCGGCCGGGGCCGGGGCCGACCGCGACGGCGACAGCGACCGCGAGCTGGGGCGCGTCCGCGGCCGGCTGCGCGGCTCGAGCGGGGCGCTCGTGCTCCTCGGGGCTGCGGGCGTTGCCGCGTACCAGCCGGCTTTCTTCACCGGGACCGCGCAGAACGGGGTCGCGGTCGGCACCCTCGTCGCGCTCGGATCCGCTCCCGTGCTGACGGGACTGCTCGAGTGGGGCTGGTTCCGCAGGCCCCCGGGCATCCGCTGGGCGTGTGCGACGTTCGTTGCGGCGACGGGGGTGGCAGCGCTCTCCGGGCTCTACAGCGGGGGAGGCGGTCCCGTGACGGCGCTCGGGATCGCGGGCTCACTCGGTGCGGCCGCGTCCTACGCCGTGTACACGCTGAGCACCAAGCTGCTCCTCGATCGCGGCTGGTCGCCCACCACAGCCATGGGCGCCACCTTCGGTGCGGCCGCCGTGCTGATGCTGCCCGTGCTTCTCGCAAGCAATCCGGCCTGGCTCGCCCAACCGGCCGGGCTGGCGACGGCCGCGTGGCTCGCGGTCGTGACGACGGCCCTCGCATACACCCTGTTCGCCCGCGGATTGCGGGGCCTCCCGGCCTCGCAGGTATCGACACTCACGCTTGTCGAACCCGTGACGGCGACCGCACTCGGAATCTTTCTGCTGCACGAGGACTTCACTCCCGCGACCATCTGCGGCATCCTGCTGCTTGTGACGGGACTCGCGATCCTTACGGTGCCCCGGCGGATGCCGGTGCGGGCCGGGTGAGGTCCCTGCCGTACTCGAGCCGCAGTTCCAGTTCGTTCATGACCAGGGCGGCGAGGTCGCCCAGGGTCTCGATCTCGGCATCCGTCACGGTTCTCGGCTCGAAGTCGAGCACGCACAGCGTGCCGAGGTTGAATCCGTCCCGGGTGCGCAGCGGAACGCCCGCGTAGAACTGCAGGCCGAAACCACCGGAGACCAGGGGATTCGCGAGGGCGCGGACATCCGTGCGCGCATCCTCGATCACCCAGGGCCTGTCCTGCATGATCGCCGAGGCGCACAGGCCAGGGTCTCGGGAGATCTGTTCGAGGTCTAGCCCGGCATGGGACTTGAACCAGATCCGGTCCTGGTCGACGATGCTCATGATGGAGATCGGCACCGAGAAGATCCTGGCGGCGAGTGCCGTGATCCGGTCGAAGGTTCCGTCCGGAGGCGTGTCGAGGATCTGCAGGCGCGCGACCGCAGCCATCCGCCCTGCTTCGTCCGTCACGAGGGGACTGGTTTCCTCGCCCCGGTGCCTGCCCGTCTCCGTGATCACGGCCTGGCGGAGCGCGAGCACCACCTCGCCGATGTCCGGCCGGTCGGCGGGGTCCCTGGCGAGCATGGTGGACAGCAGGTCGCGCCAGGCCGGCGATATCGACGCCGGGATCACCGGATCGCGCAGGAGTCGGGCGACGGCCGCCGGAACCGGCTGGCCGGGAAAGGCGAGTTCCCGGGTGAAACACTCGAGGAGCACCAGTCCGAGAGCGTAGATGTCACTCGGCGGTCCCACTTCCTCGCCTCTGGCCTGCTCCGGGCTGAGGTACGCCGCCGTTCCCGACGTCATGCCGCCGTTGGTCAGGCGCTCACTCGCCGGGGACAGCGCGATGCCGAAGTCGGTGAGCTTGGCGCGCGCCCGGAACCGGCTGCTGTACTGGGCGAGGAGGATGTTCGCCGGCTTGATGTCCCGATGCACGATGCCTCGCCCGTGGATATACTCGAGGCCCTCGGCCAGGTCATAGCCGACCTGGGAGATGTTCCGCACCGACAGCGGACCTTCGAGGAGTCGCTCCCGGAGGTCGACGCCGTCGATGAGCTCCATCACCAGGAAGATCTGGCGTCGGTCGGGCGTGGCCCGGTGCACACCGACGTCGAAGAGCGTCACGAGGCTATGGTGGCTGAGGCTTGCAAGCACGTTGATCTCGGCCTGCTGGCGCTGGATGTCGTCCTGTTCGATGGCGACGGTCGTGAATACCTTGATCGCGACATCCCGGCCGAGCCTGTTGTCGGCGGCCCGGTAGACGGACGCCATGCCGCCGCGTCCGATCAGCTCCTTGAGCTGGTAACGGTGGCCAAGAAGCCCTGTGGGTTTCGCGGTCATCTGACCCTGTCAGTGTCGAGGTTTCGGTTCGCCGGGATATCCCGAACCTGGGAAATTCAGATCAGCGGGTCGCGCTCGGTCGTCTGCCGGGTGATCTGTTCACCGCTGGCAGGATCGACGGCGGACCGAGTCGTTGAAACGGACTGTCGCCGCCGCGTGATCAGCACGATGCCGAGGATGACTCCGACAAGTCCGGCGAGCATCAGGATGTAACCGATCGTCTTCAGGTCGATTCCTGCGACCTGGAGATCGACGGCGAATGCAAGGATCGCTCCCACGACAAGGAGGAAGATTCCGGCGCCAATGCTCATCGTGTTGTCCATTCTTCGGGATGCGGCGAGGCCGAGTCCGAGCGATCCGGTGTCGTACAGTTGCATCAGATTAGCCTAGGTACGCCGAAAAGAGAACCGGTGGGCGCGCTCAGAATCCACGGTCCGCCGGCAGTCCGGCGGGTCCGGACGAGGCGGGGGCACTCGTCAGGACCTCGGGGAGGACGCTGCCGATCCAGCTTTCCGCGGTCCACCCCGTGAGCGGCGAACCGGTGACGACGATCGTGCCGGTATTGCTGAGCGGATTGTCCGACACGTAGCCGGCGTGGAGGTTGCTGCAGGAGTACCCCGTCCAGGCGCGCAGGATCGCTCCGTGGCTGACGAAGGCGACGGTCTCGTGCCCGAGATCGTCGGCCTCCGTCACGACCCGGTCGAACCGGGCGAAGGTGTCCCTGCCGGACTCTCCTCCGGGCATCACGGTGTCGAGGTCGCCGTTCGCCCAGGCCAGGAACGTCGTGCAATAGGCGTCAACGGCGGCCCGGTCGTGGCGTCCCTCGAGGTGGCCGGCTGCGACCTCGCGGATGTCCTCGCGGACGCGGGCCTCGAGTCCCCGTGCCGCCGCGAGCGGTGCCGCGGTCTGCTGGGTGCGTACGAGGGTGGAGACGTAGAGGGCGTCGATCGTCACCGATTCGAGGGCGGCCACGAGATTCCCGGCCTGCTCACGACCGAGCGGCGTGAGGTCGGCGCCGGGGTGCGCGGTATCGAGGAGACCACCGACGTTGGACACCGTCTGGCCGTGCCGGATCAGGATGAGGCGCATGGTTACCTTTCGGGACGCCCGGTCGTCGGGCATCCGCTTCTAGGATGCCCAACGATCGGCCCTCGCAGAAATCAGACGGTGAGAGGAGTCAGCCAGGTCAGCTCCGATCCCTCGCCCTCGATCAGGTCGCCGAGGGCTGCGTTGAACACGGCCCCGTAGGCCGCCGTGATGTGCGCCTGGAACGCTTCGGCGTCGCGGTACACCTCGTACACGAAGAACTCGAGCGGGTCCGAAACGCGGCGGTGCGGGTCGAAGGTCACGTTGCCCGGCTCCCGGCGAACGTCGACGGTCAGGCCGGCGAGGAGCGCGGCCACCTCGTCCCCGCGGCCGGGGAGGGCGGTGAATTCGGCGTACAGGGCGACGGGCTCGCCGGGATGCGTGGGCGGTGTGATGGTCATGCCTTCCTGGCCCCGGTCATGATCGCGACGGCATCCGTCATCGAGTGCGACTGCGGCGTGATCGTCGCGGCGCACTTGCCGAGGCGCTGGATGTGGATACGGTCGGCGACTTCGAACACGTGCGGCATGTTGTGGCTGATCAGGATGACCGGGATGCCCCGGTCGCGGAGGTTCTTGACCAGCTGGAGCACCTGGTTCGACTCGCGGACGCCGAGGGCCGCCGTCGGTTCGTCGAGGACGACGACCTTGGAACCGAATGCCGCCGCGCGCGCGACGGCGACCGCCTGGCGCTGACCGCCGGAGAGGTTCTCGACCGCGACGGTGACGTCCTGCAGGGTGCTGATGCCGAGGTCGGCCAGCTCCTGCCGCGCACGCTTCCGCATGCCCTTCTTGTCGACCATGCGGAACACCGAACCGAGCAGGCCCGCACGCCGCAGTTCACGGCCGAGGAAGAGGTTCGAGGCCACGTCGAGGGCCGGGGATACGGCGAGGGTCTGGTAGACCGTCTCGATGCCGGCGGCGTGCGCGTCCTGGGGCCGCTTGAACTGCACGGGCTTCCCGTCGAGGGTGATCTCGCCCTCATCGGCGACTTCGGCGCCGGTCAGGCACTTGATCAGGGTGGACTTGCCCGCACCGTTGTCGCCGATGATCGCGAGGACCTCGCCGGGGTAGAGCTCGAGGCTGACCCCGTCGAGGCCGACGACGCGGCCGTAGGTCTTGACGAGCTTCGTTGCCGTGAGGATCGGCTCTCGGACCACGGACGGTCCTGCGGCCGACGATGTGCTGCCATCGAGGAGGGTCATTTGCGTACCTTTCGAATCCACTGGTCGACGGAGACAGCAAGGACGATGAGCACGCCGACCGCGAAGGTCTGCCAGAGCACATCGAGTCCGGCGAGGGAGAGCCCGTTGCGGAAGACGCCGACGATGAGGGCGCCGAGCAGGGTGCCCCAGATCGTTCCGCGGCCGCCGAAGAGGCTCGTGCCGCCGATGACGACGGCGGTGATCGAGTCGAGGTTGAGGTCGGTGCCCGCGTTCGGCGAGGCCGCGTTACTGCGGCCGATCTGGATCCAGGCGCCGATCGCGAGAATCGCCCCGGCGGCGAGGTAGACGCTCATGAGTACCCGGCTGACGCTGATGCCGGCCAGGCGGGCAGCCTCCTTGTCGTCGCCGACGGCGTAGACGTGCCTGCCCCATGCGGTCTGGGAGAGGATGAAGGCGATCACGACGTAGAGGACGAGCATCATCAGCACGCCCATCGTGAAGTTGACCCCGCCAATGGAGAACGTGGTCCCCGTCCAGGTGAGGAGGTCGGGCATGTCGCCGCCGCGGACCGTCGCGCCGTTCGAGTACAGCAGCGTGAGCGCCACGAAGACGTTGAGGGTGCCGAGGGTGACGATGAACGGGGGAAGCCGCAGCCGCGTCACGAGGAAGCCGTTCAAGGCGCCGGCCGCGAGTGCGACGAGGAGCCCCGCGAGCAGGCCCACGACCGGCGAGACGCCGTTCTGCACCGTGAACTGGGCGATCACCATCGAGCTGAGCACCATCACAGCGCCGACGGAAAGGTCGATGCCCGCGGTGAGGATGATCAGGGTCTGGGCGATGGCGAGGGTGCCGACGACGGCGACCTGCTGTGTGATCAGCGAGAGGTTGGCCGGGTTGAGGAACCGCTCGTTGAGCATCCCGAACACGATGATCGCGATGACGAGCACGACGGCCGGGCTGATCGCCGGGTAGCGGTGCATGAGGCCGCGCAGCCGGCTGAGGGGAGTGGTGCGGTCGAGGAATTCCTCGGCCAGGTCATGCGGGCCCGTTGCCGGGTTCGCGGTTTGGGTGGGCTGGGTCACGATGGGCTCCGGTTTCCTAAACGCCTACAGGGAAGCCCCGTGGGATGCCGGAATCGATTCTCGGCACCCCACGGGAGCGGTAGCGGCTCTGGCTAGCCCCAGCAGATGCCGGATGCCTTCGTCGTGTCGATCGAGTCGACCCCGGTCTGCGGGGCGTCGGTCACGAGCGCGACACCGGTGTTGTAGAAGTCGAGGCCGGGGCTCGTGGTCGGCTTCGCACCCTTGTTGATCAGGTCGACGATCGCCTGCACGCCGAGTTCGGCCATCTTGACCGGGTACTGCTGGGCGGTCGCACCGATGATGCCGTCCTTGACCTGCTTGACGCCCGCGCAGCCGCCGTCGATCGAGACGACGATCATGTCGGTCTTGCCCGCCGCCTTGAACGCCTGGTAGGCGCCGTAAGCTGCGGGTTCGTTGATCGTGTAGACGACGTTGATGTTCGGGTTCTTGCTCAGGAGCGTCTCGGCCGCGGTGCGCCCGCCGTCCTCCGCGCCGTTCGTGGGCTCGTTGCCGACGATCTCGTAGTCGCCGCCGCTGTACGTTCCGGTCTTGGCTTCGTCACCGTTCTTGGCCTTGTCGGCCGTGTTGATGCCCATCCCGTCCAGGAAGCCCTGGTCGCGGTTGACGTCGACCGAGACGATCTTGTCGCCGAAGAGGTCGAGCATCGCGATGGTGGCCTTCTGGCCGGCGAGCTTTGCAGCGGTCCACTTGCCGATGTCCTGGCCGGCGAGGTAATTGTCCGTCGCGAAGGTGATGTCGACGGAATCCTTGTTCGTCGGCGGCGTGTCCAGCGCGATCACGAAGAGGCCGGCGGCGCGGGCCTTGACGAGCGCGTCCTCGACGCTGGGGCCGGTCGGGGTGATCAGGATGCCCTTGTCGCCCTTGGAGATGGCGTTCTCGACGGCGGTGATCTGGCTCGCCTCGTCGCCGTCTGCCTTGCCGGCAGCGAGAGTGAGGGTGACGCCGGCCGCGTCTGCGGCCTTCTTGGCGCCGTCTTCCATTGCGACGAAGAAGGGGTTGGTGGTGGTCTTGACGATGAGCGAGACGCCGATCGGGCCGGAGGCGGCCCCCGTGGTGGAACTGCTCGAGGCGTTCGAGGAACAACCGGCGAAGCCGATCGTGGCGAGCGTGGCGACCGAAGCGGCGGCAATCATCCGCGTGACGGTGGATTGTGTGGTGGTGCGATTCATCTTTGAATCTCCTCTTGCTAGGGGGGAGGGTGCTCCCTGACAACGATGTCAGTGATCATCTTCAGCGGTGAATGTAATAAGGTCAAGTGCAATCGTGAGGCGGAGACCAAACTGTGACATCGATGTCAGGACCGGAAGACTGGGCTGCGAGCCCGGTGGACGTCGTCGACCCGCGTGCCCGCCCCACGATGAAGAACGTTGCAGCGCTCGCCGGGGTCGGCGTGAAGACCGTCTCCCGGGTGATCAACGGTGAACCGAATGTGTCGCCCGCCACCATCGCCCGGGTGCGTGCCGCGGCCGAGAGCCTGGACTTCCACCCGGACCTGCATGCGGGCAACCTGCGCAGGGCCGACGGCCGCAGCAGCACCCTCGGCCTGCTCGTCGGCAGCGTCGGCAACCCGTTCTCCGGCGCGATGCACCGCGCCGTCGAGGACGCGGCCAACGCCCGCGGCGTCGCGGTCTTCGCGTCGAGCCTCGACGACGACCCCGACCGTGAAGAAGTCGCGGTGTCCGCGTTCCTGCGCCGTCGCGTCGACGGCCTCATCCTCACGACCGTGTCGAAGAGCCAGAGCTACCTCCTGCCCGAGTTGCGCCGCGGCACTCCCGTCGTCTTCGTCGACCGCGAGCCGGCCGGCGTCGAAGCAGATGTCGTCGTGAGCGACAACGCGGCGGGTGCGGCGGCCGCGACGCGGCATCTGCTCTCGTACGGGCACAGGCGGATCGCCTTCCTCGGCGACCGGGCCGACATCCAGACGGCGCAGGAACGCCGCCGCGGGTTCCTCGAAGAACTCGGGCGGGCCGGGGTCGCGACCGCGGACATCCCGGTCATCACCGGCCTGCACGACGAGGACGCCGCGAACCGCGCGCTGATCGCGTTGCTCGAGTCGGAGCATCCGCCGACCGCCGTGTTCAGCAGCCAGAACCTCATCACCATCGGCGCGGTGCGCGGCCTGCGCGAGCGGGGCGCACACCACACGGTTGCGCTCGTCGGCTTCGATGACGTGCCTCTTGCCGACCTGCTCGAACCGGGCGTCACGGTCGTCGCGCAGAACCCGCACGAGATCGGCCGGCTCGCTGCCGCACGGATCTTTGCCCGACTCGACGGAGACCGCTCCGCCGGGAGAACCTATGTTGTACCAACCGAGCTGATCACTCGCGGATCAGGGGAGATGAGACCGAAATGACAGAAAACCAGACAGCGCCAGACACCGAGACTGCGGGTGCTGGGGCGACCCGCCCGCGCGTCGTCGTCGTCGGCGACGCGCTCATCGACGAGATGCGCGAACCCGATTCAGTGCAGGAGTTCCCCGGTGGGGCGGCGCTCAACGTCGCCGTCGGCCTCGCCATCCTCGGCGTGCCGACGACCCTGATCGCGATGGTCGGCGACGACGCAGACGGCGCCGTGCTCCGGGACTTCATCGCCAGCTACGACGTGGAGCTGATCGCGACGCCCGGACCCTTCGGGAGCTCCCGGGCGACGTCGGACCGCACCGACGGTGAGCCGAGATACGCCTTCAACGAAGCCGCGCAGAAGCGGCGCATCGAATTCGGTCCCCGGGAGCGCGCCGCCCTCGATGCCGCGCCGCTCGTCGTCGTCAGCTGCTTCCCGTTCGACGACACCGCGCAGACGGATGAGTTCCTCGCCGCGGTCGGCGACGGCGAGCACCGCCTCGTGATCGACCCGAATCCGCGGGCAGGGATGCTGCACGACAAGGCCCGCTTCGTGGAGAACTTCGAGCGCGCCGCAGCGAGCAGCCTGCTGACCAAGGTCGGCGACGAGGACGCGGAGCTCCTCTACGGCAGCAGCCTCGAGGAGTTGCGCGAGCGCCTCGTCGCGAGCGGAACGCACCACGTGCTCGCGACCGCTGGCCGCGCAGGGGCCTCGATCAAGACCGACGACGGCCTGCTCGTGAGCGAGCCGATCGCGTCCTTGCCCGGCGCGGTCGTCGACACCATGGGCGGCGGCGACGCGACCCTGGCGTCGAGCGTGCAGAGTTTCCTCAGTGACGGCGTCCCGACGGATGCCGCAGGCTGGCAACATCTGCTCGCGAGCGCCATGCGCATCGCGGCCGCGACCTGCCGCTCGGAGGGAGCCCTGCTCCGCGTGCCGCCCGCCCTCTGAGCCGCGCCGCCGAGCGGCCGTGAGGTGTCGCAGATCGACGTTCCCGGGGCTCAGGAACCTCGATATGCGACACTTCAGCGCGTGGGTGGCGGGCCTCGTGAGGTGTCGCAGATCGACGTTCCCAAGGCTCAGGAACGTCGATATGCGACACCTCAGGGCGTGCGGGGGTCGTTCAGGCGGGGTCGACGGCCGTGAGGAGCGGGATCTTGGGTTCGCGGCCGTCGCCGGAGGACTTGCCGGTCAGGCGCCGCCCGATCCACGGCAACACGTAGCCGCGGTAGTAAGCCGCGGTGCGCATCCGCTGGGCCGGAGGGGCCGCAGGGGCCCCCGACGCATCCGTCGCCGACCACTCCGCAGGAACCGGTACGCCGAGAGCCGTGAGCACATTGGACGCGATCAGGGTGTGCCCGCTCGCGTTCAGGTGCAGCTTGTCCGCCGACCAGTACCGGGTATCGGTGAGCCGGGCATCCGCCCAGTTCTCGACGAGCGTGACGCCGGGCCGGGTGAAGGCCGCGCGGGCGGCGTCGGCGAGCTGGTCGCCGCGGCGCTGCATGAGCGCACCGAGGGGGAGCTGCTTCGAGGGGTTGCCGCCGCTCAGCACGAGCATGTGCGCGCCGTGCGCAAGCCCGGCCTCGACGACCTCGCTCATCAGCCCGACCACGCGCGAAATCTCCACGCGCGGGCGCATCATGTCGTTGCCGCCGCCGCAGATGGACAGCAGGTCGGGCGCCTGGACGAGCGCGGGTTCGAGCTGTTCGGCGACGATCGGGCCGAGCAACCGGCCGCGCACGGCGAGGTTCGCGTACGAGACCGGGGCAGCGGATGCCGCGGCGAGCCCGAGCGCGACGAGGTCGGCCCAGCCGCGCAACCGCCCGTCGGGGAGTTCGTCGCCGACCCCCTCGGTGAAGCTGTCGCCCATGGCGATGAAGCGCTGGTACATCCGACCCCCTGTTGCTGCGGGCGTGCCCCGCATCCGTCACCAGCGCGATGTTACCCGCCCGCGGCTGGGGTCAGCGCTCGGGGTGGCTGTGCTTCGTTCCGTGGCTGTGCTTCGTGCCGTGGGTCTGTTCTTCGCCCTGGCTCGGGTCGCGGGACAGCTGCCAGCGTTCCTGCAGCACATCGCGGGCCTGCTGGGCGGCGCGGCGCACCTCCTTGTCGGGGTCGCGCAGGCGCTGCACGATCGTGGGGAGGTTCTCCTCGGTGCCCTGGGCGGCGAGCGCGTGCAGGGCGGCGGCGCGCACGCGCGGCACCTCGTCCGTCGTGAGACGCACGAGCTTCGGGGCGACCTGCAGCTCGCGCAGCTGCACGACGCGGGCGCACATCTCGCGCACCCGCCAGGCCTGGTTGTTCAGCCCGACGACGATGTACGGCGCGGCCGACTCTCCCCAGACGTAGAGCAGCGCACGCGCGCCCCAGAGCTCGGGCCAGTACAGCGCAGGGGCGCCCTCGAGAATGCCGAGCGCGTGGCGGCCGCCGGCGTACAGAAGGAAGTCCTTGCCGGCGTTCTTGGCGCGCAACAAGGCCACGGAACTGTCGACCACCGCGGTCTCGCCGTAGTGCTCGACGGCCGCGTGGATGCGCTCGGCCGTCGGAAGGTCGATGGGAAGGTCGGGGTGTGGCTCTAATTTGTTATGCATAGCACTCCCCACGGTACTGCCCGGGAGGCCACGGGGCCACTACGGCCGCGTCACATCGTGCGTGCGCCCAGCATCCGCTCGAAGCCGGTCGCATGCTCGTAGACGCCGTAGTTGCCGATCTCGGTGTAGCCGAGGCTGCGGTACATGGCGAGAGCCTCCGGCTGCCGGTAGCCCGTTTCGAGGCGCAGTCGGGAGTAGCCGAGCTCGCGGGCGAGGTCTTCGAGCGCGCCGAGAACCGCGGCGGCGTACCCCTGCCTGCGGTAGGCGGGGCTTGTCCACAGGCGTTTCGCCTCGCAGGTGTCGGCATCGAACCGACGGATGCCGCCGCCCGCGACGGTCACGTCGCCCTCGCGCAGCACGATGAACCCGCCATCGGGTGCCGCGAAATCCGCGGCCTTGTCCTCGAGAACGTCATCGCCGCCGCCGTACCGCAGCGTGTATTCGCGATTGAGATCGCTCAACAGGGGGACCACTTCGGCGTCGGTCAGGCGTACGCGTACAAATTCCACGGATCCAGTCTGCCCGGTAAACTCCTCGTGTGTCTGTCAACCCCGAACTGCAGGGCCGGGTCTTCCCGCCCGTCGCCCCTTATCTCGTCGGTCGGGAGAAGGTGCGGGAGTTCTCCCGTGCCGTCTTCGCGCGCAACCCGATCAACCACGACCCGGCGGCCGCCCGTGCGGCCGGCTACGCCGACGTCGTCGCCCCGCCGACCTTCGCGGTCGTCGTCCAGGAGGCCACCCTCGCCCAGCTCCTCGCCGAGCCCGACGGCGGGATCGACTTCAGCCGCGTGGTGCACGGCGAGCAGCGCTTCACCTTCAGCCGCCCGATCGTCGCCGGTGACGAACTGACCGCCACCCTCTCCGTCGCGAGCGTGAAGAGCCTCGGCGGCCACTCGATGGTCACCGCGGAGTCCCGCGTCGTCGACGCGACCGGCGCCCACGTCGTCACCGCGACATCCACCCTCGTCGTCAGGGGAGACGAATGACCCAGGAACCCGCGGCCACGCCCGCACTCGATGAGCTCACCCTCGGCCAGATCGTCGCCACCGGCCTCTTCCCGCTGACGCGCGATTCCCTCGTGCGGTACGCCGGGGCATCCGGTGACTTCAACGCCATTCACTACCGCGACGACGTCGCCGTCTCCGTCGGCCTGCCCGGCGTGCTCGCCCACGGCATGCTCACGATGGGCCTCGCCGTGCAGCCCGTCGTCGACTGGGCCGGCGACCCCGCCCGCGTCATCGACTACCAGGTGCGCTTCACCCGCCCGGTGCTCGTCGATCCCACGCTCGGCGCCGTCGTGTCCGTGGTCGCGAAGGTCGGCCGCATCGAAGCGGATGCCGGCATCGTGCGCATCGACCTCACGGTCACCGCGAACGACCAGACCGTCCTCGGCAAGGCGCAGGCACGCGTCTCGCTCGCCTAGGCCCCCGATGACGGACCCCGCTTTCGGTTCGGTGCCCGCACCAGCGTCGGCGCCCGCGTCCGGGCAGGCCGAAACGGACGCCGGGCACGGCGTGACCGCCGGTATGGTGCCGGCGGATGCTGCGCCGACGACGTTCGCCGACCTCACCACGATCCGCACCGGCGGGCGACCGCTGTTCCTGCTCGCGCCGGAGACGGAGGACGAGCTCATCGAGACCGTTCAGGACGCCTGGGCGTCCGGCGAGGACTGGCTGCTGCTCGGCGGCGGCTCGAACACCGTCGCGGCGGACACCGAATTCGACGGCACCGTCGTACGAGTGCTGACCCGCGGCATCACGGTCGAGCGCTCCGCCGACCGCGTGATCCTGCGGGTCCAGGCCGGTGAACCCTGGGACGATCTCGTCGCCCACACCGTCGCGCAGGGATGGTCGGGGATCGAAGCCCTCTCCGGCATCCCCGGTTCCACCGGGGCCGCGCCCGTGCAGAATATCGGCGCATACGGCCAGGAACTCGCCAACAGCCTCGTCGCGATCGACTTCCTCGACTACGAGAGCGGCGAACGGCGCCGCATCCCCGCCGCAGAACTCGAGCTCGGCTACCGCACGTCGCTGCTCAAGCACGGACTCCGCGGCCTCGTCGTGGCTGTCGAGCTGGAGCTGTGGGACACCGCGACCGAGGCATCCGTTCTCGGGGCAGCGCTGAGCCGCCCCCTCGCCTTCCCCCAGCTCGCGGACGCCCTCGGCGTACATGTCGGCGACCGGGTGCCGCTCGCGGACGTGCGCGCGACCGTGCTGCGGCTGCGTGCCGCGAAGGGGATGCTGCTCAACCCGGGCGACCCGGATGCGACAAGCGCCGGCTCGTTCTTCACGAACCCGATCGTCTCCCTGAGTTTCTCGCGGACCCTGCCGGAGTCCGCGCCGCGCTGGCCGCTGGACGACCCCGAGCTTCCCGACCGGGTGATCCCGCTCGAGGATTACTACGGGATCGGCCCCGTGCCCGGCGCGGTCGAGGTTGTTCCGCTCGTCAAGCTCAGCGCGGCCTGGCTCATCGAGCATGCCGGAATCTCCCGCGGCTTCCGGTTGCCCGGCTCCCGCGCCGCGGTGTCGAGCAAGCACACCCTCGCCCTGACGAACACCGGCGGCGCGAGCGGCGAGGAGATCGCCCAGCTCGCCCGCTTCGTGCAGCAGCGCGTGCAGGCGGAGTTCGGCGTGATCCTGCAGCCGGAGCCTGTGCTCGTCGGCCTCGGCCTGTAGTTCCTGGTTTCGCTGCCGCGCGCCTGCCGGCATCCGCTCTCACGCGCCAGGTGCGCCGCTCCGCGCCAGGCATGCCGGTAGCGTAGCGGCGGAAATGGCGCGCGGGACGGGGCGGGGCGCTCAACCGACATCCGAGTCCGAACTCGGGGGCCGGTCAGGTCGCGCGGCGAGCGGCCGCGGCGATCCCCGCGACGATGAGCACGAGCCCCATCAGGATCACGCCGCCAAGCAGCCACAGCGCGGGGTCGGTCTCGCCGGGCACGATCGTGCGGTAGATGATGAAGCCAGAGAAGGCGAGCATCACCGTTCCCCAGAAGATCGTGCCGAAGAGCGGATGCCGCCGCCGCGCCGGCGCCGTCGGCCATGTCTCCGGGGTGGGCGCGCCCGGAGCCGCGTAAGCGGGCGCGGTCGGCGCGGTCGGCGCGGTCGGCGCGGTCGGCGTCGGAGGTGTGGGCGGCGGCGTCGAGCCGGACGGAGGTGTCGCACTCGCACTCGCAGCGGCACTCGGTGCCAGAGGCATCGCGCTTTCCCGCGGTGCGGTGAATGCGGTGAACTCCGGAATGACCGGCTCGGCCGGGAGTACTTCGGTCTCGGCGTTTCCGGAACGGTCCGTCGTGTCGAACGGGAGCACTTCCGTATCGGCCTCCGAAATCGGGAAGGGGATGGTCGCGTTGAGGGGGAGCACCGCGGTCTCGGGTGCGGCGGAATCGGATGATGCGGTGGTCTTGGGGGAGCCGGCGGACTCGGGCGATTCGCCGGTCGCCGGCGGCTCTGCGGAACCGCCGGGACGGCCCGAACCGGTGGGCGGGGTGACGGGATCGGTCATGGCGGACTCCTAGCGTGCGGTGCCGACGCGGGCGCCGGACTGGGTGAGGTCGACCTGGCCGGCGAACGACCAGACCCGAACGTGGGTGACGGCCCGGGCATCCGTGGCGTTGACGGTGCGCACGTCGCGGATGAAGACGCCGGCGCGCTCGGGGTCGCCCGATTCGCCGCCGGTCGTCACGACGCCGGCGAGGAGGTTGACCTCGACCTCGACGGGTCGGTCGCTCGGCAGCACGAGCGTCGTCACACCGAATCCGAGCCAGACGTCGATCGTTCGGACGTCCTTCGCTGGGGCGTTGTCGAGGGCGCTGAGATCGACGGTCGGAGTGCCGGCGAACATCGCGTAGCCGGGGGGAGCCCCGGCCGAGGACAAGGGCACGGCCCAGTTGTGGGTGCCGGCGAAGGCGAACTGGGTGCCCTGCGGCATCCAGCCGAGGGCGACGAGGGTGAGCGCGGCGAGGAACGCGAGCCCGCCGAGGGCCCCGCTCTCCCGGCCGCGGATGCCGGACACGATCATCCCGATCGCCGCGACGCCGAGGGCGACGGCGAGGCCGAGCACGAACGCGGAGTTCGACCAGACCCCGTGCGCGTAGACGAACGCTGCGATCGCCCCGGCGAGCAGTGCGAACCCGAGGGTGATCGCCGAGAGGGCGGCGCTCGGCCGGCGGCCGCGGCGCCAGGCGGCGTGTTCGGCCTGGCGCTGGGGCTGGCGCTCCTGCCAGGCGAGGTTCTGCTCGCGCCAGGCACGGTTCTGTTCGGAGCGCACCCGGTTCTGCTCCTGCCAGGACTGGTTCGCTGCCGTCGCGCTCGCCGCGGTCGCCGGGTACGCGGCGGTTGCCGGCGTGCCCGGTGCGCCCGGGTAAGCGGATGCCGCAGGGTAGGTCTCCGGCGTCGCCGACGGGATCCCGTTCCGGTTCCGGTAGTCGGCCTGGTACGGATTCTCGGTCGCGGAAGGCGTCGCGATCCACGACGATTGGGGAGCGAAGCCGGCGGACGCGGCCGGGCCGGCGGTGCCGGCAGAGACCGCGGCGCCGGGCGCGGGTGGAGCCGGCGGAGCCGGAGGAGCGGGGGGTGCGCCGGGCGCGGGCGGGG
>NZ_SOFR01000043.1:0-22326 GCF_004402735.1 Cryobacterium sp. MDB1-18-1 | reverse complement strand
AGAATCTCTACACGCATACCCCAGTATCACTCGTTGTGACCAGACTCCGGGTCCCGCTTAGATTGCCCAGGTGGGTCCCAGTTGGGTTGACATAGCCAAACCGGTCTACACCGCCGCGACCGTCGACGCGGCCGAGGAACGCTTCCTCGAGTTCGTCGAGGCGTGGGGGAAGAAGTACCCGGCGATCGTGCGCATGTGGGAAGCGAGCTGGGCCGAGTTCGTACCGTTCCTGCAGTTCGATGCCGAGATCCGCCGGATCGTCTGCACGACGAACGCGATCGAGTCCGTCAACGCGAGGATCCGCAAGGCCGTCCGCGCCCGCGGCCACTTCCCCAACGAGTTGGCCGCACTGAAATGCGTCTACCTGGCCGTGATGAGCCTGGACCCCACCGGCCAAGGACGAGCCCGCTGGACCCAACGATGGAAGGCAGCCCTCAACGCCTTCGACATCACCTTCAACGGCCGACTCTCCATCCGCGACAACTAAAAATCAAACCCAGTTACACCGAAAACTTGACAGACCCACAAATTCCGCCGCGCCCCTGGCTGGGGTGCAGGTGTCGACGGTGAGGACTACGTTGATCGTCCTGTCCTCGGAACGTGAATGCGTGGCGGTCGATCAACGCTCAGCACCGCCGTGATCAGCGTTGTCAGTAGTTCGCCGCCCATTTGGGCGGTTCAGTCTTCGTCGGTGAGTGGAGGCTGGGAGCTGTGCGCCTGTGCTTCTCTGCGTCGCCAGTCTTCTGGGAGTGCGGCTTCGAGGGCATCGTCGACTGTGATGATGCCGAGGATATGCCCGTCTTCATTCACTACTGGCAGGGTGAGGAGGTTGAAGTCCGCCATCCGAGTTGTGACGTCGATGATGTCGTCTTCGGGGGCTGCGTGAACTGGTTCGGGGTCGACTACTTCCTTCAGGGCGAGCTGCGCGTCGGCCTGGAGGGCGCGGATGATGCTGATCGCTCCGGTTAGCCGCTCGTTGCTGTCGAGGGTGTAGATGGTTGTGAGTGCTTCGGGTTGTTCGGTTGTGGAGGTCCGGATGATGTCAAGGGCGTCCCGTATGGTGGCGGTTTCAGACAGGGCGAGGTACTCCACACCCATGAGTCCTCCTGCTGTTGCGTTGTGATAACCCAAGAGTGTGAGGACTTTGGTGCGATGAGGTTCGGGGAGGAGTGAAAGCACCTCCTGGCGCCTCTCCTGGGGCAGGTCGGTAATCGCGTCAGCGGCGTCGTCGGCACGCATACGGGACAGGACCGAGGCGACATCCGCGGTGCTTCTGGACTTGAGGAGTTGGGACAGACTGTCGTCTTCGAGTTCTTCGAAAACGTCCGCTTCGAATTCTGGGTCTGCGTGGACCTGGGCGAGGAGCTCATCCTGTTCCTTGGCGTCTGCTGTTTCGATGATGTCCGCCATCTGTGCGGCCTTCAGCCGGCGGAGCTTCCCGAACGACGTGCGAACGAGTACGGAGGGTTGGTGTCCGATCAGGGCTTCGAAGGAGCGCCAGTCCCGCACAGGATGATTGTCCTTGTCGCGGCGTGGGGACCACCAGTGTGACTGGTGGACGTTGAGCCCGGTGACGACCCAGACGCCCGGGGCCGGGCTGAGATATACGTCGTGGGCCGGGACTAGGCGGGTGATGTACACATCGTGGGCGCGGACCAGGGAGGCGAGGTCCACGTCGATGAGCCGGTGGCCGAGGACATCCGCGTTCAGGAGCACTTCTCCTGGCCGGCGTTCGAAGGCCCGGACGTCGAGACGGGCGCTGGCAAGCTGGACGTTTTCGGGCGCGAGGTCCTGGACGTCGGCGATGGGGACAAATACCGTTTCGGAGCCGACCCGGACCACCAGCGCGGTCAGGAGCGGATAATCGTCTCCGCGGAGTCGGACGATGACGTCAGAGAGTCTGCCGAGGGCTTTGCCTTGACCGTCAACGACGGTGTGCCGGAGCAACTGCGAGAGGCCGACCTCGGAATCGGTCATACCGCGGATCGTCGTGTTCACTGTGGGTCTTCTTTCCCGATCGTTGCTTGGGTTCTTGGCGGAGTTGAGGATGTTGACTTGAGCGTAAGACTCATTTGCTCAGTGGCCGAGAGCGAGTTGAACGACCCGCACGACGACCAACGCCATCGCCAGGAGCAGGTACGTGCGCAAGACGGCAAGGCCGACGCGCCGGCCCGAAGAGAGCTCGGGTCTGGATAGAAGGGCCAGGGGTGGCATCCGCCAGCGCAACCGCTGAGCGTGCTCCATCTTCGGGACGGGCTCCCGAGCCGGGCGTCGGCGGCGCACCACACCCACGATCAGACCGGTGACCAGGCCGAGGAAGGTGCCCCCACCGAGGATCCACAGGATCGTACCGGCCGTGATATCCGGGAACAACACGCTGGCCGTGAGGACGATAGAAAGCATGACCAGGATGGCGACCACCACCGAGGTGAACAGGTTCAGCCACTTGCCGTTGACCCAGGGTCCGAGGACTTCCTTGTCGTTGCAGAGCAAAAGAAGAAAGACTGTGGCGGAGGGCAACAGCACTCCGGCGAGGGTTTGCACGCCGACGGTCAAGAGTCCGAGCGGGCTACCGGGGATGAGGACGACGGTGGCAGCGATCACGAGGAGGCCCGCGAACACGGCGTAGAACCCTTTGGCCTCCCACGGTTTGCGGTGCAGGGAATGCTTCAATCCCAACACGTCGCCCAGGGCGTATGACGTCGAGAGGCCGACGGCAGCCGCCCCGATGATCGATGCGTCGATCAGCGCGATCGCGAACATGATTCCCACGCCCGGCCCCACATACTTACCGAGGCCCTCTGCCACTCCCAAAGCGTCGGTGAAGTTGCCGAATTCTGGTCGCCCCGTGAACGTCGCAGAGGTGAAGCCGATGATCGCCGCCGCACCCACGATGACCATCAAAATCCCGATCCACAGGTCGACCTTTTCATAGTTCATGAAGCGCGGGGTGATGCGCTTGTCGATGACGTACGACTGTTGGAAGAACAACTGCCACGGGGCGACCGTGGTCCCGACGATTCCGATGATCAGCAGCATCACTGTCGAGAGTTGTGAACCCGCGGGCATTCCCGGGAGGATGAAGTTCCTGGCCATCTCGCCCAGATCCGGGCGAGAGAGCACGAAAATGGGAATCAGAAGCAGTGACCCAGCAACCAGGAACAGGCTGACGCGTTCGAATCTCTTGAAGGACCCTGTACTTACGGCGGCTAGCACGAGCAGGGCTGCGACGATGACGCCGGGGACCTGAGGGATGCCCAGGTATTGGAGCCCCAGACTGATCCCGATGAATTCGGTGACGATGGTGAGCGCGTTCAGGATGAACAGGTCGATGACGCTGAACGCACCCCAGAATTTTCCGAACCGTTCCAGAATCAACCGGGCATGGCCTACCCCGGTCACCACACCCAGCCGCAATACCATCTCCTGATTCACGTACAGAACCGGAACGAGCAGGAGCAAGGTCCATAAGAGTGAGGTGCCGTAGTTTTGCCCGGCCTCGGTGTAGGTCCCGAAGGCACCGGCATCGTTATCTCCCACCATCACGATGAGCCCGGGGCCGAGGATCGCAAGCAGGGTACGAAACTTGGCCGGGAACCCTCGGCGAGGCGCATCATCACCCAAACGAATTGTTCCCATTGCACCTTCAATATCGCCGAGATGGGCTGAGTCGAGCACAGCGGAAAGCGGCCCCGTCGGGGTCGGGCCGGTTTCAGGGCTGGTGACGCTTTCGCTGCTGTTCGTCATCGTGTGCGGCTTTCTGCGCAGGGAGCGAGTATGTGTAAGCGTGGGAATTCCGGAGGCGTTGCCGGAAGAGCGCGGGCCAGGGGCCGCGCGCGGGGAAGAGCGAGTGTCTAACGGGCAATTACGGGCAGAGGGAGACAGGGTCTATGGCTCTCGCTCATCGGCGTGCTCCCTCCACTTCGTTCAGCGCGCACGAAGAGTCCGACCTGACCGGCCGAGGTGACCTCTTCTCATAAGACCTTTGGCACTTTGCGGCGTTAACCCGGGAGTCGGGAGCCAATCGGGGCAATCCCTTGTTCCGGGAAAACCTGTCCTGACCCGGGGCGTCTCTAGACGTTGGGGGTCGCTGGCTTGTATCCGCAAAGGAGCCTCAGCTAACAAGTGGCGCCCTGCGAGAGTCACGCTACACGGAGAATTTACTGCTCCGCAAGCAAGGTGTGGCTACGCTCAGACCCGCAGCAAACCGACCGTGAGTCCGCCGCCCACTGGCGGATAACGATGCCGTGCACACAGGACAGGGCCCCGGATCCAACCCGTGGTAGGACATGCTGGCCTTCCTAGATTGCCCGGCTGCATGGTGTTTGACTGTGGTCATCCTGCACAACCGTCGCCTCGAAGTCGAGGGACGCCCCATGCTGCAGTATCCCGCTGTGGAAGGAGCGCGAGGCGGATGAGTGAATTCGGTGTACTGATTCTGTTGGGATTCGGGGACACGATCGACTCTGTCCCTGTTCACAACGAGACAGCCATCGAGACGCCCGGCAGAACCGGCGTAGACGATTCGGCCGTCATCCTGGCACAACGCGCGGCGGATCTGCTGGCCGCGGCCAGGCTCTCTCCCGACGTCGTGTTCACTCCGCCCCGAACAAACAGTATTCGGTTCGTCAATACGCTCCTGTGTGAACTACACAAGCTCCCGCGCGCGGTCATCTCAGATCGTCGCCTCGACGTAGAGCCTGCTTGGCCTCGTGCTCGCGCCAGCATGCGGCGCGATCGCGGTTACCCAGATGGCTGGCTCAGCCGGACCGAAAGGCCCCTGGACCGAACCGATGCAGCTAGGAGAATGGGAGCGCGATGGGAGGACGGTGACGAATTAGAAGAGACGGACCCAGCCGACCCGACATTGTTCGCAGCTGGGGTGCTGTCCGAGTTCTATTCCCAGCGCGTTGTTTCCTTCCTCCTCGGCCGCCAAACGGTCCTCGTCATCGCGAGCCCTGCATCGATTCGGGGCATTCGCTCCACACTCCGGGGTGACGCGCTTCAGCTTGGTGATGAACTGCCCGCCGGTCAGCCGCTCGCGTACTCATTCGACCGGCATCTGCGGCCCACCCCTTCTGAGGGCCGCAATATCTGAAGCCCGGTCTGGATCTCGCTCACAGGTGACTCGTTGGGCCATCCGACGGCCCCAGTTGAGTATGTCGCAGCGATCACCGGGGGCGTTAGCCTGCTTTTGACTGGTATGGATACTTGCACTGGACAGGGTGGTGTGTAACGCGACGAGTGTCGAGTTCGCGCGGGAAGTTACGGAGCGGGCAACAACGAAGTCACGATGCTGCTGCACATCACGCAGGATCACCACAGGGTGAGCGTGATCAGCTTCCCGCGAGATCTGGTGCTCGCTGTCCAGGCCTGCCTCCAAATTGATGGGTCCGCCGGCTCCGCGTCGAGCCGGGTGCTGCTACACACGACGCTCGCTCGGGGCGGATTCTCCTGGGTCGTGCTCGCGATTGAGAAGCTCACCGGGTTGCATTTTCCCTTCGCCGCCCAAATCCGTTTCGACGGCGCCACCGCCTCCTTCAAAGCCGTCGGCGTCTTCAGATGCGGCGTTTTCCACACCCAGAATCCCGGTATCAGTGGTTAGAGGGTAGGTGCAGAAGAATCTCACCGACCGTGCAATTCATTGACGATGAACGTACCTACCGGGAGGCTCATCATCGCCGCAAGCCGATCTCAGCGCAAATTGATGGACTTACGACGCCTGCATCGCGGTTGCCTCCATAGCGGCCGGATCACTACTACGCTCAAGCTATCAGGCGGTGGATTCTAGCCCGGGCCGGGCCGGGCCGGGCCGGGCCGGGCCGGAAAGTTCATTCCCAAAGCCTGCTCGAAAAAACAAGGGAAGGCCACCATGCCCAAAAAAGTCAAATGGCTGGAGTCGCCCGAGGCGCAGGACTACCCGAGCGCCGCGGACTACTCGCACCTGCTCCTGCAAGCTGAGAGCGTCGACGCCACCGTGCAGGCGCTCCAAGACACGCCGATCACCATTCAGAAAGCCAAGGACATTCTGCGGGCTGCGGGCCTGCCGCTCCTTGACGTGACCAACCCCCACGTCGCCTCTGACTTGCTGAAAATCCGGACCGGCGTGAAGCTCTCGCCAATCCTGCTCGTTCGTGGCAATCTCTCTTCGGCGGTGCCTTTACACATTACGGACGGCTACCACCGGGTCTGTGCGGCATATCACACCGATGAGAACACGAACATTCCCGTGCAGCTGGCCGACCTGATCTTGGGGCGGCCGGCCGTCCCCTAGTGGTGGTTTCGCGATGACGTTCCAAACCCTGGCGATCATCTCGATCGTTGCGCTGCTCGGGCCTTTGCTGGCGATCCCACGACGGTGGAATCTTCCGGTGACGCTGGGCGAGATCCTGGCGGGCATCCTCGTTGGCCATACGGGGCTCCGTCTGGTCGATTCGTCGGACCCATCGATCACGCTGTTGGCCGATGTCGGATTCGCTCTGATCATGTTCGTGGCCGGCTCACACGTGCCCGTGCGGGACGTGCAGATCCGCTCCGCACTGGGCACGGGCGCAGTTCGTGCGTTGTTCACCGGAGTCCTGGCGGTGGCGCTTGGTATTGGTGCCGCCGTCGTCTTCGGGAGCGCACACGCGCCCCTTTACGCCGTGCTGATGGCATCGTCCTCGGCGGCACTCGTCTTGCCGGTGATTGATGCCCTGCGACTGCGCGGAAACTCGGTGCTGCAACTCACTGCCCAGGTCGCCATCGCCGACATTGTCGCGATCATCGCCCTGCCTTTGGCGATCGATCCGCCTAACGCCGGCCGGGCGGCCCTCGGAGCGGGCGCCGTCGCAGCGGCCGCTGCGGTGCTCTACCTGACGTTGTCGCGTCTGGAGCGAAACGGCGCTCGACTGCGGTTGCATCGGCTCTCCGAGCAACGCAAGTTCGCTCTCGAACTCCGCATCCAATTGGCGGTCCTTTTTGCGATGTCGGCTCTCGCGGTCTCCGGCCACGTCTCGATCATGTTGGCCGGGTTCTCCTTCGGACTGGTCGTCGCCGCCATCGGCGAGCCCCGCCGGCTAGCCAGACAGCTGTTCGCACTCGCGGATGGGCTCTTCGGACCACTTTTCTTCGTGTGGCTCGGCGCGTCCCTCAACCTCGGTGACCTCCTCACACACCCGCAGATGATCCTCCTGGGCCTCGCGCTCGGTGGCGGCGCCCTGCTCACCCACGCCGCCACTCGGTTCCTCGGTCAGGAGCTGCCTCTGGGCTTACTTTCTGCTGCCCAGCTCGGGGTTCCCGTCGCCGCGGCCACGATCGGTGAGCAAGCCCACCTACTCGTACCCGGCGAGGGCGCGGCCCTCCTCCTCGGCGCGCTCGTGACCATCGTCCTCTCCTCACTCGCGGGCGGGCGCGCCGCGAAGCGACAAGCGAACATATCTGCCGCACCTCCTGCGGCACCCTAGTCTCAGACCCAGCCGCGTCGGGAGGACGACGAGGGTTTACCAACGAGTGACTCGGCCGCAGCCCTGGACGGTTCCCATCTGCCGCGTCGTCAGCGACCCCGATGGGCGCCCTCGTCGGTTGCTCCGGACTGCCGGGTTTCAGGCAATCTAGAGTGCCACGGCCATGATCATCTACGTTTCTTTTCGGCGGTCGAGGCGTTCTCAGGTCTTTGGGCTTGTGAGTGTGCTTCAACTGGCTTGCAGGTGTCCGCGTACGATCGTGTTCCCAGAGTGTGCGGGGTTCCCGTTGTTGGGTTGAGCTGAGATGTCGACGAGGGGATATTGGGTGAGGTCGACAGTGTCGGGGATGTCGAAGCGGCCCGTGTTTCCGTCGAGCAGGCCGATGCTGATGAGTCCTGAGGCGTCTGCTTTGATCAGCCAGACCTCCCGTAGAGAGCTATCCGGGGTGGCGGGAGCCGTCAGGTCGACGGTCACGTTGCGGTGCCCATCCGCGCTCTCCTTAACCGACGCCTGGCCGTGTGCTTGCCAGCCGGGGAAGGAGGTGAGCTGCGCTTGGTAAATCACTGTCGGTGCGGCGGCGTGCTGAAGTGAGTCGAACCAGATACCACCGGCCAGGCCCGCGATGAGGCCGATGAGCGCAGCTGCGAAGGAAACAGGTAGCCACCGACGGCGACGCGGCGCCAGATCAACGAGTACGCGAGCCCTCGTCGCGGTGAGATGATCCCTCGAAGTTCGGGTTTGGGCGCGCTCCGGGACATTGGTTGCCGCTGCGGGCGTTGCGCCGACGAATTGGTCACGTCGTGGCGTGCTCTTGACGTCGGCACTGAGCCCGAGAGCGCCATGAATCCGCTCCCAGACCGCTTCGGCAGGCTCGGTAAGGGACACGTTGCGCGCCGCCTGGCCGACAACCACGATGTGCTGCAGGGAAAGGAGTTCGAGCGCGCACCCCGGACATCCCGCGAGGTGCTGGCGTTCAACTTTGGTGAGGTCGGCCCCGGCTAGGGCGATGATGGCAAGGTTCTCGGGGTCAATGTGTGTCATCGCTCGCCTCCAATCGGTTACGCAGTCCGGTGAAGATTCGAAGAATGCGGCTCATCCCGGGGCCCGGGCTATTCGGAGTGAAGCGTTGACCGGCATGTTGCTCGTTCATGGTCCCCCATCCACTGTGGGCGCAGAACGGTGTCAGGCACAGCATAGCCAGAAGCCCCCTTCAGAGAGCCACTGAGAAACTGACAATAGGTTCGGCCGTCGAAGGGATCTTTGTGTCCTCGTGGCTCGGGTCGAGTCGGCGGGCACACGCAGGTCTGGCCCACGGGGGACAAGTGGAGCTCACCCTGATGTATCGGACGGGTTCGGTTCGTGTTTGTGTGCGTTGAGGCGGACACCTCCTGCACTCCGATGGCAGAGCGCAGGAGGTGTCCGGGTGGTGCCTAGTGGTGGGCCTTGTCGAGCTTGATTGTCTGCACGGCGAAGGCGAGGTTGTGGTCAGCGAGGCTGCCCCATGCATACACGATGGTGTTCGTGCGCTTGGCAATCGTCACGTCGGCCGGACCGATCAGCGCAGCGGTCGTGCCGGTCGCGGCAACGGCCGCGCTGATCGTCCCCGTCGGGAGGGTCAGTTCGACCTCGTCGGGGTTGGTCTGGTCGGTGATCGCGGCGGCACCGTTGGCCAGGATATCGACCGAGGGTGCAGCGGCGACGTGGCGGACCGTGAGTCGGCCCTTGCCCTTTCCGACGGGATCCGGGTTGTTCTGGAACAGGGTCGCGGTCGGCATGCCGGCCTCGGTCAGGTGTGCGACCGCGGTGTAGTTGTTGCCGCTACCCAGCTTGAGATCGATCGGGCCGATCACGGGATTGGAGGCGTCTTTGGCGTCAGCGGCGGTGATCGCCACGGAATACGTGCCTGGGTCAAGGCTCAGAGTGTCTGAGAATGAACCGGGGGTGAAATTATCCAGGGTGAGTGCTCCGTTGACGTAAACGTCGACCGTGACGCCCGGGATTGCGTGGAACACGGTCAGTTCGGCGGGGCCGTTGTCCCCGTGGCTGTGGCTCTCATTGGCGTTTGCCGGCATGAATCCCGCGAGGGCGACGAGTACACCGACTACGGCGCCGACAGCGATGGTCTTGCGCATGGTTACCTCCTGCTATTTGTCATGGACGGGAAGCGTCATCGCCTCCCAAACTCTCTTCTGATTGGACTCCCGTTTTGGATGCACGCGACGCCAATGATTTTGGAACCCATCGGCTGGACCCTGGCTGGCGCTGCCAGCGCGAATCTCTCAGCCGAGTCCGCCGAGTCGTCCAGGGCAGCGAACTGTCCCTCGCAGGGTGCGATTCATATCACTTGGTCGATGATCCTGTCCCGTCGGTCCGCCGGATCAACTTTCCGAACTCGGATTCTGACGCCAGCTGAGATCCAAAAAGTCGCGGCTGGGCAGGGACCTCTGACAAAGAGACAGGCGCGAACTGGGCGGATTCAATTGGTCGTCGCAACACCTCGATCACGGAGGTTTGCGATGGGACGCGGTGGGAAGCAGATATCGAAAGCGCCCGAGGCCGCGCGGCGGCAGTGGGCGGCGGATCGGGCGTTGCGACCGCCGATGCGTTCACCAGGCCGGCCTGAGCCCTCGCGTGCGGTGCAGCGGGAGTTTTGGCGGCTTATCGCGTGTGGCGTGACGACGGTCGAGGCGTCCGGCGAGGTGGGCGTGTCGTGGCCGGTCGGGTCCCGTTGGTTCCGTCACGCTGGCGGCATGTCGCCGATCAGTCTGGATGAGCCCACGGGCCGCTACCTGTCGTTCGCTGAGCGTGAGGAGATTGCGCTGCTGCGCGCCCAGCAGTTCGGCGTGCGTGAAATCGCCCGCAGGATAGGCCGCGACCCGGGAACGATCTCACGCGAGTTGCGTTGTAACGCGGCGACGAGGAGCGGGAAGCAGGTCTACCGTGCGCTGGTGGCGCAGTGGAAGTCGCAACAGGTCGCGAAGCGCCCGAAGACCGCGAAGCTGGTGGACAACGACAGGTTGCGTGAGTATGTGCAGGAGCGGCTGAACGGGAGCGTCCGCAGACCCGATGGCACGATCGTCACGGGCCCTGACACGCCGGCGTGGAAGGGGCTGAACAAGCCGCACCGGCAGGACAGGCGGTGGGCCATGGCGTGGAGCCCGGAACAGATCTCCCACCGGCTCCGGGTCGATTTCCCCGATGATGGGTCCATGCGCATCAGCCACGAGGCGATCTACCAGTCGCTGTTCGTCGAGGGCCGTGGCGCGCTCAAGAGAGAACTGGTCACGTGCCTTCGAACCGGCCGTGCGCTGCGGGAACCGCGAGCTCGATCACGCAACAAGCCGCAAGGGCATGTCACTGCCGATGTCGTCCTCAGCGAACGCCCCGCCGAGGCCGAGGACCGCGCCGTTCCAGGGCACTGGGAGGGTGATCTGATCATCGGAACCGGACGATCCGCGATCGGCACACTCATCGAGCGCAGCAGCCGCTCCACGCTCCTGGTGCATCTGCCCAGACTGGAAGGCTGGGGTGAGATGCCACCCGTGAAGAACGGTCCCTCGCTCGGTGGCTACGGCGCCGTCGCGATGAACGCAGCGCTGACGGTGTCGATGACGAAGCTGCCCGAACACCTCCGCAAGACCCTCACCTGGGACCGCGGGAAAGAGCTATCCGCGCACGCCCAGTTCGCGCTCGAGACAGGAACAAGGGTGTTCTTCGCCGACCCGCACTCGCCCTGGCAACGACCGACGAACGAGAACACCAACGGGCTGCTACGCCAGTACTTCCCGAAAGGCACCGACCTCTCGAGGTGGAGCGCGGATGACCTCGAAGCCGTCGCTCTCGCCCTAAACAACCGACCCCGCAAAGTGCTCGGCTGGAAGACTCCGGCCGAAGTGTTCAGCCAACAACTACAGTTACTCAAACAGCCCGGTGTTGCAACGACCGGTTGAACTCGCCCTGTGATCGGGCGGGAGGCTTGCTGTCGACATCGATCACAGATCCTGAACCCGCTGCACGATCGGCTGTTTGGATCCCCGTGATGACCTCGAGGTGCGGATCGGCGCGGGTGATGCGGCCATAATGCACGTCATCGCCCAGGATTCCTCCGCCGAGCGAGGACGTACGGAGTGATGACCGTGTGGGATCCCAGCAAGGGAATCTCAACCGATTCGACGTGCGGTGTCCTTGCGAACTTCTATGGGAACGCGAGCAGGACAACGAAGAAGACCGTTCCAGCGACGATGCAGTAAATCGCGAACGGGGTAAGTGTCCTGGTCTCGAAGAAGCGCAGCAGGAACTTCGTGGCTAACCATGCGGCAACGGCCGAGCAGAGTGCACCGACGAGGAACGCGCCGCTCTGATCGGCCATCTGCGGGCTGAACAGTCCCGGGAGTTTCAGTACGGCCGCGGCCCCGATGATGGGTGTGGCCAATAGGAAACTGAATCGGGCAGCGGTTTCGTGGTTGAGTCCAGAGAGGAGTCCACCGACCATGGTTGATCCTGATCGGGAGATTCCCGGAAGCAGGGCGGCCGTCTGCGCGACGCCGATTCCGAACGCCTGTTTCCAGGTGAGCTTGGCGATCGTCGCGTCGGACCTCTCGGTCTCGGACATTTGCGTGTTGGCCGAGCGCCCGGGAATGGGGCGTCCGCTCGAAACAGCATCAACGCTCACCCCAGCGGTCTGAGCCCGGTTCGGATGCCGTCGGAGGCGTTCTGCGGTAAGAAGAATGAGACCGTTGATCACAAGGAATGCGGCAGCGATCAGTGGGGATGCGAAAAGGGACCGGAGGGGCTTCTCCAAGAGCAAGCCCACGATGCCCGCGGGGATTGTTGCGGCGATGAGCAGCCAGGCCAGTTTCGCGTAGATGTCATCGGGGCCGATTTTACGATCCCGGATGGAACGTCCGAACCCGCGGAAAACCCGAATCCAGTCCTTAATGAAGAAGAGGAAGAGAACGATAGCGGTAGCCAAATGGGTGGCAACGAGAAGCCCCAGGAACGCGGCGCTGCTCTGGTCGATGTTCCAGCCGAACAATGTGGGCAGGATGACACTGTGGCCAAGGCTGGAAATGGGGAACAATTCTGTGATCCCTTGGAGAAATCCCAGAATCGCCGCTTGAATCAAAGTGATCATATGAACAGGCTAAAGGTTCCGGTCACCTGCGCCCGCGTGCGCCGCCCGTGATGACGTCCAGTGTTCATCAATGTGACCGAAATCCAACGACTGGGACGGTCTGGCTAGGCAGGTCCCGATCTGGTCGGTACCCGGGCTACCTCGATTCCCTACCTCGGTGGATCCACAATCGGTGGCGGGGCATCCGTACCGAGGGCTCGTTTTCGGTTCTCTTGACTGAGGTCGGTGAGGGCCTCCAATTCGTCGTCCGACGCACCTTCCAACGCGATGAGTCGGTCGTCGGCAGTTGGCTGGGCTCGGAGTAACTCGTCGAGCTTGCGCTGGGTGACCGCTTGTTGTCGTGCTTGCGTGTGTTGGATTGCGAAGACCATCACGACTGTCACAGATGAACTCGCAATGTAGAGGACGTTCTCCCACCATGGAGGAAATCCCGCCGCTATCCCGACCGCGATCCACACTACGAGCGCACTTCCGGCAACCAATCCCGCTGCGGCGTGTTCGCTCACTGTGCCGATATTGTGCAGGACCCGGCTGCTCCACCGTTTGTCGGGCGCGCTCGTCCAGTCGTTCCGCGTCATTTCGCGAGATCGATCCAGCCGTTTCTGGTGGTCCGCGTTGATCGAGTCGTTGCTGTTAGCTGCATTCTGCACGCTCGAAAGACTAGGCGTTGTTCCCGTCAAACAGATGTTCTCGTGGACGCGACGCACAAACCCGGTGGAGGGGGCACTGTTTCAGCTGGTCGAAAGTGTTGCGCAACCGTGCGTGTTTGATACGGCGACGGTCCTGCCCGGCAGTTCGCCGAGTCGTGGCCGTGACCCGTTTCGGTGGACGGTTCATCGAGGCGACAACGGCGAAGGATTTCACAGCGTCGACACCGTGGGTGGACCAAGAATCGATTCCGTGCCGTGTCCACTTCAATCAGCGTGCAGTGTTGCGACGAGAGCGCGCGGGACGAGTTATGGGTGGTCGGCGTCCGGCTTTCCGGGTGGAGGTGTGCGTGTCGGTGACGCCTCGCTGTGTGCGAAGGAGAGCACGATTCCGATTGCGATGAGGGTGGTGAGGAGGGCGGTGCCCCCAGCAGAAATGAGGGGGAGTGGTACGCCGAGGACAGGGATGAATCCGAGGACGACGCCCATGTTGACGAGTGCCTGACCGATGATCCAGACCATGACGGCCGCAGTGCTGACTTTGGCTTGAGGGCTGGTCGTGGCGTTCATGATGCGGAGGAAGGCGATGGCCAGCAGGACGAAAAGGGCGAGCACCACGACTGCGCCGATGAGACCGAGTTCCTCGCCGATGATCGCGAAGATGTAGTCGTTGTCCGCGGCTGGAAGCCAGGACCATTTCGCTTTGGAGTTCCCGAGTCCAACGCCGAAGATACCGCCCGACGCGAGGGCCCACGTGCCGTGCAAGGGTTGCCAGCATGCGGCGGAAATCGTGCCGGTTGAGCCATCGCAGCCCGTGCCGAAAAAGCTCAGTATCCGGGCCATCCGGTTTCCGCTGGCCATCGCCGCACCCAGGGCGCCCAGGGCGCCGATGCCCAAGGGAATGGCGAGCATGCGTAGTTTTACGCCGGCGAAGAAGAGGGAGCCAAAGAGGATGCCGGCGAGGATTACTGTTGTCCCCAGATCGCCGCGGATCATGACGAGCATGACGGCCGTGCCGCCGATGCCGAAAACGGGCACGAGGACGTGGCGCCAGTCGTCGAGGTGATCTTTCTTCTGTGCCAGAAGCATGCCTAGCCAGATGACGAGGGCGACTTTGATGGCTTCAGATGGCTGGAATTGGAAACTGCCAATGGACAGCCAGTTGGTGTTTCCGGCCACGGTCACACCCAGCGGGGTGAAGACGAGCAACTGAACGAGGCAAGTAGCGATGAGCGTCGGCCAAGCGATACGTTGCCAGAACTTCAACGGCATCCGGCTGAGCACGAGCATCAATGGGACACCGACGAGGGCGATGGCACCTTGATGAAGCACAACGCCGAAGAAACCCTCGTGAGCAACAAAGGAATCTACTGATGACGAAGACAGGACCATGATCAAGCCCAAGATGACCAAGAACAGCGTCGTTCCCAGGAGTAGAAAATAGTTCGGGGATTCTGAGCGGATCAAACGACCCACGCTAATGCGCGTTGACTGTGACGGTCTATTTGACGGAACCCTGTGGTCGGTCTTTGAACGTGGCGCACGGGTCGGGTTGCGCGGACTCGTCACGAACCAAGCCCCTTCTCAGGAGACGCCGCGGAGGTGGATTTTATTGTAGATTGACCACAATTGCTCGGTACTTCACATACGGTCATCTGCGGGGAGTGTCCTGCCGGGTGTGGGATCGGATCAGAGTGCGCGGCAATGGGCTGGGGCGCCACCACGACACTACTGAGGGAATCCCGAACCGCTAGTTCATCACACACGTGTCGCGTCGGGTCACATATCTCTCCCAGATTGTGCCTGCTCGGAAATCGTTGCTGGAAAAGCCTCGTCGACGTTGAGCGCTACCAACAAGGGGCCGAGGAGGTGCGCAGGCTGCCTGTATCGCCGGCTTGGACAAGACAGTTCACGGCGTTGGCGGTCGTTTCTTTCGATTCGTCGACTTGACAATGCACTGCAGAGCGGAATGAACAAGCTACTCGCAGCGAGGCGAAAGTCTTTCGTGGTGCTGCCCCTCGCGATTGCCCACGCGCGGCGATTCCCATCTTTTGGAGTAGGGATTCTCCCTGGAAGCGTTTCGTTTCCGCACTGGGTGCCACCTGAGTGGCGCTCGCAAATGAATCCAGGATGATGTTCGCGCCGGGTGCCAGGGTTCATAGCTCTTGCATATGAGCAGTTCTGAGAACTGTCAGATGTCGGTCGTAGCCTCGGCACTATCGAACGAGAGGAATCAAGATGATCACGGGACGATTGGAAACGCGCACGAGTGAAGATCTCAACGTCAAAGCGCTCTCAGGCTGCGAGTGGCGCGTCACGGATCGGCGCATCGCACGCGACAATGCGCTTTCACTGGTCGGGTTCATTTCGAAAGCCGAGGGCAGCTACGAGGTGATGGAGTTTGTGGATCCGGTCGAGCATTTTGTCTTCCCGAATTGGGACGATGCGGTTGCGCATTTTGTGACGGCCGTGCTCGACGATCACAACAGTGAGTTGAGTTGAACGGCATCAACGGTCTTGTTCGCGGGGATCAGGCCTGTGACCGGCCCCGACCGATCCCTGTCTTCTGCGTCGATTAGGCAGATGCTGCACCGTCGGAGGAGTGAAATACCATTGCCTGGGAGTTGCGCTGCGGTCATGTGTCTTCAGTGAGATATTGACCGCTGGCGCCCGCCACGCGTGCTTTGGAATAGGCCATCGGCTACCGGAGCACAATGGCGCCCTCAGAGCGCGCCGGGCCACGGCGTAAGAGCGTCATCCTTTTCCCAAGCGCGGTACTTGTAACGGAGCTCCAGAATCTGACTCGAATCGGCGCGGCTGCGCTGCGAAGAACATGCTTCGATGGTGGTGAAGAGAAACTCGTTGCGTTGCCGGGCCCGGCTCCGGCCTCGTACAAACGGACGGGCGATTTTCGGTTGCTTCAGGTATCGTCTGAGGACTCTTTCGCAGTCGGTGCGAGGTCGTGTCGGGGCACCGCGCGGTAGCTGGTTCCGTCTGGTCGGCTGTTGTGGCTTTCGCCCAGCCACGTCCCGGGCAGAACGCCCCCGTCCTCCGTGCGGGGGTCCACGATGACGGCGGGGAGCTGGCCGTACTGGTTGATGTCGACACAAACTCGCGTTTGTGTCCCGTCGAACAGATGCAGGTTGACGGCCATTGATGGCATTTGTGGACTCCTTGCTGAACACGCAGTGAAACAACGCTAACCCTGGTCCGGCGATGAGCGTCATTCCCCGTTTGGTGAGCGTGGCGGGCTTCCTGTGAGATTGCGCTGGTCCGGGAGTACTTTCACAGGATTCTCCGGTCGCTGCTGGCATACAGTTTTGTCGAATCAATTGTTGGTGGATGTTCCGGTTGGTTCGGCCGGCGGAAGAGGGTTACCGTGACGCACGCTGGGCCCTTGCGTGGGCGTGTCAGGAATGCCGGTCAGCCGATTCGGCACGGACGGTTGGCGCCTCGGGGGCCGTGGTGGACGGTCGCGAAGACCTTGGGAATCACCCTCGGTGTGCTCCTGGTTAGTGGGAGCTCCCTTGCGGCGATTGCCGCGTGGGATGTTGCCAGTAGTGTCAAGCCCGGTGTTCATTTGGCCCACCTTGATCAGTCGCCCGGCGACACGGCGGCTCCTGCCCCGGCCGCGGACGTGAGCGCGATCGCCGGCGGGGTAAACCTGTTATTGACGGGCACGGATACGCGTACCGGCCAGGGCGGGGCCTATGGGACGGCCGCAGAGCTCGCGGGTAGTTCTGGCGCGGGTAATAACGACGTGACCATGCTGCTGCACATTGCGCAGAATCATCAGAGCGTCAGTGTGATCAGTTTTCCCCGGGACCTGATGCTTGCCGTTCCCGCGTGTCCGCAGGCCGATGGCGGGACCGCGTCGCCTTCCAGCCGGGTGATGCTGAATACGACCCTGTCTCGCGGTGGCCTTTCGTGCGTTGTGTTGACGATCGAGAAGCTCACTGGCGTCCAGGTTCCCTACGCCGCGGAGATTAGCTTTGACGGGGTGACTGCCATGTCGAACGCTGTTGGCGGGGTCACCGTCTGCTTGGCCTCGGCGGTCAATGATCTGTACACGACGCCTCCGTTGCATTTGGCGGCGGGACAGCAAACCCTCGTCGGCGCCGACGCGCTCTCGTTCTTGCGCAGCAGGCACGGTATCGGTGATGGTAGTGACCTGGGGCGGATTAGTAACCAGCAACTCTTCATGGCTGCTCTGGCTCGGAAGGTCCAAAGTGGCGGCGTCCTGGGGAACCCGATCGCGTTGTTCTCCCTGGCCAAAGCGGCAACGGGCAACATGGTTCTCTCGGATACGCTGACGAATCCGACGACCTTGGTCCAGATCGCTCTCGCTATCAAGGACACAGGGCTGGCGAACATGGTTTTCGTGCAGTACCCCACCGTCACTGACCCGGCCGAGCCAGGACGGGTGATCGCCCAGTCCAGTGCTGCCACAGTCTTGAACACAGCTTTGGTCGCGGATGCACCGTTGCAGCTCTCTGGGGCCCCGGGCCGGGCGGCCGTGCTCCCGAGTAGCGCTCCGGTGGCCCCTGTTCCCACGCCAGCCGCGACTGCAAAACCTAGTTCCACACCCACTCCGGCTTCAACGCCGACGGCGACCCCCGTGGCCGCTCCCGCTGGGGCGAATGCCGTGCTCCCGTCCAGCGTCACCGGGCAGACCGCTGATCAGCAAACCTGTACGAAGGGCAACTAGATCCACAGCCAGGAGAACCGTACAACTCCCATCTCGAACCGCACCGATTAGCCCGTCACTCCGGGTGCACCGTGCGTTGGTAGCGACGTGCTTGCGGCGCTCCGGAGATGAGTGATCGCCTGCCGGGTTGCCCGATTCCTGCCCAACGTTACTGAGGTCCAGGGGCATTGTGCAAGACTGGCCGGCGAACAAACGAGAGGGGCATCATGTGAACGACGCACATGTCAATGCGGACGAGAACGAGTTGCGTGGCCTGAGACGGCCGCCCGGGGATTGGACGAACACTCCGGGCCGTAAGTCCGGGTTCTGGTTGACGCTTGCCAGCATCTTGTTCGCAGTTGTGTTCCCGTTTGCCGCATTCATCGCCACGGTAGTGGGGCTCGGGCTCTCGGTCCGGGCTTACCGTTTGATCCCGGTAGGTGCTCCTGGTCGCGGTTTGACAGTGGCAACGATAGTGCTGGCAATAGCAACGATTATCGCGGTTGCGATGAGGGAACTGAGTTCAACACCATTCCTCACCTAGTCGCACGGAAACCTGCGCCAGTACAGCAAACGGGGCGTCGGCGCTTCGAAGAGTCGTTTCACCGGTGACGACGTCGACCTGATTGGGGATCGCTTACACTCTCGACTGTGACTGAAACGTCGACGCCTATTGTGAGGCACGAGCACCGCTGGCCGGTCCTGGCCGCAATCATCCTGAGCCTGGTTCTGTATCTGCTGATTCCCGAGAAGGTGCAGATTCTGCCACGGTGGGTGATTCCGTTGTTGGGTTTGCTTCTGCTGATCCCGTTGACGATCTTCAACCCACGCCGACTATCGCGGGAGACCACATGGTCCCGGTGGTTATCCATTGGGCTCGCCTCATTGCTGACCCTGGCCAATCAAGTCACCGTTGTCTTCACGGTCCGACAGCTTCTCTATGGGGGAGTGAACGGTCCGGATGTCCTCCTCACTGCGCTGCAGGTCTGGGTTACGAACGTAATTGCATTCTCGTTGGTGTACTGGGAGCTGGACCGGTCAGGTCCAGTTGCGCGTCGCGACGCAGCCCAGTGGTCGACGGCGACTGTGGACTTCCGTTTCCCACAACATGACGGGGCGCCAGGGGGTGAGAACTGGCGGCCAAGTTATTTGGACTACGCCTACATCTCGTTGACGAACATGATGGCGTTCAGCCCCACGGACGTTATGCCACTCACGCACCGAGCGAAAATGCTGATGGCGTATCAGGCACTGACCGGCTTCATTCTGCTCGCCCTGGTCATCTCCCGCGCCGTGAACATCCTCAACTGACCGGGAAGCCACTAACGCGAGCAAGTTAGGCTAGACACGCACCGCGAAATCGAACGAGTTCCGGAGACCATCCAGGGGTTTCTGACGGGTCTCGCAAACGCAGCATCGCGATACCGGAGTGCCCCATCCACTGTTTCAAGGCCTGGGGGCGATCGAGCGGGTGAAGTTTGGGGCGTTTGAATCAGTGTGGTTGTCCGCGGACGGGGCTTGGTGAGGACCAGTGATGCCAGCGGCATGATCCGAGAAGGTTCTGTCGCGTTGCCCACCCGAGGATTTGGGACTAGTGCTTAGTGCCAACCCCAACAGGGTACCAACGCTTGCGAAATTTGAACTCTCGACGAAGCGGTCGTAAGGCCAAATAGGTAGTTGCCCTCAGAGCCGGACATGCTACGTCGGGTCGGAGTGATGGGATCCGCCTCTCGGGTGTCCACTGATCAGGGCTTGCCGGTAGCGTTGTGCGTGCCTATGGCTCTTGCGATGGTTCCTGAAATCCGAGGCGTGGGGCGAGAACGTCGAACGCTTTCGTGAGTCCTCCGAGGAGCGCTTCGACGGTGTGGCCTTCGCCGGGAACTTCGTAGTAGCTGGTCACCATGCCGGCATCCAAGGCCGCGGCACTCAACGCCTTCTGGGGTGGACCGATCACGGAGTCATCCGCCCCGACGGTGAACACGGCCTCGGTATCGGGGTAGTGCGTGGACGACATCACGGTCGCTGGTTTTGTCGCGTCGTAGGCGGCTTGGTCTCCGCCGAAGACGTCGGCGAGAACCGTGGGCTCAGATTCTGTGCCTGCGAAGGTCGTCCCGGACGCGCTGATCACGTTTCCCCAGACGTCCGGGAACTTGGTAGCAAGGGAAATGGCGCATTGGCCACCGTTTGAGAACCCCGCAATTGTCCAGTCGACGCGATTAGTTTCAATGTGCAGGTTCGCGCGTGCCCAGTTGACGACATCCTGCTCAATGTAGGTCTGCACATTCCCGTGCGTCGGAGTGTCCAGGCAGAGTGAATCGACACTCGGATCACCGAGTTGGTCCGCAACGACAACGATCGGCGCCTGACCGTCATGGGTGAGGGCGAACGTGTCGAGGACTGAAGCGATGTAGGACGCGTCCGGGTTCCCGGGTTGGCCCATCATCATGAGCACGAAGGGGAGTGCCGGAACGTCGGTGGCCACGGCGGCCGGAGGGAGGTATACCTCGGCATCCCTGGCGGTGAAATTGGATGCGGTTGCCGGAATATGCACCGTCTCAATAGTGCCCGTGATGGCGAGGGCCGACGCCGGCCGGGGCGTGTCCGATGGGGACTGAGAGGTCTGACTGGCAGCGGAAGCCGGGTGGACGACAAGGAACCCGCCTGCGGCTCCCAGGACGAGGAGAGTGACACCCGCGATGAGGGTCTTGCTGCGCCCTGAATTCATTCTCACAGGTTGTGTCTCGGTTCTATCAGTTGACTACGGAACGCCCAGGCATCGACCGCTGGTCGATTCCAGTCGGAAGGCGATCGAGTCGGGGCCGAACGAGAATGCAGGGCTTCCGATGCGGGCGCTGCATCCGTAGAACGCGGAAGGGCAAGTTATTGTGAACCGGCAGCGCGACGGCAGAAGTGGCCGGCGCGCTGCCGGGCCGGTGCTATTTGAGTGCGGAGCGGATGGTCTTGGCGTCGGTCCGTGCCTGTTTGAGTGCTGCGCGCGCGGTGGTCGCAGATGCCTTGAAGGGTTTCATCACGTCGTGGTTACCATCGTACTGTTCGGGTGTGGCGGCGAGTGAACCGGCGGCCAGTCCGGCCACAGCGCTGCCGGCGTTACCGATCTGGGCAGTCATGTCTGTCAGGCTGGCCTGCAACGCCGCGGTGGACTTAGAGGAGTCCTTTCCTGATAGCAGGCCCGAGAGCCGGGTCTGTTCGGCGGTGAGCTGCGCTACCGTCTTCGAGGTGACAGTGTTTGCAAGTGCCGTGTACGCGGCTTGGGGAATTGAGACCGAGTAGACACGGTAGGTAGTGAAAATGGTGGCGTAGTCGATTTTGGCCTGTGCCAGGTCGGTGTCAGCAGCGATTTTCGTCGCAAGGGTGTTCATGCCGGCGAGGTCGTTGTTGAGGTTGCCCAGGAGGGCAGTCTTGTCGGGGCCACTGAGAAAGGTGTTGGCGGTGATCTTTGTGATCGCGGTGTTCAAGGACGTGATCCGTTTCGCGGTCGCGGTGGCGGCTGATTCCTGCACGTTGGTGAGCGTGGGTGGCGTTTTCGTGGGCGTTGCCGTGGAGGTGGGCGACGGGCTGGGTGTCGCGTCGGCGAATGCGGGTGCGCTGCCTAGGGCAGCGAATGCGGTGATGGCAACGACACCAAGGATGCTGGATCGTGTAATAGGTCGGTTCATGGAATGGACTCCCAATTCGGTCATGGATGTCGAAGAGAATCCGACGTGGTCCACACTGCCCGCGTCCTGTTCGAGAAGTGTGAGATCAATGTTCGGGTTCGGTAAGGGCGGCACATCGAGCGAGCACTCCATTAAGACAACACCCCACAGAACTCAGGGTGTTGCCTTCACCACCTGAACTCGCCTCCCATGGGATACGAGACGTCATCGACCTCGTGTGTATGACGCCTGGTCATCGGGCTTAGTGTCGGGCGGGTCAAACGCGACGCCGTCGTAATCCGGACCGGTCAGAACCGCTAGCTTGCGGGGGAGTGCCCGTTGATATCCCTCTAACGGACGGCTTTGCGCTTGAGTGGGCGGCCGGGCATGTGCCGGTTTGCTCCGCGACTCGTCGTTGGGGCTCTACGGTCAGGCTTGGGTGTCAAGGGCCATGAAGAACTGGGCGGTTTCTACCGAACGTTGCATCACTCGATCAATTGGGGGCTGTTTCCTTGAGCCTATCGAAGTGTGCTTGAGCGGATTCCCAGTTGCGTGATTCGCGTGGGCGAGCGTTGATCTTTGCGGCAACTTCGGCCGGGCGTTCGGAACTGTGCAGGTTCAGATTGGCGCCCTTAGGGAAGTACTGGCGGACGAGTGAAGTGGTCCCCGAAAGTTGGACACCGAATTTAGGGTTCCATCTTCAGGGAGTAGTCAGATGTACTCGAAAAGCACGTTGAGTCACTCCGAGGCCGTTTCG
>NZ_SOFR01000033.1:0-21847 GCF_004402735.1 Cryobacterium sp. MDB1-18-1 | reverse complement strand
GCCTGTGGATAGGCTCGTCCACCCGTTGTTGCTGGCCGCTTCGTACACCTTCCCGTTCGAGACGGTGTAGAGAAACTTCTCGCCGCCAACGGCAATCGCTGCTACCGACGAAACCCCGCCAATAGACGTGGGCTGGTTCACCCACCCGTTGCTGCTCGAGGCTTCATAGAGGCTACCGACGAACACTGTCGGATCCGTTCCGGCAACGGAGAAATAGTGAAAGACGTTCTGGCGAATTCCGCCTGAGTAAAGGTGAACATGGAGGTGTGGTGCGTAGAAATTCGGGTCGCCATTCCCAGAAGCACCCGAAAGTCCGATCTGAGTGCCAACGCTGACCGATGTCCCGGACGCGAGAGTGAACTGAGACAGATGCATATACTCGATATACCGACCGTCAGCGAGACGCAGTCGCGCGGTGTTTCCGCCCGTGCCATACCACGGAACATTTGTGACAACGCCGTCTGCCGACGCCGTGACGGGAGTTCCATATGCGTACGCCAAGTCAACTCCGCCTAGCGATCCACGTTGGATGTGATGCTGCCACGAAATATCCGCGTCACGGTTGTCGTCCGATATGACTGGATTCGTGAACTTGTTGTAGATGGCGGTCATGAAAGGCCACCTTCGGAGACTGAATTTAGACCTATGCGATGCATGATGGTTTCGCCTGCCCCGCAATGCTCGCTGTCGGCGTCGACATCATGGCAACGGCAAGGCCAACCAGGCCCCCCGTGAGTAGGCTTCTTCTGGTTACCGAACCGACTAACTTAATCAATTGGGACTCGCCAGAGCCATCATTTTTGCTGTTCAACGTTGCTTTCCCCCCAGTTTGTTGTCCACAGGGTAACACACAGGAAGATGGCACAGGCGCGGACGAAATAGTCCGCTCGTGCTATTTCATTTCTTCCGCTGGATGCGCATTGCTCTGCAGGGGACGTATCAACATCTACTTGACTTGTCGCCGCGAGTGGCCGCGCCCGCATCCGTGCAATTGCAGGCCAAGTCGTGGCAATCAGCGGAACGGAGCCATCGGAATGCTGAGTGATGCCGTCAGCTCCAAGCTGACTCCGCAACGCTTCGAGTGGTGGCGTAGTTGGCGCAATATTAGCCATCGTGGAAGTCGGGCCTTGTCTTACGTGTGACGGAGCCCTGTCGTGTGCAAAATTGAAGGAATTTGAAAATAGAGGATTTTCGAGGGTCTGGCGGAGGATCGGCACAAACTCGACTAAAAAGCGCCCGGCAAGCGTCAGGGCCGCGGGGACCTTTTCGAGAAAGGCAATCAACCCACAGTGGGTCGAATGATCCAGTCGGACAAGAAAGGCCCCCGGGTAACCGGGGGCCTTTCGTCGTTTTCGAGCGGACGCAGGCGACTCTGGCTGCGCCGTCAGAACGCGAAGACTTCCTCGTGCAGGCGGGCAGGCGGATGTCCGGCGTCCTTCAGCGCCGACCGGACAGCCCTGGACAGACCGCGCGATGCGCACACGTAGACGTCGCGGGCAGCGACGTCGGGGACGAGCCGAGTCAGGTTCGCACCGGTCATGCTGTTCCGGGGATCTGTGGACGGCCCGATCATCCACACGATCGAGGCACCGCGCAACCGGGCGATTTCCTCGAGTTCGTCGCGGAAGATCACGTCATCGTCCCGGGAGGCCCGGTAGAGGAGGGTCAGCGAGCCGTCGCCGACCTCGAGCTCTTCGAAGAGTGCGCGCATCGGAGTGATCCCAACGCCGCCGGCGATGAGCAGAACGGATTCACGAGTGCGTTTCCGGTGCGTTATGGCCCCGTACGGCCCCTCGGCGAGCACGCGCGTGCCCGGCCGGAGGGAGTGAAGCGTGTGACTGCCGTTCCCGAGCGCCTTTACGGTGATTCGGAGCAGGTCATCGCCGGGAGGCGCAGACAGCGAGAAGGGATGCGCGGAGCGCCAGACCCCCGGCGCCAGAAATCGCCAGCGGAAGAACTGACCCGCTTCGACGCGCAGTTCGTCGATGTGCCGCCCGCGCAGAATGACGCTCACGACGCCGTCCGCCTCGGGCACCAGGCGTTCGATCCGGAGGCGGTGGCGCCAGGCGTGCTCCAGCGGCTTGAGAACGCGGTAGCGGAGCACCAGGCCCAGTGCGGATACGAAGAACAGGGTCCAGGCGATCTGGAGCCCGGGCCTGCCGGCAAGGTCGGGCCCGGCCAGTTCGTGCGTGAACGAGAGCGCCAGGGCGATATAGCTGAGCAGGTGGATGCCGTGCCACGTCTCGTAGGAGACCGAGCGCCGGGCTGCCCGCACCGACATGACCGCGATCACGCCGAACAGGACCGTCCCGGCGGTCGCGGCCACCAGCCCGGGCATGCCCAGGACGGCGAGGGATGCCGTGAAGGCATCTTCCCAGTGGCTGAGCATCCAGGAATGCACGGCCGCGACCGCATGAATCACCAGGAGGACGATGAAGGCGCGACCGCCGACGCCGTGCCAGCGGGCGAGCCGGTCGGCACCGATCGAGCGTTCGAGCAACGGTGCGCGCGACATCAGGACCACCATCACCGTGACGACATATCCGGCCAGGAATCCGGTGGTGTGAGCGAGGATGGCCGAGTCGAACTGGACAGGAAACCGGACGTCGACGAAGGCGAGTGCCGCAGACAGGACGGCGCCGATCACGATCAGTGTCTTGATGAGCGCGGCCGCAACGGGCGGCCGGGGCGATTGTCGATGACCGGTCACGGCCGGCTGTCCGGCACGATCGCCGGCGCAGCCGGGGAGACCGCCGGGGCAGCAGTGACCATGGCCGCCGCCGATGCGGTCATCACGACAACGACGGCAAGGGACGTAAGCCAGTTCAGCGCGGTCCACGCGCTGCGGGAGACGCGGGAGGCGTTCACTCGGTGGTGGGGTGCAGCCGGTCCGCGAGTGCGCCGGTGGGCCGGAACTGAGGTCATGGTCCTTCCTCCAGGGTGAGAGCAGACGAGCGGAACTTTCCTCATCGGGCGACCGGAGGTGACGACGGTGCTGCGATGCGTCTTGTGCGAAAACTGCCTTCAATTGTGGTTCACATCCCGAAATTCAGGCAGCCATCGGGTAGATCCACACGAGATCCACAGTTTCATGAGGATTGCTCAGCTCGGCTGATTCCTAAGGTTTAGCGTCCGGATTGACGATGAGGAAGTCACTCAGACGGGTCCACCCCTCGGGAACTTCGTCGTTGCTCTCGATGACCCGTGCTCCGCCGGTGCCGCTTCCAGACGTCCACATTCCGTCTGCGGAACCGCAGAACGAATTCGAAGGACCGTCCGGCAGTTTTGCCACCATCAGGCAGAAGCCCGGGGTGCCTCGTTGCGGATCCGTGTACTTGGAGACGAAATAGCTCACATCTCTGGTGGTGCCGACGAACCGACTGGAAGCGGCATCGAGGCCGTCACTTGCAGCCTTGAGCGCCGAGGGAAGTGCGTCTTCGGGACCGGGTTTCTGCGCAAGGAACAGCCGGATCTCCGTGGTGGAGTCGTTGGCGACACAACTCGTCAGGCCGAGGCACGATGCACAGACCAATGCTGCCGCGATCCAGGCTCTGCTGGTCGCTCTGAGACGAATCATGGCTAGCCCCCCGCTTGAACCCACGCTGTAGTCTTCGTGGGAAACCTAGCATGGCATCGGCCGATATTGTCGGTCCGACCAGCAACTTACATCACCGAGCGGAGGACTCGCTCCCGTCCGCATTCGTGGCGAAGGTGAACCCATTGAGCCGAGACGGCTGTGGTGGCGGATGACGGCACGCCCAACATCCGGCTGCTTGCCTGGACGGGAGTAGCGCGAGCGTAGTGAATCCGTAGGGAAACTCCGTTTCGGCGCATGGATTCCGTAAGGATGGCGCGGCCCCCCTGCGCCCGGGATGACGCTGGATTGGTGAACAGCGCTCGAATGGACCTCTCGGAACTCACGCTCAGTCGGTGGCTCTCGCCACTCCTCGACGGACGCTGCCGCTGGGGAAGCTACACGGTTTCGGCCGGTCGCTACGGCAGCACGAGCCAGCGGCTCGTGTTGTATCCGGCGGGGATCTCCGCACGGCAGCGCCGACGGGTTCGCGTGTGGCGCGGCTGGACGGTGCTCGGCCTGGTGGCCGTGTTCGGAGAGTTCGTAACGCTTGTTGAGGCGGGCGCACCGAGACTCCTGGTGATCACGTCCTGCATCGGGTTTTACGTCGCGAGCACCCTTGTCGTCGCCCATGCTGCCGGATCGATTCGTCGAGGCGTCCTCGAGCTGACCGTCGTGAGCTCCAGCCTCGCCCCCGACACGCGACTCTCCGCAGAATCCCGCTATCTGGCGGGGCTAGCTTCGACGCTGTTGATCGCCGAGGAGTCACTCGCCTGCGGAGCGTCGTCGCCTGCCGATCACGAACTGGTGTGGTCGTCCGCGTACTCCGACGCCCGGCGTCACCTCGGTGCCGGGCGGTGACGTCGGCCGGGACTTCGACAGCTCCCTAGGGCAGGGGTCCTCGGCGGGCGACGGCGCCGGCGAGGGTGGCGTGGAGCAGCGGAAGCACGGACACGGCCATGAGCACCGTTCCGAAGACGACGTCGTCGGCACGGAGCAGGATGCCGCCGATCAGCAGGGCGGTGAAGAGGACCGCAGAGATGATCCGCCGTCCCGTTCGCTCGAGACTGCCCAGGCGGCGCTCGAGCCGTGGGGTCTGCACCGTGAGGTTGCCGTCTTCGACCCGCGTGATCAGGGTATCGAGCCGCTGGGGCAGCCGGGCGATGAGTCCCGCGGCCGCCACCGTGCGCTTCGCGAGATCCTGCACCAGGTTTCCGCCTTCGGCCCGGATCAGCTGCGCGGAGTACGGCTCGACGGCGTTCCAGATGTTGAAGGCCGGGTCGAGCGAACTGCACATCCCGCTGGTCAGCGACATCGCGCGCACGATAAGCAGGAAGTTCTCCGGCAGCTGGACCGGCAGGGTGCGCACCACATCACCGAATTCGTTCGCGAAGGCGCGGAACTCGCGCGGATCGACCTCCTGCAGCTCGGCGAAGCCCATCCCGCCGAAACGCGCGAACAGCGCCGTCAGCGCCCTCTCGAGTTCCGCGGTGTCCGCGGAGGGCAGGAGCACGCCCACCTCGCGAATGCCGTCCACCATGCCCTTGCCGTTGCGGGACGCGGCGGCGATGAGCAGGTTCCGGAGACCGCGACGCAGCGCGTCGGGTACCTCGCCCATCATTCCGAAGTCGATGAACGTGAACTTCCAGGCCCGGCCTGGAGCATCCGCTGTTGTGGCCGCATCCGCGGTGGCGAGGGGGGTGACGAAGATATTGCCCGGGTGCGGGTCGGCGTGGAAATAGCCGTTGACGAAGAGCTGGTCGAACATGACCGCTGCGAACTCGGTGGCGACTTCAGACGGATCGATGCCTGCCGCCCTGAGCCCATCGACGTCATTGATCTTGATGGCCGTGACGTCCTGCAGGGTCAGCACCCGCCGCGTCGTTCGCTCCCACACGAGCTCGGGAACGCTGACGCGGGCGTCGTCGGCGAAGTTCCCCGCGAACCGTTCCGCGCTCGCGGCCTCGTGCAGGTAGTCGATCTCCTCGAGGCTCGTCACCGCGAACTCCTCGACGAGGACGGGCATGTCGACCCGATCCGAAACGAGGCGAATGTGGCTGAGCCAGCCGGCGACGCGGCGAAGGGCCCGGAGGTCGACGTCGACGATCGCACCGATGCCCGGCCGCTGGATCTTCACGACGACGTCCAGCAGGCCGGTCTCGGCAGCATCCATTTCCGAGAGCCGCGCGCGGTGGACCTGACCGAGGGATGCCGCGGCGAGAGGGGTCGGGTCGACGAACGAGAACGCGCGCTCGAGTGTCACCCCCAATTCGGACTCGGCGAGGGCCCGGATGGCCGGGAACGGCACGGCCGGGACCTCGTCCTGCAGGCCCTCGAGCTCCTTGGTGATCTCGGGCGGCAGCACGTCGAGCCGGGACGACATGAACTGGCCGACCTTGATCATGAGGCCGCCCAGGTCGACCGCGAGCACGTGGAAGCGCTGCGCGATGCGCTGGAGCCGCGCCGACCGGTTGCGCGCCGAGAGCCGGGCGAGTCCGATCCGGGGCAGGAACAGTTCGTACCACCAGGTCTGCACCAGGTACCGCGCGGCGAACCGCAGGATCCGGCGGTAGCGGGCGCGCATGTTCCCGTCGTCGGTCATCGGATCTCCTTGACGCCGGCGTGCTTCGGGCACTCGTTCAATCCTGGGCGAGGATGGAGTACAACTGGCGACGCGCCTCGTCGAGCACGGCGACGGCCTTGTCGACCTGCTCCGGGCTGCCGGAGCGCCCGACCTGCGCGGCGGCCTGAGCCAGGCCGATTCCCGCCTTGGGCAGGGCGGTCGCCCGGCCGCTGTCGCGGGCACTCGGGGCCTCCCAGGGGGCGGAGGTCTCGGCTGCGGCATCCGCTACCGCGCGGCCCTCGTCCGTGAGCGCATAGGTCTTGCGACCGTTGGCCTCCTCGGCCGTGATGAAACCCTCGTCGGCGAGCAGCTGGAGCGCCGGATACACCGAGCCGGGGCTCGGCTTCCACGCCCCGTTGCTGCGCTCCTCGATCTCGTGGATGATCTGGTAGCCGTGCATCGGCTGCTCCAGGAGGAGCGCGAGCACCGCGGCACGGACGTCGCCGCGCCCGACCCTCGTGCCGACCTTCTGTTCGAACTGCCCGCGCAACTGCTCCATCGCTTCCCAGATGGCGTTTCCGGCCCAACCTTCGCCCGGTCCGCCCTTGCGACCCGGGAATCCGTCTCCCATAAATGAACCACTCATGATGACCTCCTCAGCGCCGTACCAGAGCTCGACGATACCTAACGATATAACGTTCAACTCTGATCTCGAGCTGGATTTCACGGCGGCGCGCCCGTGTGTCGCGCGGGTTCTCAGCCGGAGCAGTCCTGAGCGTAGGCTCATTCCGTCAGGGCAAACGGTGTTCCGCCCAATGGAACATGTGTTGGTGTGCCCTGCGGTAGTTCTCAAGGAAGAGATTCAGTTCATGAGCGAGAAACTCGCGTCATCCCGATGGTCACGGCTCATGCCGGTCATCTTCATCACCTACAGCCTGGCGTACCTCGACCGCTCGAATTACAGTCTGGGCGCCGCCGCGGGGATGGCGAAAGACCTCAACATCACGGCCAGCGCCTCGGCCTTCCTTGCAGCCCTGTTCTTCCTCGGCTACTTCTTCTTCCAGGTGCCGAGCGCGAGTTACGCGCAACGGCGGAGCGCGAAGAAGCTGATCTTCTACGCGCTGATCCTGTGGGGCATCCTGGCCAGCTGCATCGGCATCGTCACGAACATCTGGGTGCTATTCGTCATCCGGTTCGCGATCGGTATCGTCGAGGCGGCCATCATGCCCGCGATGCTCATCCTGCTCAGTAACTGGTTCACCAGCGGCGAACGCTCCAAGGCCAACACCTTCCTGATCCTCGGCAACCCGGTCACCGTGCTCTGGATGTCCGTCGTCTCGGCCTACCTCGTCAGCAGCGTTGGCTGGCGCTGGATGTTCATCATCGAGGGTCTCCCCTCCATCATCTGGGCCTTCGTCTGGCTGCGTATGATCGACAACTCCCCGAACGACGCGAAGTGGCTGTCCGCAGGCCAGAAGAAGGACATCAACGACGAATTCGCCCGGGAACAGGTCGGACTGCACGCCGTGCCGAACTACCGCGAAGCATTCAAGCAGAAGGCCGTCATCCAGCTCTGCATCCAGTACTTCTTCTGGAGCATCGGCGTCTACGGCTTCGTCATGTGGCTCCCCTCGATCATCAAGACCGCGTCGTCCTTCGACATCGTGATCATCGGCTGGCTCACCGCCATTCCGTACCTGCTCGCGACCGTTTTGATGGTGGTCGCCTCGTTCTTCTCCGACCGGCTCCTGAAGCGGAAGCTCTTCATCTGGCCGTTCCTCCTGGTGGCGGCGGTCGCGTTCTACGCCTCCTACCTCGTCGGGACGTCCAACTTCTGGCTGTCGTTCATCCTGCTCGTGATCGCCGGCGGCGCGATGTACGCCCCGTACGGGCCGTTCTTCGCGATCGTCCCCGAGATCCTGCCGAAGAACGTCGCGGGCGGCGCGATGGCCCTCGTCAACAGCTTCGGCGCACTCGGATCCTTCGCAGGGGCCTACTTCGTCGGCTTCCTCAATAACGTCACCGGGTCGAACGATGCGTCCTATATCTTCATGGCCCTGTCACTGATCATCGCGGTCGTGTTCACGATCGTGGTGAAGGCCGTCTCGACGCCGGACTTCAAGCTGCAGGGCACAATCCCCGCGGCATCGCCCAGCGCACCGGCACTCCAGTGAGCGGCTCCCGGCCGGTGTTCGTCAACACCATGGTCTACAAAAAGGCCCTCGACGCGTCCACCACGGTCCAGGCCGACCTCGTCGCCGAGGTACTCGCGCTCGGGGCCACCGGAATCGAGATCCGCCGAGAGTACCTCTCGCCCGAGCCTGCGGCCCGGCACGAAGAACTCCTGACGATCGCCGGCCTGGCGACCGAGGCCGGACTCGAGGTCTACTACTCCGTTCCCGAGTCGCTCTTCGTGGACGGTGAGGCCTCTCCTCTCCTGACCGGTTACCTTGACGAAGCGGCGATGCTCGGAGCTCTCAGCGTCAAGCTGAACATCGGCGAGCCCGGTGGCGAGCTGACAGGGCTCGGGCGCCTTGTCGAGGCCCTGCTGGCGGCATCCGCCCGGGTCACGATCGAGAACGACCAGACCGCGCGGAACGGGCGACTGGATGTCGTGGCTGCGCTCCTCCGCGACCTGCGGGCCCAGAACGTTCCGATCGGGTACACGTTCGATGCCGGGAACTGGCTCTGGGCGGGCGTTGACCCGGTCGCCGCCGCCCGGGAACTCGGACGATACGCGACGGTCCTCCACCTGAAGGACATCGACCGCCTCGGTGGGCTGCACTCCGTGCTGCTCGACGAGGGCGACGTCGACTGGCGTTCCGTGCTCCGCGAGATCGGGACCCACGTGCCCGTCGTGCTCGAATACCCGATCCCCGATCGGGCCACTGCGGCGAGCGAACTGGCGAAGATCCGCCGGGTCCTCGCCGAACCGACCAGCGACTGAACGGAACCACATGCCCAGCACTGTCCAGAGGGACTTCGACGTCGTCACTTTCGGCGAGATCATGGCGATGTTCGTCGCGGAGGAGTCCGGTCCGCTCGCTCGGGTCGACCGCTTCACCCGCAGGCTGGCGGGCGCGGAATTCAATGTCGCCGTCGGTCTGCGGCGGCTCGGCCATAGCGTCGGGTTCATCACGCGTCTCGGCACGGACCCGTTCGGTGAATTCGTCCTGCAGCAGCTCGAGGCGAACGGCATCGATGTCGGCCAGGTCGACCTGCACGCGAGCGAACCGACCGGGTTCCAGCTGAAGAACCGGCCGGGCGAGGACGAAGACCCGCTCGTGGTCTACTTCCGGTCGCACTCAGCGGCACGTACGCTCGCGCCCACCGAGGCGACGGCCGCTTACGTGCGCCGTGCCGGGCATGTGCACCTGACCGGGATCCCGCTCGCGCTCGGCGACGGACCGCGGAACCTCGCCGCCCAGGCCGTCGATGTTGCACGTGAAACCGGCGCGACGGTGAGTTTCGATCCGAACCTGCGCCCCAGCCTCTGGGCCGACACCGCGGAAATGGTGCGCGCGATCAATGAGATCGCCGTGCAGGCGGACTGGGTGCTGCCCGGCACGAGCGAAGGGCACATCCTCACCGGGGAGACCACCCCGGCGGGAATCGCCCGCTGGTACCTCGATCGCGGCGTGACGGTCGTCGCGGTCAAGGCCGGTTCCCGCGGCGCCGAACTCTTCGCCGCGGACGGGACGCACGCGAGCTGCCCGCCGTTCTCGGTGTCTGCCGTCGACACGGTCGGCGCGGGCGACGGCTTCTCCGCTGGACTCCTCAGTGCGGCCCTCGACGGGCTCTCACTCGCCGACTGGGTGCACCGTGCCGGCGCGGTCGGCGCGCTGGCCACGACGTCGCGCGGTGACCAGGAGGGGCTGCCCGACCGGGCCGGACTCGCTACATTCCTCGAGGCGCATGCGCCGGCATCCATTTGATCAGGGAGACTGACAGCATGACCACCACCGTATCGCTCCGCGTCGTTGTCGCGACCCCGCTGAGCGAGGAGCTCTGTCGGCTGATCGAGCGGGCGGAACCCCGCATCGAGCTCGTGCGTGACCAGGCCCTGCTGCCGCCGATGCGCCGCCCTGCCGACTACCGCGGCGACCCCGCCTTCCGGCGCACCGCCGGACAGCAGGCCGACTTCGAGCGGATGCTCGACTCGGCCGACGTGCTCTTCGGCATCCCCGACGTGAACCCGGTCGCCCTTCGCCGAACCGTTGAGGCGAATCCGGGACTCCGCTGGGTGCAGGTGATGGCGGCGGGCGGCGGCTCGCAGGTCAAGTCCGCAGGCCTCGGTCAGGCCGATCTCGACCGGGTGGTCTTCACGACCTCGGCCGGGGTGCACGGCGGCCCGCTCGCCGAATTCGCGATCTTCGGCATCATGTCCGGAGCGAAGCAGCTGCCCGTGCTCCAAAGCGACCAGCGCGCGCACGCGTGGCCGGAGCGCAGGGCCCTCGGCCAGGTGCGCGACCAGACGGTGCTCGTCATCGGGCTGGGCGGAGTGGGGCGCGAGGTCGCCCGGCTCGCGAAGGGGCTCGGGATGCGTGTGATCGGGACGAGCAGGGACGACCTGCCCGTTCCCTTCGTCGACGAGCTGATCCGAACGGAGGACCTCGCGGCCGGAGCCGCGAGCGCGGACGCGATCGTCGTCGCCCTGCCGGGAACGGCCGCGACCCTGAAACTTGTCGGCGAGAACGTCTTCGGCGCGGTCCGGCCGGGAACGACCTTCGTCAGCATCGGGCGTGGCACCGTCGTGGACGAGGACGCCCTCATCCGTGCCCTCGAGTCTGGCCGGATCGGCTTCGCCGCCCTCGACGTGTTCGCGAAGGAACCGCTCGACACCGCGAGCGCGCTCTGGGACTTCCCGAACGTCGTGATCAGCCCCCACACCGCCGCCCTCGACGCCGAGGAGGAACGCCGGATCGCCGAGCTCTTCGCCGACAACGCGACCCGGTTCCTCGACGGCCTCCCCCTCCGCAACATCGTCAACACGGTCGAGTTCTACTGAGTCGATCGTTCCCAGGCCTGGCCTGCTGTCCGAATCGGCGCGCAGTCAGGTGCGGCGACTAGGGTCGGACGGATGCATACTCCGACCTCGTCTCTCCCCTCCGTCTCTCCCACCCCCGGTTTCGTGCGGGTGCGGGGAGCCAGGGAGAACAACCTGAGGGATGTCGACGTCGACGTGCCCCGCGACGCGATCGTCGCGTTCACCGGCGTCTCCGGTTCCGGCAAGTCGTCGCTCGCCTTCGGCACGATCTTCGCAGAGGCCCAGCGCCGGTTCCTCGAATCGGTGGCCCCGTACGCCCGCCGACTGATCCAGCAGGGCCACACCCCGCAGGTGGACGAGATCACGGGCCTCCCTCCCGCGGTCGCCCTGCAGCAGCGGCGCGGCACGCCGAGTTCGCGGTCCACGGTCGGCACCCTGACGACCCTGTCGAATTCACTGCGCATGATGTATTCCCGTGCGGGCACGTACCCGGCGGATGCGCCCAGGCTCGAATCGGACTCCTTCTCCCCGAATACCGTGGCCGGGGCGTGCCCGCGCTGCCACGGGCTCGGAATCGCGCACCTCCCGACGCGCGCGAGCCTCGTGCCCGACGGGACCCTCAGCATCCGCGAGGGCGCCGTCGCGGCGTGGCCGGGCGCCTGGCAGGGCAAGAACCTCCGCGACATCCTGATCGCCCTCGGCTACGACGTCGACGTGCCGTGGAACGACCTCCCCGCTGAGAGCAGGGACTGGATCCTTTTCACCGAGGAGCAGCCCGTCGTGGAGATAACGCCGCAGCGCGACCGGGTCGCCAAGCCGTACCAGGGCCGGTTCTGGAGTGCGCGCAGCTACGTCCTGCACACCCTCGCCGACTCGCAGAGCCAGAGTCAGCGGGAGCGCGCGCTCCGGTTCGTGGAGTCCGGACCCTGCTCGCTCTGCGACGGGAGCGGACTCACCCCGGCCGCCCTCGCCGTGACGGTGGCCGGGCTCTCCATCTCCCAGCTGGCCGGGCTGCCGCTCACCACCCTCGCAGAGACCCTCCGCCCGCTCACGCAGTCCGGTTCCGCAGGGCGCGGCGAGGCATCCGCCGGGGTCGAAGCCACGATCAGCCGCGACCTGCTCGCGCGCATCGAGGTGCTGGTCGATCTCGGCCTCGGCTACCTCAGCCTCTCGCGCTCCACCCCGACGCTCTCGCCCGGTGAGATGCAGCGCCTCCGGATCGCGACCCAGTTGAGGTCTGGACTCTTCGGCGTCGTCTACGTGCTCGACGAGCCCTCTGCGGGTCTGCACCCCGCCGACGCCGAACCCCTCCTCGTCGTGCTCGAGCAGCTCAAGTCCTCCGGCAACTCCGTCTTCGTCGTCGAACACAACATGGACGTCGTGCGCGCCGCCGACTGGGTCATCGACGTCGGTCCGCACGCAGGAACCGGCGGCGGCGAGGTGCTCTACAGCGGTCCGGTCGGCGGGCTCGCCGGGGTCCCGGAGTCGGTGACACGGCGGTTCCTGTTCCCCGCTTCCGACACGACGGATGCCGCGGTCCCGGCGCCGGCGCGGAGGGAACCACACGCCTGGCTCGGCCTGCGCGGGGTCAACGTGCACAACCTTCAGGATCTCGACGCCGAGTTCCCGCTCGGGCTCCTCACCGCAGTCACCGGCGTTTCCGGATCGGGAAAATCATCTCTGATCAGCCAGATCGTCGCCGATGACCCGGTTGACCGCCTTATCGCCGTCGACCAGAAGCCGATCGGACGCACCCCCCGCTCGAACCTCGCCACCTATACCGGCCTGTTCGACGCGGTCCGCGCGGCCTTCGCGGCCACCCCCGCAGCCCGCAGCCGCGGCTTCGGGGCGGGACGCTTCTCCTTCAACGTCGCCGGCGGCCGCTGCGAGACCTGCCTCGGTGAGGGCTCCGTCACCGTTGAACTCCTCTTCCTCCCCGGCAGCTACGCCCTGTGCCCGGCGTGCCACGGTTCCCGGTACAACCCGGAGACCCTCGAGGTCGACTACCGCGGCAAGACCATCGCAGAGGTCCTCGGGCTCAGCGTCGATGATGCCGCCGGGTTCCTCGCCGACGTGCCTGCGGCCGCCCGCAGCCTCGAGACCCTCCGCGAGGTCGGCCTCGGCTACCTCCGCCTCGGCCAGCCCGCCACAGAGCTCTCCGGTGGGGAAGCCCAGCGCATCAAGCTCGCCTCCGAGCTCCAGCGTGCCCGCCGCGGCCACACCCTGTACCTGCTCGACGAACCGACAACGGGCCTGCACCCGGCGGATGTGCAGCTCCTGCTCGCCCAGCTGAACCGGCTGGTCGACGCGGGCAACACCGTCGTCGTTGTCGAACACAACCTCGACGTCATCGCGGCGGCCGACTGGGTGATCGACCTCGGCCCGTCCGGAGGGGACGCTGGCGGCCGTATCCTCGTGGCCGGTCCGCCGGAGGTCGTCGCCACCCACGCCGAGAGCAGGACGGCCCCCTATCTCGAGCGGCGACTGCAGGCGTAGGCGACGCTCAGGCGTTTCGGACCAGCCGGAGCACCGGAATCCGGCGTTCGACGGCCCGCTCCTGGTAGCCGGCGAAGCCGGGCGCGAGGGCGATGATCTTCGCCCAGGCTCTGGCGTGCTCGTCGCCGTCCAAATCAGTCGCGGTGACCGCGACCGTCCCTTCCGGGGTTTCGATGGAGGTCTCCGGGTGCGAGAGCAGGTTGAAGTACCAGGCCGGGTGCTGGGGCCGGCCGCCGGCGGAGGCGACCACGAGCCAGGCGTCCCCGTCGCGGATGGACATCACCGGGCTGACGCGCTCGGCACCCGTGCGCGCCCCGGTCGTGTGCAGGAGCACGAGGTTGGACCCGAACCCGGCCGTGGTGACATGACCTTTGTTCTCCCGGAACTCCGAGATGATCTGTTCGTTGAAGTCGCTCACTAGACTGCCTCTCGTCGACGAGCTGCCGGTGCAGGGATTTTACAACGGGAAGAGGATCTCATGAGTGGTGAGCTGGTTCTGGTGACCGGTGGGTCTGGCTTCGTCGGCGCGCACTGCATCGTGCGGCTCCTCGCCGCCGGCTACCGGGTGCGCACGACGGTGCGCTCCCTCACCCGGGAGCCCGAGGTGCGCGCGATGGTCGCCGCGGGCGGGGCGGATGCCGGCAGCGCCCTCTCGTTCACCGTCGCCGACCTGCTCTCCGACGCCGGTTGGGCGGAAGCGGTGAACGGCTGCGCCTTCGTCCTGCACGTCGCCTCACCCTTCCCCGCACGTGAGCCGGCGGACGAGGACGAGCTCATCGTCCCCGCCCGCGACGGCGCACTGCGGGTGCTCCGGGCCGCGCGGGACGCCGGCGTGCGGCGGGTCGTGCTGACCTCTTCGTTCGCCGCCGTCGGGTATGGCGCCCAGCATCCGGACCGCCCGTTCACCGAGGACGACTGGACGGACCCGACCGCCTCAGTGAGCGCATACGTCAGGTCGAAGACCATCGCCGAACGTGCGGCCTGGGACTTCGTCGATCGCGAGGGAGGCACCCTCGAGCTCACGGTGATCAACCCGGTCGGAATCTTCGGACCCGTGCTCGGGACAGACCTCTCCAGTTCCGTCGAACTCCTCCGCGGGCTCCTGAAGGGTGCTGTGCCCGCGGTGCCGCGGATCGAGACCAACATCGTCGACGTGCGCGATGTCGCCGACCTGCACGTGCGCGCCATGACGAGCCCGCTCGCGCCCGGCGAACGGTTCCTCGCCGTCGCCGGACCCCCGATGACCTTTCCGGAGATCGCAGCCCTGCTGAGGTCGAACCTCGGCGACGTCGCGAGTCGGGTGCCCCGCCGGGTGATGCCGACCTGGCTCGTCCGTGTCCTCGCCCCGTTCAGCGCCCCGCTCCGGCAGGTCGCCCCGCAACTCGGCACGACGCGGAACGCCTCCCATGACAAGGCCAGGCGGATGCTCGGCTGGGAACCTCTGTCCAACGAGGAGGCCATCCTCGCCACCGCGGAGAGCCTCGTGCGCCTCCGGCTTCTCTGACCGGCGGCGCACGAGAGGCGGGATCAGTCGACCTGGTCCATGAAGTCGGTCAGGTGCGCGATCGTCGGGATCGACGAGGTGATCACGGTGCCGTCGTCGCGACGTCCGCCCTCGATCGCAGCCGGCGACGGAGCCCCGGGAGTGCGGGCGCCCTGGTGCTCGAGCGGGACGATGACGGGCTGGCCGAGACGCACCGTGAAAGCGGGCGCCCCGCGCACGGCGAGCTTCGCCTCGACGCCGGCCTCGACGGTCACCTCGACCTCGTCCTGCCTGAGGTCGATCCGGAGCCGGGTGCCCTTGAGCGTGATCCGGAAGGTGAGCCCCTCCCAGCCTTCCGGCAGCCGCGGGTCGAGGGTGACCCGGCCGTTGTGGTCGCGCATGCCGCCGAATCCGTAGACGAGGGCGCTCCAGACTCCACCGGCGGATGCGACGTGAACGCCGTCCGCCGCGTTGTGGTGCAGGTCTGCGAGGTCGACGAACAGGCCGGAGGTGAAGTACCGGAGCGCGAGCTCGTGGTACCCGACTTCGGCCGCGATGATCGACTGGACCACGTCGGACAGGGTCGAGTCGCCGGTCGTGAGCGGGTCGTAGTAGTCGAAGTCGGCGAGCTTCTCCTCCGGAGTGAACTGGTCCCCCTGCAGGAGCAGCGCGAGGACCACATCCGCTTGCTTGAGGACCTGGAAGCGGTAGATCACGAGCGGGTGGTAGTGCAGCAGCAACGGCCGGTTCTGCGGAGGCGTCTGGGACAGGTCCCAGCGTTCCTTCTCGAGGAACTGCGCGTCCTGCGGGTGGATGGCCAGGCCCTTGTCGAAGGGAATGTGCATCGCCTCGGCGGCGAAGGCCCACTCGGCGATCTCGGTGTCCTGGAGGTTCAGCCGGGCGACCATGGCGTCGTAGGCGTCGCGGTCGATGTACCGCAGCCGGCGGACCGCGGTCACGGCGTTCCGCAGGTTCGAGCGCGCCATGATGTTCGTGTACAGGTTGTCGTTGACGACGGTCGTGTACTCGTCCGGCCCGGTGACACCGTGGATGTGGAACACGTCGTTGCCGTGCCCGTTGCCGCGCCAGAAGCCGAGGTCCGCCCACATCCGGCTCGTCTCGACGAGGATGTCGATGGCCTCGCGGGCGAGGAAGTCCTCGTCGCCGGTTGCGGCGACGTACTGGCTGAGCGCATAGGCGATGTCGGCGTCGATGTGGTACTGGGCCGTGCCCGCCGCGTAATACGCGGAGGACTCGAGCCCGTTGATCGTGCGCCACGGGAACAGGGCGCCGAGCTGGTTGAGCTCCGTCGCGCGGTCCCTGGCCTGGTCCAGCATTCCGTGCCGGAAACGCAGCGCGTTGCGGGCCGCGTTCGGAGAGGTATAGGTCAGGAACGGCAGGACGTAGACCTCCGTGTCCCAGAAATAGTGGCCGCCGTAGCCGGAGCCGGACACGCCCTTCGCGGAGACGCCCTGGCCGTCGGCGCGCATCGAGGCCTGGGCGAGCTGGAACAGGTTCCAGCGCACGGCCTGCTGCAGCACGGGCTGCCCGGGAAGCTGCACGTCGGTGCGCGCCCAGAAGTCGGTGAGCCATTCCTGCTGGCGGGCGATGAACGATTCGATGCCCTCGTCCCGCGCGCGGTCCAGGGTGCGGTCGCACCGGTCGGCGAGTTCGTGAGTGGGCACGCCCGCGGAGGTGTGGTAGCTGAGCGTCTTCGTGATGTGGATCGAATTGCCCTGCTTGGCCTTGATCGTGTACACGTGCTTGGCGAGGTCGTCGCCGATAGCGGAGGACTCGACGAACTCGTTGGCTGTCTCGATCTGGTGGTCGGCGGCGCAGGCGATCGTCATCGCCGAGTTCGTGCAGCGGAAGCCGAGGATGTACCGGCCGCCGGAAGCGCGCTTGAAGCGTGGCTGCAGCACCCGGTCGGTGAAGGACTCCGCCTTGCGCGGGTCCCAGTCTGTCGTCATCGAGCCCTTGGGCCGGTCGTACTCGCTGATGCCGTCCTGGCGGTTCAGGATCTGGCTCGAGATCACGACGGACGCATCCGCGTCGAGCATGGTGACCTCGTAGTCGATGATCGCGAGGTGCCGGTCGGTGAACGACACCATCCGGCGGGACCGGATCAGGACGCGCTTGCCCGATGGCGTGCGCCAGACGAGTGAGCGAGAGAGGATGCCGGTGGTGAAGTCGAGCCGGCGCTCGTAGCTGAGCAACTCGGCGAGGGTCAGCACGAGCGGTTCGTCGTCGACGTAGACGCGGATCATCTTGGCGTCGGGAGCGTTGACGATCGTCTGGCCGACGCGGGCGAAACCGAAGGCCTCTTCCGCGTGCCGGATCGGCCAGGTCTCGTGGAAACCGTTGATGTATGTGCCCTGGACGTGGCCGTCCCTGCCCTCGTCGACGTTGCCGCGCAGGCCGAGGTAGCCGTTGCCGACCGCGAAGAGGGTCTCGGTGCGTCCGATGTCGGCTCCGGTGAACGCCGTCTCGACGAGGGCCCATTCGTCGACCGGGAAGCGATTGCGGTCGAGAGGGTCCTGGATGACCTCTTCGGTCAGGTTCATGCGGTGGCCTCCTGCGTTGCGGTTTCGGGTGACGTGCTGGGCTCGGACGGGCGGGGCACCAGTTCATCGAGGTCTGAGACGACAATATCGGCTCCGGCGTCCAGAAGGGTCTGCGGTCCGACGCCGCGGTCGACGCCGAGGACCAGCCCGAAATCACCGGCGCGGCCGGCCTGCACTCCCGACTCGGCGTCTTCGACCACGACGCACTCTGCTGGAGTGAGACCGAGCAGCTCGGCGCCGAGTTCATAGGTGTCCGGCGCGGGCTTCCCGGCGAGCCGACGCTCGGCGGCGAGGTTGCCGTCGACGACGATACCGAAGCGATCACGGATGCCCGCTGCCCCGAGGGTGAGTTCGCCGTTGCGGGAACTCGTGACGACGGCGACCTGCAGCCCGGCGTTGACCACGTAGTCGAGGAAGTCGAGGGAACCCTGGTACGGAGTCACGCCGTCTTCCGCGAGGGTCTCGTTGAAGGCCGCGTTCTTGCGGTTGCCGAGGCCGCACACGGTGTCCTGCGTCGGGGCATCCGTGGGGTCGCCGTCTGGCAGCGTGATCCCGCGCGAGGCGAGGAGGCTGCGCACGCCGTCGTAGCGGGGCTTGCCGTCGATATACCTGAAGTAGTCGGCATCGCTATAGGAGGGACTCACCCCCTGGTCTTCGAGGAAGGGGGTGAAGAGCCGGGACCACGCGACCATGTGCACGTCGGCGGTGGGAGTCAGCACGCCGTCGAGGTCGAAGAGCACGCCACGCAAACCGAGGATGCGGTCGCGGGCCTGGGCTGGCGAAAGGGGAAATGTCGGAGAAGTCATAGACGGGAGCTCTTCTCGATAGATGCCTGAAAATGGAGGCGCCGGGGAATGGTGGGGGGATGTATTCGCCCGGGTGTCGACATCTCGGCGGCGGTGACGAGGATCGCGAGCGACGCGGGTCCACCGGGTCCGGGGTGGGCCTGCGCCTGAGTACAAAACAAGCCTATGCCCTGTGCCTCCGGCGAGTAGACTTTCTCTAAGTGAAACGATTCAACGTTGAACGCACACAGAGAGAAGTCAGACAATGATCACTCGCATGATCTGGAACCAAACGGCACACTTCGGCGCAGGGGCCATTAGCGTCATCCCCGGTGAAATAGCCTCCCGCGGCTTCACCAAGGCCTTTGTGGTCTCGGACAAGGTGCTCGTCACGACCGGCGTCACCGGCAAGGTCACGTCACTCCTCGACGATGCCGGAATCCCTTATGAGGTTTATTCGGACGTCACCCCGAACCCGCCGATCGAAGCGGTCAAGCGCGGCGTCGCGGCCTTCGCGGCCTCGGGCGCAGACGTATTGATCGGCATCGGCGGCGGCTCGCCGCAGGACACCTGCAAGGCCATCGGCATCATCACGAACAACCCCGAGTTCGCGGACGTGCGCTCGCTCGAGGGCGTCGCGGCCACGAAGCGGGCCTCCGTTCCGATCATCGCCGTTCCGACGACGGCGGGAACCGCATCGGAGACCACGATCAACTACGTGATCACCGACGTCGAACGCTCCCGCAAGTTCGTCTGCGTCGACCCGCACGCGATTCCGATCGTCGCCGTCGTCGATTCCGAGATGATGTCATCCGCGCCACGTTCGCTCAAGGTCGCCACAGGACTGGACGCGCTCACCCACGCGATCGAGGGCTACACGACCAAGGGCGCCTGGGAACTCTCCGACCTCTTCCACCTCAAGGCGATCACGATGATCGCCGAGTCCCTCGCCGCCGCCGCCGACGGCGACCCGGTTGCCGCGGACCGGATGGCCCTCGCCCAGTACATCGCGGGAATGGGCTACTCCAACGTCGGCCTCGGCCTCGTGCACGGGATGGCCCACCCGCTCGGCGCCTTCTACAACGCCCCGCATGGCGTGGCCAACGGCATCCTGCTCGCCCCCGTGATGGCGTTCAACGCCGACGCGACCGGCGACCGCTTCCGCGACATCGCGGTGGCCTTCGCGGTCGCCGGTGCCGCAGACCTGTCGGTCGAGGATGCCCGCACCGCGGCCGTCACTGCCGTCACGGCATTCGCCCGCGACCTCGGCAACCCGACGACACTGCGCGAGATCGGTGCGAAGGAGGAGGACCTCCCGGCACTCGCCCAGGCCGCCTTCGACGACGTCTGCACCGGCGGTAACCCGCGCGACGTGACCGTCGAGCAGATCCTCGCGCTGTACACCTCGATCTACTGATCCCAGAGTCACCTTTCCGGTCGAGAGTGACCCGTATACCGGGCGCTCTCGACCGGAAAGGTAGACCTCGGGTTGGTCGATTGAGAACAGGAGCGGCCGGCGCGTGTGCGCCGGCCGCTCCTTTCTGTTTCCCCTGTTTCCCCGTGCCGGCTATCGGCTGACGAGAGTCCGGACCGGCGTATACCGCTCGGGTACGAAGCTGCGGGCGACGAGGGCGCGCAGCCCTTCGAGCGAACCGGTGACGAGGCCCTGGGCCCGCGCCTGCACGAGCACATTGCCGATCGCGGTCGCCTCGACGGGGCCGGCGAGCACGGGCAGGCCGAGCCGGTCGGCCGTGAGCTGGCAGAGCAGGCGGTTCTGCGAGCCGCCGCCGACGATGTGCACGACCCGTACGTCGGTGCCGGAAAGCGCGGCGGCGGTCTCGACGCCGCGGGCGAAGGCATCCGCGAGGCTCTCGAGGATGCTGCGCACGAGTTCGGCGTTCGAGCGCGGAACGCGCAGGTCGTGCTCGAGGCAGTAGTCGCGGATGCGGCCCGGCATGTCCCCGGGGGCGAGGAAGCGCTGGTCGTCGGCGTCGAACACGGCGACGGGCCCGGTGACCTCGCCGGCCGCACGCAGCAGGTCGGCGAGAACGATCGTCTCGCCGGCGTGCTCCCAGGTGCGGATCGACTCGCTGAGCAGCCAGAGGCCCATCACATTGTGCAGGTAGCGCACGCGGCCGTCGACGCCGCCCTCGTTCGTGAAGTTGGCCGCGCGGCCTGCCGCGCTGAGCACCGGGGCCTCGAGCTCGACGCCGACGAGCCCCCAGGTGCCGCACGAGATGTAGGCGAAGTCGTCGCTGAGGGCAGGCACCGCGACGACGGCGGATGCCGTGTCGTGCGAGCCGATGGCCGTCACGTCGATCGGGGCGCGGGCGCCGATCTCGCCGGCGACGTCAGGGAGCAGGGAACCGATCCGGGTCCCGGCATCGACGAGGCGCGGGAAGATCCGGCGGTCGAAGCCGAGCCGGTCGATGAGCGGTTCGTCCCACTCTCGGCTGCCGACGCCGAGGAGGCCGGTCGTTGATGCGTTGGTGCGTTCGGCGACGGCGACGCCGGTGAGCCAGTAGTTCAGAAGATCGGGCACGAGCAGCACCTGGTCGGCCTGGTCGAGCGAGCCGGCGGTCAGGTCTGCGGTCAGCTGGTAGAGCGTGTTGAACGGCAGGAACTGGAGTCCGTTGGCCGCATAGAGTTCGGCGGGTGTGGCGATCCGGTGGACGAGATCGACAGCGGGCTGGGTGCGCGCATCGCGATAGTGGTACGGGAGTTGCAGCATCCGCCCCTGCCGCAGCAGCGCGTAGTCGACGGCCCAGGAGTCGACGCCGATGCTCACGAGGGCGGGCTCTTCCGCGGCGGCGGTCCCGAGACCGGCGAGCACATTGCGGTAGAGCTCGACGATGTTCCAGTGCAGCGAGGGATGCCCGTCCTCATTCAGGCGAATCGGCCCGTTCGCGAAGCGGGCCACCGGGCGGAGGCGCAGCTCGTTCGGCCCGACGTGGCCGAGCATGACCCGGCCGCTCGTGGCGCCGAGGTCGACGGCCGCGACGACTGCGGCATCCGTGCTGGTGGTCATCTTCGTACTCTCTGCTCGTCAGAACTTAAAGGAGTTGCCGTTTCGGACGACTGCGGCCGGTGTGCCGGCCACAGTCGTCCGAAACGGCAACGGGTGGTGCCGAATGCGGGTGGGGTCAGGCGCCCCAGCCGGCCTGGGTGCCGCCGACGCGGTCTGCGCAGATCTTCTCCTGGTAACCGGATGCCTTGAATGCGGCGATCGGGTCGGCCGCGAGTCCGCGGGACTCGCGCCACGCGGCGAGGTCGGTGCGGACGTCGGAGTAGAAGGCGTCCATCATGATGCCGTTGGCGCCGAGGACGTCGCCGGCCTCCTGCGCCGCTGCGAGGGCGACGGTGTCCACGCTGAGGGCGCGGGCGGTCATTTCCTG
>NZ_SOFR01000045.1:0-18647 GCF_004402735.1 Cryobacterium sp. MDB1-18-1 | reverse complement strand
GGCCGCGGTCGCCGCCCGGGCTGCGGCCCGGGGTGCGCCGGCGGTGTTGCCCGCACGCGGCGCGCGGGCAGAGCGGCGCAGCTCCCCCGGGGTGCGCTCGTAGACCGCGGCGATCGTGTCGTTGAACTGGCGAATGCTGCCGAATCCCGCGGCGAAGGCGACCTCGCTGATCGGGAGGGCGGTGCCGAGCAGGAGCAGGCGCGCGGTCTGGGCGCGGTGCGCCCTGGCGAGGGCGAGAGGACCGGCGCCGAGCTCGGCGACGAGTACCCGGGTGAGGTGGCGCGGGGTGTAGCCGAGGCGGCGGGCGAGGCCGGGTACGCCGTCGCGTTCGACGGTGCCGTCGTCGATCAGGCGCATCGCGCGCGCCGCGAGGTCGTCCCTGGTGTTCCAGTCAGGGGAACCGGGCACCGCGTCGGGCAGGCAGCGCTTGCAGGCGCGCAAGCCGGCCTCGTGCGCCGCTGCGCTCGTCAGGTAGAAGGAGACGTTGCCTGGCCGGGGGGTCGCCGCCGGGCAGCTCGGCCGGCAGTAGATCCCGGTCGAGTGCACGCCCGTGATGAACTGGCCGTCGAACCGCGCGTCGCGGGAGCTCATCGCTCGGTACCGTTCGGCGAAGACCGGGTCGGCGAGGCGGTCGTCGCCGCGCTCTGCGACGCCGGAGCGGCCGGTCGTTCCGGATCGGCCGGGCGTGCGTCTGGTGGCGTCGGAAGGGTTCACCCCTCCAGCCTGCCATTGCCGACCCGAGGTCGGTAGCGGAATTCGGACATCGCGCGCCCGCCCGACGGCCTCCCACGAACCCGGCACAAGCCCCGCGCGGGGCCGCGTGGTCTGTCCGCGACCCCCGAATGCGGTCAGAACCGCAACCGCCCCGCCCGGTATCCTGTGGGTCATGACGCCTGAGCCCGCACCCGGTTCCGCCGCCCCACTCCTCGGCGGGCCGGTGACGCCCGTCGCCCCGGTGTGGACCGCTCCCGTGCGCCGTACCCCGGGCGGCCTGATCGCACTGACGATCATCGGGCTCGTCTTCGGGAGCCTGGCGCTCCTGCTCGTCCTCGTCTACCTCTCCACGTTCCTCGGTCCGTCCGCCCTCGTGCTCTGCCTCCTGCTCGCCCTCGTGCCCCTCACCGGCATCCTGCTCGTGGTGCGCTGGATCGATCGCTGGGAGCCCGAACCCCGACCCGCGCTCTGGTTCGCGTTCCTCTGGGGAGCCGGCATCTCCGTCGTCACGGCCCTCGTCTTCGACTTCGGCGTGCAGCTCGCGCTCGCCGCGGCGGGGAGCTCCCGCGCCGGCTCGGAGGCGGGCGGCGCGGGCTCGGGCACGGATGCGTTCGCCGCCGTGCTGCAGGCGCCCCTCGTCGAGGAGGGCGCGAAGGGCGTCGGGATCCTGGTGCTGTTCCTCGTGCTCCGGCGCACGTTCGACGGGCCCGTCGACGGCATCGTCTATGCGGCGACGATCGCGGCCGGTTTCGCGTTCTCCGAGAACATCCAGTACTTCGGCGTGGCCATGCTCGAGAGCGGTGCAGACGGGCTCGGTTTCACGTTCCTCGTCCGCGGGGTCTTCTCGCCGTTCGCCCACGTCACGTTCACCGCGTGCACCGGGATCGCGTTCGGCATCGTGAGCCGGCGCAGGGCCGGCGGTGCGCTCGGCCGGGTCCTCATCGTTCTCGCCGGATTCGCGCTCGCGGTCGCCCTGCACGGCCTCTGGAACGGCGCCGCCTACCTGCTCACGAACGACTCCGCGCTTCTCTTCTACTACCTGCTCGTGCAGCTCCCGCTCTTCATCGGGTACATCGTCGCCGTCGTGCTGCTCCGGCGCCAGGAGGAAAAGATCACCGTCGCCAGGCTCGGCGAGTACGCGGTGGCCGGCTGGTTCACGTCCAGGGAAGTCTCGATGCTCGCGACAGGACCCGGGCGGCGGCAGGCGCGCGCCTGGGCCGCCCGGCAGCCACGGGAACGTCGCCTCGCGATGCGCCTGTTCATCGCCGACGCGACCCGGCTCGCCTTCGCCAGGCAGCGGATGCTGAACGGCACCGCCGACCGGGTCGCCCGCGCCGACGAGGCCGAGCTTCTCGCTCTCGTCCAGGCGCACCGGGCGGTCGTGATCGGCTGAGGCCCGGCATCCGCTCTCAGAGGGCTGATGCCGCCCGCGGCCGGTCGACCCGCGGCCGGTTAACGAGTGAACTCGTCATCCGGTGGCGTGGCACTGCCGACGACTCTCCCGGATGACGAGTTCCTGCTGATATCGTGCGCCCTCCGGTGCCGTTCGCGCAAGGGGTAATTTCCAGCGTGCATGATGCCGGGAAATCCGATTGGATGGGTGCATGACTGATCTGAACACCAAGCCCGAACTCGACGCACCGGAGGGCCCAGCGCCCACGGAGCTCACCATTACCGACATCGTGGTTGGCGAGGGCGCCGAGGCGACCGCCGGCGCGACCGTCGACGTGCACTACCTCGGCGTCGAATACGACACCGGCGACGAATTCGACTCCTCGTGGAGCCGTGGCCAGTCGATCAATTTCCCGCTGCGCTCGCTCATCGCGGGCTGGCAGCAGGGCATCCCCGGCATGAAGGTCGGCGGGCGTCGCAAGCTCGTCGTGCCGCCGCATCTGGCGTACGGGCCCGCCGGCGGAGGACACCGCCTCTCCGGCCAGACCCTCATCTTCGTGATCGACCTGCGCGGCGTCAGCTAGGCCGCGCACTCACCCGCAACCCGTGCGCATCGATCACGACTCGTGGTCGATGCGCACGTGTTTAACCCGCGAGGTGTGTCCGCGCACGATCGTGACGGCGCTCTTCGAGACGGCGAAGTGCTTCGCGAGCAGCTTGACGAGGGCGTCGTTGGCGGCGCCCTCGACGGCCCGCTGCTGCAGGTAGACCGTGAGCGAGGCATCCGTCGGCGCGCTCGTCGCCGCGGGAGTGCCGAGGGAGTCCGGGTCGTCGACGGCGACGAGCGGGCCCTTGCGGCTGCCGGGCTTGACGTGCACCGTCAGGTTCACGGTTCGGGTCACGGACTGCCTCCTGAAAACTCTTCCCTTCAACGCTAGTGGTCTGCGATCGTCCGGACGAGAATGTCCCATGATCTCAATCGACTGCGCACGTGCCCTCGAAGCCGCCGGACTGGCCTGGCGGCCCGCCTCAGGCGACGCGTTCCGGATCGAAAGGGCCGGCTTCGACGTCGAGGTGTTCACGGTCAGCGAGATGACCATCGAACCGCATGAATTCGACACCGGCACCATCCTCGGCTTCAACGGCACGACCGAGTGGGCACTCGACTCGCTCGCCCTCGAGGACGCCCTCTGGCTCCCCCGGGAGGACCAGCTCCGGGAGATGCTCGGGGGTGCATTCCACTCCCTCGAGCGGCTCGGCGACGACGCCTATCGGGTCACCGCGCTGCTCGCCGGGGTGCTCGAGGCCGTCGAGGCGACCGACGCGGCGGATGCCTACGGGCTGGCGGTGCTCCGCCTCCTGCGCCTCAGCCGCTAGTCGAGCCTGCTGCCCGTCGACCCTGCTGCTAATCGAGCCAGGCCGTGGTCATGCGCTGCACCGCTGAGCCGTCGGCATCGGCGAGTTTGACGCCGACGAACGCGCGCGCCGCGTCGGAGGTCTGCACCCGGAACGGCGGACGCTCGCCGTCGAGCAGCGCGGCGACGAAGGCCCCGGCGCTCTCCGCAGACTGCGCGGCACTGAATGACTGCGCGGCCCTGGCGAGGTACCCCGCGAGGGCGGATGCGTACGGATCGTTCGGCGGACTGGCGCGCGGGTCGAGGCCGACGTTGTCGACGAACGACGATGCGACCGCGCCGGGTTCGACGACCGTGACCGTGACACCGGCGGTCGCCGCGACGGGGGCGAGGCTCTCCATGAATCCCTCGACCGCGAATTTCGCCGCACAGTACGCCTCGCTGAACGGCTGGCCGACGACGCCGCCGACGCTCGTGACGGTGATCAGCCGGCCGCGGCTCTGCCGAAGGTGCGGCAGCGCCGCGCGGGTGACGCTCACGACACCGAAGAAATTGACCTCCATGACCGCGCGCACGACGTCGAGGCCCTCGTTCTCGATGGTGCCGACGTGGCCGGCCCCTGCGTTGTTCACCAGGGCGTCGATCCGGCCGTACCGGTCGAGCATGTGCGCGATGACCTCGGTGATCGACGCGGGCTCCGTCACGTCGAGGCGGCGGATGTCGAGGTTCACGCCCGCCGTTTCGCCCGCGCTGCGGAGGGCGCGGGCTCCCTCGAGGGTGCGCATGGTCGCGACGACGGTGTGTCCTGCGCGGGCGGCCGCGACCGCGGCCTGGAGCCCGATGCCCGAGGAGGTCCCGGTGACCAGGACGGTGCCGGGGACGGCCGGGCCGCTCATCAGTACCGTTCGGGTTCTGGTCCGAGCTGGAATCGGCGGCCGCTCACCGTCTCGGGAATGATCTCCACGTAGATGTACTTGAGCGTCGGGATGAGCGGGCGCAACGGCAGCTGGTCGGCGGCATCGATGTCGGTCTGCTGTTCCAGCACCCGTGCGTGGCCCCTCGCGACGACGCTCCAGGCCTCGTCGCGTCCGATTCCGTCCGTCTCGAAGGCGACCTTGTTGTTGACGGTGAGTTCGAGGAGCTTGGTTCCCTCCGCGGTGCGGAAGACCAGACGCCGGTCGGCGGCGACGAAGTTGACCGGGTAGATGTCCGGTTCGCCCGCGATGCTGAGGGCGAGGCGACCGAAGCTCGAGGAGATCAGGAGGTCCCAGCATTCCTCATCGTCGAGGACATGCACCGGATACAGGTCGTTGGTTTCCATGGTTCATATTCCCACGCAACCGGGTGCTCCGCCACCACCCTCCGCTGTCGACGTGAACTCACGGCAGACCCGAATGTCCCGGTCGGGCCGCACCGCCTCGAAACCGGGCCGACGCGACCCCCGCGCGCAGCCGGTGCAGGGCGGTCCGGGCCTCAGTCGCGGTCGTGCGTGGTGCGCACCCGGTCGACGAGCTGCCGCCACGGGCCGGAGAGGTCCGGTTCCGCGAGCACGACTTCGTGGGGGGCGCACCGGATGCGGTACACGTAGCGGTCCGGTTCCGGCGCCCTCTCGACGACGTCGTCCCAGGGCAGGGACGCGAGAAAATCGGTCCACGCCGCCGCGTCGGCCTGCTCGTCGACCTGGACCTCCCAGGTGACCCGCACTCCGGCGATGCCACCGCTTCGCGAAACGATGACCTTCATGCCCGCGATGTTACTCCGCCGAGTCCCTTCCCGAGCCCGACACCACTCCAGCCGGCCACGACAGCGCTGTGCTCGCGGGAGCCGGGGCCGAATCGCCTGGTCGCGGCCGTCACGGTTGCGCGGGCGAACCCGGAGAAGTCGACGCGGGGCCGCAGCGTTCCGCTCGTGAGCGTGTCGTACCAGATCCGGCCGGCGCCCTCCCACGCGTTTCCGCCCAGCTCGGCGGCCACGAGGTAGAACGCCCGGTTCGGGATACCCGAGTTCAGGTGCACGCCTCCGTTGTCGTCCACGGAATCGACGTAGCCGCTCATGTCCGACGGTTGCGGGTCCATGCCGAGCACGTCGTCGTTGTACGCCGTTCCCGGCGCCTTGAGCGAGCGCAGCGCCGCGCCCTGGACCTGGTCGGTGAAGAGGCCGGCACCGATCAGCCAGCTCGCCTCTGCGACGGACTGCCCGAGTGCGAACTGCTCGACGAGCGACCCGAACACGTCGGACACGGATTCGTTGAGGGCCCCCGACTGTCCCTCATAGGCGAGGTTGGCGCTGAACTGGGTGACCCCGTGGGTGAGCTCGTGGCCGATCACCGTCAGTGACGCCGTGAACCGGTTGAACACCTCGCCGTCGCCGTCGCCGAAGACCATCCGCTCGCCGTCCCAGAAGGCGTTGTCGTAGTTGCGGCCGTAGTGCACACTCGCCTCGAGGGGCAGTCCATGGCCGTCGATCGAGTCGTGCCCGAACCCGGTCCAGAACAGGTCATGGGTGTGGCCGAGGCCGTCCCAGGCCTCGTTCACCGCGACATCACCGACGGGGGCCTGGACCTTCGACCGCACCAGGCGACCGGGCAGGCGTTCGAGGCCGCCGGCATCCGAAACGGCCCTGTCGAGCTCACCGGGAGTGGCTGCCCCGCCGCGGGCGGCCGGGTGCACGGTCGGCGGATGCGTCGTGCTCCGTCGCTCGCGCAGCGGCGCGTCCCGCAGGAGCGAGTGCCTCGCCGCGTCGGCGGCGGCCGCGTACCGCGGGTCGTCGAGTCTCGCGAGCCGAACCAGGAGGTACGGCGGAACGATGGCGCATCGGATCCCATGCTCTCTGCTGCTCATGGCTCGAGTGTGTCACTGAGCGCAGACAAACGCACGGGTTCCGCGCCCCCGGCTGTGGAGAACACCGGGTCCGGGGGCCGAACAGAACACGCTCCTAGACTGTGACCATGCGTTACGGAATCGTTATCCTCCCCCAGGACCCCTGGCCGGAAGCCTCCCGCAAGTGGCGGGGCGCCGAACGTCTCGGCTTCGACCACGGCTGGACCTACGATCACCTGTCCTGGCGCAGCCTCGCCGACGAACCGTGGCACGCCACGATCCCGACGCTGACCGCTGCCGCACTCGTGACGCGTGACCTGCGGCTCGGGACCTTCGTCTCGAACCCGAACTTCCGGCATCCGGTGCCCTTCGCCAAGGAACTCGCGACACTCGACGAGCTGTCCGGCGGGCGGTTCCTGCTCGGCGTCGGATCGGGCGGCACCGGCTTCGACGCCACCGTGCTCGGCCAGCGGGCATACACCGGGCCGGAGCGGCACGCGCGGTTCACCGAATTCGTCACCCTGCTCGACCTGCTGCTCCGCGGGGAACCGGAGGGCAGCACGGCCGGCATCGACTTCACCGGCGACTGGTACACCGCCGTCGGCGCACGCATGGTCGGCGCGCCGACCCAGGCGCCCCGGCTCCCGTTCGTGATCGCGGCGAACGGGCCGAAGGGGCTTCGCCTCGCGGCGACCCACGGCACCGGCTGGGTGACGACGGGTCCCGACGGCGCGACCGGTGACGCCTGGTGGACGAAGGTCGCCGCGCTCGCCGAGCGCCTCGACGACGCGGCGGATGCCGTCGGCCGCGATCCTCGCTCGATCGACCGGTACCTCAACCTCGACAGCGGTGGCGGCTACTCCCTGCAGAGCGTCGGAGCCTTCGACGACGCCGTCGGCCGGGCCGAAGAACTCGGCTTCACCGACGTGATCAGCCACTGGCCGCGTGCCTCCGGTATCTACGCCGGCTCGGAGGACGTGCTCGAGGCCGTCGCCGCCGCCCGGATGCAGCCCCGCCCCTGACCCCCGGTGTGTTCCGAATTCAGGAGTTGAGCCGTTTTCGGCACGATTCCGGTCTGATTCTGTCCCGGAACGCGCTCAACTCCTGAATTCGGAACGCGGGAGGGCGGTTCAGACGTCGATGCGGTAGCCGCGCTTGATCACCGTCGCGACGAGGCCCGGCTCGGGGAGCGCCTGGCGCAGCCGGCTGATCGCGACGTCGACGGCGTGGTCGTCCTGCATCTCGGGCAGCGTCGCGGTGAGGCTAGCCCGGGAGGTGACCGTTCCGCCGGCGGCGAGCAGCACGCGCAGCAGCGTCAGTGAGCTCGGCGGCAGAGTGGTTTGGGCGCCGGCGAGGGAGAACAGCCGGCCGCGAAGCTCGACGGGCCCGAACCGGGTGTCGAGGCGCAGCACCCGCTGCTGCTCGAGGTGGTCGCAGACGAGCTTGATCAGCGCGCCCATCCGGAACCGCTCCGGCACGATCGGTGCCAGCCCGGCGGCGAGCAGGGGGCCGGCGGTGACGGGGCCGACGGCCGCGGCGACGACGGTCTCACTGAACGCGTCCTGCAGCTCCTCCAGACGGCCGATCGAGTCGGCGACGCCGAACAGGGCCATCACGGCCGGGGCGCTTGTGAAGGTGACCGCGTCGACCCCGCCAGCGCAGATCAGGTCGACGAGGCGCAGCACCCGTGCGGAGTCCTCCGGGAGCAGCCAGCGGTAGGGCGCGACGGTCAGCACCGTCGCGCCGGCGGCGACGAGGCGCTCGAGCTGGGGCTGGTCGGTGAAGCCGTGCAGCTGCACCGCGATCGTCTTCCCGGCGGCGCCGTCCCGCAGCACGTAGTCGACGAGGGACTTGGTGGTCTCCTCGTCGCTCATCCCGTCGTCGTCGAGGCCTGCCGCCCGCACGGCGCCGCGCGCCTTCGGGCCGCGCACGAGGATGCTGGAGTGCGCGAGGGTGTCGGTGAGTTCGTGGCCGACACCCGCGGCATCCGCCGCCTCGAACCAGCGCCGGATGCCGTACGAGGTCGTCGCAAGGAGGATGTCGGGCCGGGCGGCGATGATCGCCAGGGTGTCGCTCGTGATGCGGGCGTCGTCCGCCGCGGCCGCGATGCGGATGGCGGGCGCGTGGACGACCTCGGCGCCGCGGCGTTCGAAGGCGGCGATGAGGTCCTCGGAGCGCCGATCGCTCGTGACGGCGATGCGGAAGCCCTCGAGCTGGTCTGCGCGGAACCCGGGCTGGCTTGCTTCGGCGCTCGTGTCGTTGACGGTGTCTCCGGCTCGTTGGGTGGTGGCAGGTGGCTGGGGGAAGCGGGGCGGATGTCCCCGGTCAGTGCTCGGCGTTCAGTGCGTGCTCGGCGTTGCCCGCGATGGCCTGCAACAGCTCCTCGCTGGCGGCGTCGTCGTGCTGGGACAATCGTACGACCTCACCGATCACGAGGACGGCGGGGGAGCGGGCGCCGAGTTTCGCGGCGAGCGGGGTGATCGTGTCGAGCCGGGCCTTCGTGGTGCGCTGGCGGGACGAGAAGCCCTGCTCGATGATCGCGACGGGCATGTCTGTCCGCATCCCGTGGCGGGCGAGCCCCGCTGTGAGGTGCGGCAGGGTCCCGACGCCCATCAGGACCACGATCGTGCCGCCGAGCCCGGCGAGGTGGGCGAGCTCGTTCTCGCTGAGCGGCGCGTGGCCGGAGAGCACGGTGAAGACCCGGCTGAGTTCCCGGTGGGTGACCGGGATGCCCGCGGCGGCCGGCACCGAGATCGCGCTCGTGACCCCGGAGATGACGGTGACCGGCACGCCGGCCTCGCGGCACGCGAGTACCTCCTCGCCGCCGCGCCCGAACACGAACGGGTCGCCGCCCTTGAGGCGGACGACGGTGAGGCCGGCGAGGGCGCTGTCGACGAGCATCCGCTCGATGTCGGCCTGTGGGGTGGCGTGATGGCCCGGCGTCTTGCCGACGTCGACGTGCTCGGCACCGGGGCACCACTCGTCGAGCCGGTCGTGCGGGCTGAGCTTGTCGTAGAAGACGATGTCGGCGTCGCGGAGCGCCTGGACACCGGCCATCGTGAGGAGACCGTCGTCGCCGGGGCCGCCGCCGACGAGGGTCACCCGGCCGAGCGGGGCGACGGACGCCGCGGGTTCGCGACTGAGCCAGACGCGCTGCGCGGCGCAGGCATCGACGATGATGCGCTCGGTGGACTCGGAGACCTCGACGAGCACGACCAGGTCGACCGCCGAGACGAGGTCACGCCAGCCGTGCGGGAAATGCGGGTATTCGACGGGTCGCACCTGCGGGTGCGGCCGTTCCGGCGGATGCCCGTCGACGGTGACAGAGGCGAGGTAGACGATCGCCTCTGCGGCCAGGAACCGGGCGAGCACCCGCCTGGCCGCGAGGGCACCTCCGAAGACGAGGACCCGGCGGCCGGCCAGGTCGAGGCTGATGTCCATGGTTCACACTCCCTGTCGCAGTTCGATGGCGCGTTCGGTGGTGCTGGCGGTACCGGTGTCGGCGGCAGTGGTGTCACGGGGCCGGACCGGGATACTCGGACCGGAGAGCAGCACGGCCTCGCGCTCCGCCTGCCGCGCCGGCCGGGGCTGGTCGCGTTCGATGACCTGCATGAGCGCGGGGTCCGCGGTTCCGGGGGCGTTGACGAAGGAGCGGAACCGGCGCAGGCGCTCCGGATCCTTGAGGGTCGCGGCCCATTCGTCTTCGTAGTTGCCGACGTGGGCGAGCATGGCGGCCTCGAGCTCCTCGGCGATACCGAGGGAGTCGTTGCAGACGACGTCGCGCACGTGGTCGAGCCCGCCCTCGAGGTCTTCCTGCCAGCGGGCGGTGCGCTGCAGCCGGTCGCCGGTGCGGATGTAGTACATCAGGTACCGGTCGATGTACTTGATCAGGGTCTCGTCGTCGAGGTCCTGGGCGAGGAGCTGCGCGTGGGCGGGCTGGAAGCCGCCGTTACCGCCGACATAGAGGTTCCAGCCCTGGTCGGTCGCGATGATGCCGACGTCCTTGCTGCGCGCCTCCGCGCACTCGCGGGCGCAGCCGGAGACGCCGAGCTTGAACTTGTGCGGTGCGCGGAGTCCCCGGTAGCGCAGCTCGAGGTTGATCGCCATCGCGACGGAGTCCTGCACGCCGAAGCGGCACCAGGTCGACCCGACGCAGCTCTTGACCGTGCGGAGGGACTTGCCGTATGCCTGGCCGGACTCGAACCCGGCCTCGACGAGGATCTTCCAGATGTCGGGAAGCTGTTCCAGGCGGGCGCCGAACAGGTCGATGCGTTGGCCGCCGGTGATCTTCGTATAGAGGTTGAAGTCGGCGGCGACCTCGGCGATGACCTTGAGCTTGGCCGGCGTGATCTCGCCGCCCGGGATCCGGGGCACGACCGAGTACGTGCCGTCCTTCTGCATGTTGGCGAGGGCGCGGTCGTTGGTGTCCTGCAGGGCGCCGCGGCCGCCGTCGAGGATGTACCCCGAGGTCTGCGTCGCGAGGATCGAGGCGATCACGGGCTTGCAGATGTCGCAGCCGAGTCCGCTGCCGAACCGGCCCATGATCTCGTCGAAGTGGGTGAGCTGCAGGATGCGGACGGATTCGAAGAGCTCGCTCCGGCTGAGCGCGATGTGCTCGCAGAGGGCGTGCGAGACGGCGATGCCTGCCCGGGTCAGTTCCGTCTCGAGGATCTTCTTGACGAGGGGAACGCACGAGCCGCACTGGGTGCCCGCGCGGGTGCACGCCTTGAGCGGGCCGAGTTCGGTGCAGGCCTCGGTGTGCTCGTCGCCGCGGATGGCGGAGCGCACGGCTCCGACCGAGACGTTGTTGCAGGAACAGAGCTGCACGTCGTCCGGCAAGTCGGTGTTCGCCGGCGGCTCGGCGCCGGCCGCGGAGAGGTAGGCGCTCGGTTCGGCACCGAGCTCGCGGCCGAGCAGGGGCCGGAGCGCCGTGTATGGCGAGGCGTCGCCGACGAAGATGCCGCCGAGGAGGGTCTTCGCGTCTCCCGTGACGACGATCTTCTGGTACAGGCCCCTGGCCGGGTCGGCGTAGACGACCTCGAGGGAGTGTTCCGCGGCGGCGAGGGCGTCTCCGAAGCTCGCGACCTCGACCCCGGAGAGCTTGAGCTTGGTGGCGTCGTCGATGCCGGGGAAGACGGCGGCGCCGCCGTGCAGCCGGTCGGCGACGACCTCGGCCATCGCGTTCGCCGGGGCGACGAGGCCGACGCAGCTGCCGTTGACGCTCGCGACCTCCCCGATGGCCCAGATGTGCGGGATCGACGTGCCGCAGGCATCCGTGATCTCGATGCCGCCGCGCGGGCCGAGCTCGAGTCCCGCCGCGCGGGCGAGTTCGTCGCGCGGCGTGATGCCGATCGAGAACACGACGAGGTCGGCGTGCAGCTGGGTGCCGTTGGTGAGTGTGACGCCGAGGACGCGGCCGGTCGGGGAGGTGAGCACCTCGGTGGGCCGGTTGCCGAGGGCGAGGGTGATGCCCTGGGCCTCGATCAGCCGGCCGAGCGCCTGCCCTGCTCCCTCGTCGAGCTGGGCGCTCATCAGCCAGCGGCCGGAGTGCACGATCGTGGCGAGCCCGCCGAGGCGCTGCAGGCCGCCCGCGGCCTCGAGGCCGAGAAGGCCGCCGCCGACGACGACGACGTTCGCGGGCCGGCCGAGCCGCTCGCGGAGACGGGCGACCTCTGCGACGAGGAAGTCGACGTCCTCGATGGTGCGATAGACGTGGCCGGCTTCGGCGCCGGGAATGGGCGGCACGGTGGCGGACGATCCCGTCGCGAACACGAGCTCGTCGTAGGAGAGGGTCTCGCCATCGGCGAGGGTGACCGTGCGGCCGGCGGGGTCGACGCTGTCCACTCGGCTGCCGCCACGGTAGGTGACGCCGGGGGTCTCCCAGAGTGCCCGGTCGCCGAGGGTGAGGTCCTCGGAGTCGACGAGGCGGCGGGACAGGGCGACCCGGTCGTACGGCAGGTGGTCCTCATCGCCGAGGACGAGGAGTTCGCGGCCATGACCCGGGGTGGACCTGGCCTGCATGGCCTCGGTGAACCGGTGTGCGGCGGGGCCGCCGCCGATGACGAGGACGCGTCGGGGGGCGCCGGACGGCCCTGAGTGAGCCTGAGCGGCGTCGAACGTGACGTTGTCCATGGCGGAGCCTTCCGTAGGTGGTGCTGCCAGCCTAAAAGGGCCGCGTTTCCCCTCGGTTGCGCACATGTAACAAGGTGTGACCGGGACCTCACCGGCCCGCCCGGGGAGGGTGAGGACTTCTTTACGCATTCGACGCGTCCGGCGCGGACCCGCGAAACGTGGCCGATTTAGCGTGAGGGAATCGCCCACCCGGCAGGCATACCTCACAGAAAGCGGGATCACTCGTGAACCACCCCGGCACCTGGATCCGCGTCTGTTCCCTCGACGAACTCGAGCCGCTCTGGGGCGAAGCCGCCCTCGTCGGCGATGAGCAGCTCGCCATCCTGCTGCTTCCGAACGGCGGCCTCTACGCCGTCGACAACCGTGACCCCGCAACCGGGTCGTTCGTGATGAGCCGCGGCATCGTCGGCTCGCGCGGTGACCGGTTCACCATCGCCTCGCCCCTGCACAAGCAGGTCTACGACCTCGAGACCGGCGAATGCTTCACCACCGCCGAGTACTCGCTGCGCACCTATCCGGTCAGGGTCGAGGACGGCGAGGTGCACGTGCACCTCTCCGAAGCCGCCTGACGTTTCCCCCGACGTTTCCCCTGACTCTTTCCCCGATCTTCCCCTGTCCGTCCCCTGCACACCCCTCCCGAGGAGAACACCATGACTGCAGTCGATACCCCCACAACCGGTCTCCGCACCGGCCCGAGCCTCGTCCACCGCCCCGGCCGATGGATCGACAACTGGAACGCCGAAGACACCACCCAGTGGAACGACGGCGGCAAGGCCATCGCCTCCCGCAACCTGAAGTGGTCGATCTTCGCCGAATTCCTCGGCTTCGTGATCTGGCAGCTCTGGAGCATCGTCGTCGTGCAGCTGCCCAAGGCCGGCTTCACCTTCGACACCGGCCAGATCTTCTGGCTCATCTCGATGCCGAGCCTCGTCGGTGCGACGCTCCGCTTCCCATACACGTTCATGGTGGCCCGCTTCGGCGGCCGCAACTGGACCATCATCTCCGCCGGCCTGCTCCTGATCCCGTCGATCGCCCTCGGGATCTGCGTCGGCAACCCGGCCACCCCGTTCCCGGTGATGCTCTTCGTGGCTGCTCTCGCCGGCCTCGGCGGCGGCAACTTCGCAAGCTCGATGTCCAACATCACCTACTTCTACCCGCAGAGCCAGAAGGGCTGGGCCCTCGGACTCAACGCGGCGGGAGGCAACCTCGGTGCCGCCGTCGCCCAGCTCGTCGTCCCGATCGTGATCACCATCGGTGCCGCCGGAACACTCAACCTCTCGCTCGCCGGCTGGTTCTGGGTGCCGTTCATCCTCGTCGCGATGTGGGGCGCCTGGAAGCACATGGACAACCTGTCGAGCGCCAAGGCCGACTTCGCCGGTTCGCTCGCCGCGCTCCGCGAACCGCACCTCTGGATCCTCGCCCTGCTCTACATCGGCACCTTCGGCTCCTTCATCGGCTTCGCGAGCGTCTTCCCGAAGCTCATCGCCGACCAGTTCCCGGCATACTCGACCTTCCACATCATGGCCGCGTCGATCTCCCTCGCCTTCCTCGGCGCCCTCGTCGGTTCCCTCGCCCGCCCGGCCGGCGGCAAGCTCGCCGACCGTTTCGGCGGAGCCCGCGTCACGATCGCGGCCTTCGGCGTGATGGCCCTCGGCGCGCTGCTCGTGATCGCGGTGCTCTCCCTCGGCAACTTCTGGCTGTTCCTCGCGAGCTTCCTGCTCATCTTCGTCGCGACCGGTGTCGGCAACGGGTCGACGTACCGGATGATCCCGAGCGTCTTCGCCGCCCGCAGCGGCGTCAGCGACGCCCACACCAACTCGGGCGACGTGAGCACCCAGCGGAAGACCGCAGCAGCCCTCGGCCTCATCTCCGCGATCGGCGCATACGGCGGATTCATCATTCCCCAGGTCCTCGGCAACTCGAAGATCGCGACCGGCAGCTACACCGGCGCGATCTACGGTTTCATCGGCGCCTACCTCGTGATGATGGCCGTCACCGCGTTCTTCTACCTCCGCCGCGGCTCCTCCGTGGCCGGGCAGCGCATCTAGCGCGCGCCCGTTCCCGCGCCATCACCGACGCCACCAGCAACAGGAGACCCCGTGACCGCACCCCTCGCATCCGCCGCCCGCCCGGGCGTCGACACGCACTGCCCATACTGTGCGCTGCAGTGCGCGATGACCCTGACACCGACGTATGCCGAGATCGGCATGCAGTCGGGTGGTGCCGGTGCTGGCACGGATACCGCGGCGCGGCCCGGTCTGACCGTCGCCGGCCGGGCGTTCCCCACCAACCGGGGCGGCCTGTGCAAGAAGGGCTGGACCTCCGCGGAACTGCTCACATCCCCGGAACGGATCCTGACCCCGATGCTCCGGCAACCGGACGGCGGCTTCGCCCCGGCGAGCTGGGCGGAGGCGCTCGACCTCGTGGCCGAGCGACTCGCCGGGAGCCGGGCGCGGCACGGCGCCGACTCGGTCGGGGTGTTCGGCGGCGGCGGGCTGACCAACGAGAAGGCCTACCAGCTGGGCAAGTTCACCCGGGTCGCGCTCGGCTCTTCCCGGATCGACTACAACGGCCGGTTCTGCATGTCCTCGGCCGCGGCAGCGGGCAACCGTGCCTTCGGCGTCGACCGGGGATTGCCGTTCCCGGTCGAGGACCTCGACGCGGCGGACACCATCCTCATCCTCGGCTCCAACGTCGCGCAGACCATGCCGCCGTTCATCGGTCATCTCGAGGGCGCCCGGAGCGCCGGCGGCCTGATCGTCGTCGACCCGCGTCGCTCGGCGACCGCGCGCCTCACCGAGGACGGCGGTGGCATGCACGTCCAGCCGACGCCCGGCAGCGACCTCGTGCTCCTGCTCGGCCTGACCAACATCGTCATCACCGAACGCCTCATCGATACCGACTACCTCGAACGGCGCACGGTCGGCTTCGAGGCCCTCCGCCGCAGCGTCTCCCGGTGGTGGCCCGAACGGGTGCAGCAGCTCACCGGCGTTCCGGTGCCGCAGCTGCGCGAGCTCGCCCGCCGGCTCGCGGCCGGATCGGGCACATACATCCTCACCGGGCGCGGCGTCGAGCAGCACGTCGACGGCACGGACACCGCGACCGCCGCGATCAACCTCGCCCTCGTGCTCGGCCGCGTCGGCACCCGCCATTCCGGCTATGGAACCCTGACCGGGCAGGGCAACGGCCAGGGTGGTCGCGAGCACGGCCAGAAGTGCGACCAGCTCCCCGGCTACAGCAAGATCACCGACCCGGCCGCCCGCGCCCACGTCGCCGGCGTCTGGGGCGTCACGCCCGAGAGCCTGCCGGGGGCCGGCGTGCCCGCGATCGAGCTGCTCGACTCGCTCGGCGTGCCCGGCGGCGTCCGCTGCCTGCTCGTGCACGGCTCGAACGTCGTCGTGTCCGCCCCGGACTCCAACCGGGTGCGCGCCGGCCTCGAGGCTCTCGACTTCCTCGTGGTCTGCGACTTCTTCTTCTCCGAGACCGCGCGCTTCGCCGACGTCGTGCTGCCGGTCACCCAGTGGGCGGAGGAGGACGGCACGATGACCTCGCTCGAGGGCAGGGTCATCCGCCGTCGTACCGCGATCGGCGCGCCGGACGGGGTGCGGAGCGAACTCTGGATCTTCCAGGAACTCGCGCGCCGGCTCGGCTCCGCCGGCACCTTCAGCGCCGACCCGGCCGAGGTGTTCGACGAGCTCTGCCTCGCGAGCGCGGGCGGCCTGGCCGACTATTCCGGACTGAGCTACGGGCTGCTCGACACGGGGGAGGCCGCATACTGGCCGTACCCGGTCGGGTCGACCGGAACCCCGCGGCTCTTCCTCGACCGTTTTGCGCACGCAGACGGCCGCGCGCGCATCGTCGCCGTGCACGCGAGGGTGACGGATGCGCCGGCCCAACGGGACGGAACAGTCACGCTCATCACCGGCCGGCTCCTCGAGCACTACCAGTCGGGGGCCCAGACCCGCCGGGTCCCCGAGCTGCACCAGGCCCAGCCTCAGGCCAGGCTCCAGGTGCACCCGGCGACCGCGGCCCGACTCGGTCTCGTCGACGGTGGCGAGGTCGAGGTCGGCAACATGCAGGGAACCGTGACCTGTGTCGCCGAGGTGACCGGCGGCATCCGCCCAGACACCGTGTTCCTGCCGTTCCATTTCCCCGGTGCCCAGCGCGCGAACCTGCTCACCCTCGGGGCCACCGACCCCGTCTCGGGCATGCCGGAATTCAAGCGCACGACCGTGCGGGTGCGCGCGCTCGTGCGGACACCGGGGTCCGGGCCTGCCGGTCCCGTTTCCGTCCCGTCGATTCGAACGGATGCCCATGCCTGAGCCGATCCCCGCAGCACCCGTCGGGAGCGTTCCCGCTGCCGTTCCCGCTGCCGTTCCCGCAGCCGTTCCCGCTTCCCCGGCGCCGAGCCGGATCGTCCTCGTCGGCTACGGCCCGGTCGGGGCCCGCCTCGTCGAGGAGCTGCTCCCGGTCGTGCGGGCCGGCCTCGCCACCCTGACCGTCGTCGGAGCGGAGTCGGCGGACGCCTACAACCGGGTGCTCATTGCCGACTACGCCGTCGGCCGCTCCGACCGGGACACCCTCGAGGTGACGGACACCGACGCGGCCAGGGCGGCGGGCGTCGACATCCGCACCGGCGAGATCGTCACCCGGATCAACCGGGTGCGACGCACGGTGACCCTCGGCGACGGCACGGACCTCGGCTACGACCGGCTCGTGCTTGCGACCGGTGCCCGGGCCAACGTCCCGACCCTCGACGGGGTGACCCGGCTGCGCCGCACCCTGATGCGCCCGCCGACGGATGCCGGTGCACTCGACACCGCCGACGCGCCGTTGCCGCGCGGGGTCACCGCGCTCCGCGACCTCGACGACGCGGCGACGGTGCTCGAGACCGTCCGCTCCGGAGGCCGGATCGTCGTGCTCGGCGCCGGGGTGCTCGGCATGGAGTTCGCGCTCGCCGCGGCCCAGGCCGGGAGCGACGTCTGCGTCGTCTACCACGCCGACATTCCGCTGAACCGCAATCTCGACCGTGGCGGCGGAACGGTGCTCGCCCGCAGCGCCCGCAGGGCCGGCGTCACCATGGTCAGCCACGCCAGGGCCGAGAGCATTCTCTTCACCGTCGACGCCGACGGCCACGACCGCTTCGACGCGCTGATCTGCGCCGACGGCAAGCAGATCCCCGGGGACCTGCTCGTGCTCAGCTGCGGCATCGGCGCCCGCACCGAACTCGCCGGCCTCTCCGGGCTCAGCGTGTCGACGGGCATCCTCGTCGACGAGTCCCTGCGGAGCTGGACGGACCCCGCCGTCTTCGCGATCGGCGACTGTGCGCACGTCGCCCCCCGGCCGGCCCCCGGCGCCTCCACGGCCACGCCTGCCGGAGGGCCCACCGGCCTGATCGGACCCGGCTGGCGCCAGGCCGACTGGCTCGCCGCCCGCTTCGCCGCGGAAATCGAGCACGATGCCCGGGCTGGGGCAGTCACTTCTCCTGCGACTGCCGCCGCCGATGTGGCTGCTCCCGCCGATTTCGGGCCGGCGCTCGCCGTGCAGGCGCACGGCGTCGTCATGCTCAAGGCGGAGGGCATCGACGTCGTCGCCGCCGGCGACACGAGCGCTGACCCCTGGGACATCGACCCTGCGCACCCGGACGACGGCCACGGGGCCGCCGAGCCCGTTCACGGCAGGGACTGCGCGGCGGCACCGGGCGCGACCGCGCCGCGCCTGGGCGTGTCGCAGTGGTCAGACCCCGAGCACGGCCGCTACGTGAAGATGGTCACGCGCGGCGGCATCCTCACCGGCTTCATCTGCGTCGGGATGCCGCGCACCGGTGCCGAACTCACCCTGCTCTTCGAGCGCGGCAGCGAACTGCCCGCCGACCGTTCGCTGCTGCTGCGCTACGACGGCCCCGACGTCGACCCGGCGGGCGGCGGCGACGCCTTCGCCCCCGACGCGACGGTCTGCTGGTGCAACGGGGTCACGGTCGGCGCGATCACCGCGTCAGCGGCGGCCGGAAACACCGACGTCGCCTGCATCGGCTCGGCCACCCGCGCCGGAACCGGCTGCGGCGGGTGCCGAGGCCGAATCGGCGAGGTCCTTGAGCGTTTCGCCCTGACGAATTCGACGGAGATTGTGGGCTGAACGCTCGATGTCAAGCTGTGTGGAGTCACGTGGGCTAGCTTTTGACAGTTTCCTTGGGGATGTTGATTCCAACGGTGCCGGCTGGTGTGGGTGTAGTCGG
>NZ_SOFR01000047.1:0-18246 GCF_004402735.1 Cryobacterium sp. MDB1-18-1 | reverse complement strand
GACACGGCCTGGATCAACAAGCCCGCCGAAGCTCAAGAAGACGAGCCGAAACTAGCCGCCTAAACTCACGCTGGCCTCATTCACCTTGACAAATTCCGCCATGCCGCTGCAGTCAGGCGACATCTGATCGAACCATTCACCACAAACAAAGTCGATCAACTTCGAGAGACGCTGGAGTGCATTCCGGCTCTCTGTAACGCCTGAAAATTATCAACGAGGGCTAGCTTCACCGCGTGATACCAAAGTCGACGTCGTCCGCTTTACGGACTCCGGGCTCGGCATCCATTGCAGCAAGAACGTCGCGGTGATCACGGCGGTGATCGGTATCCTGGTGCTCGTTCCCTTTGGACTCACTGATAGTTTGCGAAAGCCTTGATCAAGCCCTAGCTAATCTCGGGCGATGGACACGAGTCCGCGGAGAGCACTCTGCACGGCGAGGTGGGGCAGGAGTGTGGCGCCGTCGAGGCCGTTAGCGGTGGGGAAGCGCAGGTCGACCGCTGGCCAGAGGGCACGCAGGTCCCGCTCGAAGCGACTTGAGATCTCGGGCGCGCGCAGCACCCCGCCCAGACCGCCGACAACGGGCGCTGCGCGGGCGGCTTGTCCGACACGCTGGAGACCTGTGCGCACCGAGCGCACCAGTTCCGCGGCGGTGGCGTCGCAGATGGCGGCAGCGACGGTGTCCGTCGGGGCGAGCGCGGTGACCGCGCGCGACCAGGACGCGATGCGGCTGACCCGGTTCGGATCGGCCTGCAGCTCTAAATAGAGGGTTTCCAGGTTCGGGAATTCCGAGCGGACGGCCGCGGTGAGGTCGGTCGCCTGACCGCGCCCGTCGTAGTCGCGGACGACGGCATCGAGGGCGGCGCGGCCGATCCAGTAGCCGCTGCCCGCGTCGCCGATCAGATAGCCCCACCCATCGACTCGTGCCACGTCGTGCGCGCCGACCGCGAGGGTAACCACGCCGGTGCCGACCGCGATCACAGCCCCAAGGGTGTCGCCGAGGGACCCAAGATACGAGGTGACCGAGTCATGGGCGAGGAATACCTCCCGTACCCCGAGGTCGCCGCCGAGCCGGAGCAGGGCGGCGGCCTCGGCATCGGATTGCGTGAAGCCCGAAATGCCCGCGCTCACTGTGCCGATGCGAACATCGGCGGCACCTGCGATCCGGGCCAGAATGTCCGACAGTTGCGGGACAAGGTCCCGATCGGTACGGATGCCTTCGAAATTGAACGTCTCCTGACGGCCCTCGCCACTCTGCAGCACGGCACGAATGCCGGTCTGTCCCGCGTCAATGGCAACGCGGTGGGATGCGCCAGTCACTCCCGGCTGCCCGTCGCGTCGAACATGTCCTCATAGCAGCGCAGCTGCTCGGTGCCGGACGACGCCCCAAGTAGTGCCCAGCCGAGAGGCTCGACCGGAAAGCCCGGACGGCTTGGGTATCGTGCGTCGAGGAATGAACAACTTGTCGCACTTTTCCGCGACGCCGTCGAGACAGTCGAGCTCGGCCGGCAACACAACAATCGGGTAGTTCCGCTCGGTTCGATCACTTCCGCCGCGTCCCACCCCATGACCCGATCTACTGTGGCGGTGGCGGTCCAGGCCGGGCCGAACGGATACCGAAAGGAGTGTGGGAGGGCCGGAGCAGCTTCGGCCCGTGCGGAGGTGGCGGACATTGTGCAATAGCTCCAGACGTGGAAGAGCGAACCGCAGCATGCACGATCATGTCAACGCTGTCTCTCGCGAATTCACTGTACCACCGAGGGATTTGGACCCTGATATCTGGGGGTTTTGGGCCCTGATAGCTAGGGGGGACACGGCCTCGGTGACACTTGCGGCCCCCGGAACTTTGAGACTTGTGTCTGACCTTGACATGGGGTATCGGTTAGACTGAATGGTGACCGGCTGGGGAGACACCATGACGACGCAACCGAGAGCGACTCTGGCCGATGTTGCCCGGTTGGCAGATGTGAGTTCGAAGACGGTATCGCGTGTTTTCTCCGACGGTGTCGTGAGTGCCGCTACTCGGGCGCGAGTGCTTGCCGCTGCAAAGCAGTTGCGCTTTCGGCCCAATGTCCTCGCTCGCAGCCTCCGTCACGGCGGCGTGTCAAACACGGTCGCCTTCGTGATCGGTGACATCACGAATCCCTTCTACTTTCACGTTGCCGCCGGCATTGAGCGCGCCCTGGCTGACAACGGCCTGACCATGGTGCTCGCTACGACGGATGACGCGGCCGATAGCGAGGAAGGCGTTGTAGATGCCCTCCTTGCCCAGAGAGTCCGGGCGCTTGTGCTTATCCCGGTGGCGTCGGACCAGTCCTACCTTGATGGAGAACGCCAACTGGGTACTCCGATCGTGAGTGTCGACCGGCCTGCCAGTAACCTGTTGGCCGACTCCGTCGTTCTCCAGAATCGTGACGGAATGCGGGATGCTGTGCGTTCCCTCATCAGTCTCGGGCACCGCAGAATCGGTTTCGTGAGCAACCCGTCTGAGATCTATACCGTGCGCGAGCGGCTCGCGGGCTATCGTGAAGCTCTCGCCGAAGTCGGCATCAGCGACAACACGCGGTACGAACGATGCAACGACGATCCGACTGTGTCCGCAGAGAGAGCGGTGGCGAGCTTATTCGAACAGGCAGAGCCGCCCACTGCCCTGGTGACGGGCAACAATCGTGCCACTGCGGGAGCGGTGCGGTTCCTCCGCGGTCGCGAGCCGCGGGTCGCGTTCATCGGATTTGACGACTTCGACCTCGCCGACGCACTCGATATTTCCGTGGTCGCCTACGACACGATGGAAATCGGGCGTGCAGCTGCACAGCTGGCCCTCGACAGGCTGACGGACCCGACCGCCTTCATCCGGCAGATCCAAATTCCTACCCACCTCGTGCATCGCGGTTCCGGCGAGATTCGCCCGCCAGTCTGATCTGCCGAGCGGGCGACTTACCCGTTACCCGTTGCCCGCGCCTGCCACCCGTGCGGCTTACGTTCGCTTGAGCTATCCATCGGGCGAGACGATCTGGGCATACTTGTTGCCGAGTCTCATGAGGTCGTTCCGCGTCCCGAGATGCACGATGTGACCGCTATCAAGCACCTGTGGATCACACCGGCCGCCACCTGGTGCGACGAATACTTTCGGTGGCGTCCGCAATCCTGCCGATTATGTTGTCAAAAACACGATTTTCAGCATCAACGAAAATAGACAGCGCTGTCATATATTCCGGGAGCGTAGTAGGGTTCGGCGCGCGGTCGAAGACTTTCAACAAAGACAACTCGCTCACTCCAGAACGCAGATGTTTCGACCATGAGCACGGAGTGTGCCGAACCGACCCTGAACGGGGGGGCACTGTTCGACCTGAACCCCCGGCCACACGCGCGAGGTGACCCAAGGGTCGGCCGGGAGGCCGCTGGGACAGTGCCGGTCTCGAAGCTGATTTGGTCATCCGAGACGCGCTCATCTCAATGACAGCGTTGTCTAATTTTCTCGTAGTGGTGCTAGCGTTGCGATTGGCCCAGATACTTTTTGGGTTGCATCGTCCCGATCGAAGGAGATCCGTTGCGGCACGGTATGAGCAAGCCTCGTCTACGCACAGAGTGCGCGCCCGGCAGGAACCTGGACGGTGCGGGGAGCTCGGGTTCATGGGGCCAACTGGCTAAAAGCCGTCTCACTTCCGGAACACCTCGACTTCGTGTGAACGGCGCGCTCCGTACGCCGCCATCGGCTCACGCGCGTCAGCCGGAGACGACAATTTCGAGGGTAGAGGCGATCCCCGTTGACGAGCCTTCCAACAGGAACTCCGCCGTCAAATCAGGCACGATCGACGCCGGTGAGGGCGCGGCGAAGGTTACCTTCGGTGCCGACTCTCGGGACGCGACACCGCACGTCTCCTTCTGCGATTCGATGCTTCTTTCCCACGGCGACGCTGGCGGCTACGTCTCAGCAACAACCCCGCGTGATGTGCCCGGCCATTTGACGATCATTTCGGTACCGCGTTCGACACTGGACAAACCGCCGTGGTCCACGATCGCGACAAGTGAGGAGCACAACTATGTCCGGTGAGCGGCGTGCGGCGCGCGAGCCCGTCATCCTGGAAATGCGCTCGATCACGAAAGAGTTTCCCGGGGTTAAAGCGTTGTCCGATGTATCGCTCACGGTGACGGCGGGGGAGATCCATGCGATCTGCGGTGAGAACGGGGCGGGCAAGTCGACCCTGATGAAGGTGCTCTCGGGCGTCTACCCGTATGGCACCTACAGCGGGGACATCGTGTTCCAGGGAAAGGACGTCCATTTCAAGGACATTCGCTCCAGCGAAGCGGCTGGCATCGCGATTATCCACCAGGAACTCGCGCTCATCCCTGAACTCTCGATCACCGAGAACATCTTCCTCGGCAATGAGCCCACCAGATGGGGTGCCATCGATTGGATCAAGGCCAAGAAGACCGCTTTGGAACTTCTTGCCCGGGTCGGCCTCCGCGATGACCCTGACACCTTGATCAAGAACATCGGCGTCGGTAAGCAACAGTTGGTTGAGATCGCCAAGGCGCTCAACAAGTCGGTCAAGGTCCTGATTCTGGACGAGCCGACGGCGGCCCTCAATGAAGCGGACTCTCAGCATCTGCTTGACCTGATTCGGGGGCTCAAAGGCAAGGGCATCAGTTCCATCATGATCTCGCACAAGCTGAACGAGATCGAGCAGGTCGCCGATTCCATCACCATCATTCGCGACGGCAAGACCATCGAAACGCTCGACGTCGTCAACGACGGCGTCAACGAGGATCGAATCATTCGCGGCATGGTCGGCCGGAGCCTCGAAAGCCGGTTCCCGGAGCACACCCCCGACATCGGCGAGGTGTTCTTCGAGGTACGCGACTGGAACGTGCAGCACCCGCAGGTGCCCGAGCGGATGGTCGTGAAGAACTCGAGCCTTACTGTTCGCCGGGGCGAGATTGTCGGCATTGCCGGCCTGATGGGTGCCGGGCGAACGGAGCTTGCGATGAGTATCTTCGGTCGCTCCTACGGCAACTACTTGTCAGGCCGCCTATTCAAGGACGGCGTGGAAATCGAGCTGCGCAGCGTTTCGGATGCCATTGACCACGGTCTTGCCTACGTGAGTGAGGATCGCAAGGCGTTGGGTTTGAACCTGCTCGATGACGTGAAACGGTCGATCGTGTCCGCGAAGCTGTCTAAGATCTCCCGCGGGCCTGTTGTCAACGACGAGAAGGAATACGCAATCGCGGAAAGTTTCCGCACGAGCCTACGAATCAAAACGTCGAGCGTGGACGCGGGTGTGAACAAGCTCTCGGGCGGTAACCAGCAGAAAGTCGTGCTGGCCAAGTGGATGTTTACCGACCCCGACCTGCTGATCCTTGACGAGCCGACCCGGGGCATCGATGTCGGCGCGAAGTACGAGATTTACGGAATCATCCAGAAACTGGCCTCCCAGGGTAAGGGAGTGGTCCTGATCTCCTCGGAGTTGCCCGAGCTTCTGGGCCTCGCCGACCGCATTTACACGGTCTTCGAGGGAGCAATCACCAATTGCATCCTCGCGGCGGAGGCCGACCCCGAAACCCTGATGAAGAGCATGACCAGCGCCCGAAAGAAGGCCTACAGCAAATGAGCCAGCAGTTGAATACCGAAAAGAACACGAGCGGAGGGATCCGTGACCTGCGGAGAATGTTCGGCGGCGGCAGGTCCAGTCTGCGCCAGTTCGGGATCCTGTTCAGCCTGATCGCGATCATCGTGCTGTTCCAATACCTGACGCACGGCCTGACACTGTCTTCGGGCAACCTGATCAACCTCGTTAGCCAGTATTCCTACATCCTGATCCTCGCGATCGGCATGGTGATGGTCATCATCGCGGGCCACATTGACCTCTCTGTCGGGTCCGTTGCGGCTTTTGCCGGCATCGTCGTGGCGACCTCAATGCAGGACTGGCACTTCCCTTGGCCGGTTGCCATCGTGTTCGGCCTCGTCGTTGGTGCCCTAATTGGGGCGTGGCAAGGTTTCTGGGTTGCCTATATCGGCGTGCCGGCCTTCATCGTCACCCTCGCCGGGATGCTCATATTCCGAGGCGGTAACCAACTCATCGGCAACGCGAACACGGTCCCCGTCCCAGAAGGCTTCACCGTCATCGGTGCCGGATATCTCCCGGAGGTGGGCCCGTACACGGGGTACAACAACCTCACGCTTCTGCTCGGACTGATCGTCGTGATCGCCGTGGTCATGTCTGAGTGGCGCAGCCGAAAGGTGCAGCGGATCATGGGCTCTAGCCCCGCCCCACTCTGGGTGAGCGCGGTAAAGATCGTACTCCTCAGCAGCGTCGTCGTATATGCGACGGTACTGTTCGCGGGTGGGCGCACCGGAACGAGCTTCCCCGTTTCAGGAATCATCCTCGGAGTACTCGTGTTATTCTACGCCTTCGTGACGAAGAACACGATCTTCGGACGCCACATCTACGCCGTCGGCGGAAACAAGCTCGCGGCCGAACTCTCCGGCGTCAAGTCCCGCCGGGTCAACTTTCTCGTCATGATGAACATGTCGATCCTCGCGGCCCTGGCCGGGATGATCTTCGTAGCCCGCTCGGTCGCCTCTGGTCCACAGGACGGCCTCAGCTGGGAACTCGACGCGATCGCCGCGGTCTTCATCGGAGGCGCCGCCGTGTCCGGCGGCATCGGCACCGTGACCGGTTCCATCGTCGGTGGGCTCGTGATGGCTGTGCTTAACAACGGCCTGCAACTGCTTGGTGTCGGCGCGGACCGCGTACAGATCATCAAGGGCCTCGTACTCCTGGTCGCAGTGGGAGTGGACGTCTTGAACAAGAGCCAAGGCCGACCATCAATCATCGGACTCCTCACCCGCAACCGCAAGACAAATGAGTTCCCGCCCGAACCACCCCTCGTTGTGCCCGGATCTGGAACACCAGACACCGCGAGGCCCACGGCGACCCTGTCGTCGTGACCTCGGCCGCGCCCTCTCCCCACACCTTCACCACCCTGCCCAACACCACTGAGAAGAAAGCGAAACACACATGAAAAAACTCCTCGCGACCACAGCAATAGCCGCGGTGGCACTGATGGCACTCTCCGGGTGTTCCACCCGGAGCGACACGAGCAGCGGATCGACGGCTGCAGCGGCCGGCTTCGCCGCTGACTCGTTGATCGGAGTCGCCCTTCCGTCAAAGACGTCGGAGAACTGGGTCCTCGCCGGCGGACTCTTCGAAGACGGTCTCAAGTCTGCGGGCTTCACAGGGGACGTGCAGTATGCGGGCGCGTCCACCACGGTCAAGGACCAGCAAGACCAGATCTCCGCGATGGTCACCAAGGGCGCCAAGGTGATCATCATCGGCGCTGCCGACGGCGGCCAGCTCAGCACCCAGGTCAAGGCAGCCCACGACGCCGGCGCGATCGTGATCGCCTACGACCGGCTCATCCTGAACACCGCCGACGTGGACTACTACGTCGCCTACGACAACTTCAAGGTGGGCGCCCTCCAGGGCCAGGCACTGATCGATGGGCTCAAGGCCAAAAAGGCGAGCGGCCCGTACAACATCGAACTGTTCTCAGGCTCCTCCGACGACGCCAACTCAGCAGTCTTCTTCAAAGGCGCCATGAGCGTCCTCCAGCCAAAGATCGATGACGGCACCCTCGTCGTCGGCTCCGGCCAGGTCGACATCAAGCAGACGGCGACCGCCGCTTGGAAGGCCGAGAACGCGCAGAGCCGGATGGACTCTCTCCTGACCAGCACCTACGGAACCAAGACGATCGATGGAGTTCTCTCACCCAACGACACGCTCGCACGGGCAATCATCACCTCGGTGAAGTCCTCCGGTAAGCCCATTCCTGTGGTCACGGGTCAGGACTCCGAAGCGGAGTCAGTCAAGTCGATCATGGCAGGCGAACAGTACTCAACAATCAACAAGGACACTCGCGTGCTCGTCACCCAAGCGATCACCATGGCCCAGAAACTTCAGAAGGGCGAAACCCCCGAGGTCAACGACACCAAGTCCTACGACAACGGCAAGAAGGTCGTCCCCGCCTTCTTGCTACCGCCCGTCATCGTGACCAAGGCCAACGCAGCAGAGGCCTACGCGAACGACCCGAAACTCGCACCGCTCACCAAATAATCCCATAACCGCTGCAGCATCCAACGGCATCAGGGCCGGCCTCACACGGGGTCGGCCCTGAGGCATTCATGCCCTCGCCGGCACTCACAAGTGGCATCGATTCTCGGTCAGATCGGTGGTCACGATCGGCGGAATACTGGCCGACTACAGCTCGGAACCGGCCGACTGCAGGCCTTCTCGTGACCTACGCAAAGACGGCGTTGTTCATCGTTTCTCTCCCGCGAAAGATCTGGTCGTATGCGGTGAGGCATCGTTTTTTGGGGGTTCCGAGGAGCCAGTTGTGCCAGATTCATGCGGCAAGGGCGAGGCGGCGACCGGCAACGCGGGAGTAGACGCCGGGGACGGCGGTCCACCGTGGTCCTTAAGGGCGAGATTTCCTGTGAGGTTGTCGAAGCAGGATACGACTCATTGGCGGATTCCGCCGAGTTTCCCGAAGCATCTTTTCGCGCCCGTGCGCCATTTTATAAGGAATTCTATGACCGAGTAAACGATTCGTTTACTCGGGGCTATATCGTTTTAGTTATGGAACTTGCGACGAACCCTTTCAAGCCCGGCGCGGGACGGGTGCCACCGGTTCTTGCCGGCCGGTCGGACGTCCTCAGTGAATTCCGTAACCGGCTCTACCAGGCGCGGGAAACGGGGGAGGGGGAACGACCCTGGATCCTCTCCGGTCTCCGCGGGGTGGGGAAGACCGTGCTGCTCAACCAGCTCGGACGCGATGCAGCCGAACTCAAGCTGGTTTTTGTGAAGGTCGAAGCCTCGAGCGGTAAGCCGTTGGCCGTAGCATTAGCCAAGGAACTCCACCTCGCACTTCGACGAATCCTCTCAAGCTCTGACCGCGCAAAAGCGCTCTGGTCCAAGGCCGCCAGCGTGCTGCGTTCCTTCCAAGTGCGTGTCAACCCGTCAGGGACCTACTCCTTCACTGTCGACGTCGAACCTGAGCCTGGCGTGGCTGACAGCGGCGATCTCGCCGTCGATCTCCAAGAGCTCCTAGAAACCATTGGGCTTGCTGCGCGTGAGGCCAACACGGTCATTTTGCTGGCCGTCGATGAACTCCAAGAAGCCTCATTCGAGGACCTCGCTGCGCTCAACGTGGCCCTGCACAATCTGGGCCAAGATGTCTTCCCCGTCCCCGTCGTCTTCGTTGGGGCAGGGTTGCCGTCCCTGCCTGCCGTGCTCGCCGATGCAACGAGCTACGCGGAGCGCCTCTATGACTATCGCCAGATCGGGTTGCTCGACACCGCCGCAACCTCTGACGCCCTCACCGCCCCGACTCGTGCCAACGGAGTCGACTGGGAGCCTGATGCCCTGGATGCAGCGGTGACGGCCACTGGGGGATACCCCTATTTCATCCAAGCCTGTGGAAGCCACGTCTGGGCCGTGCGAGCCACGGACACCATTACTCTTCAAGACGCCCAAATCGGCATCGAGTCAGCGCGAACTGAGGTCGAGCAGGGTCTCTATCAATCGAGATGGGAGCGGGCCACCCCGACACAGCGGGCCTTCATGTCCGCAATGGCCACCGACAACGACGCCCCCTCATCAATGGCCGAACTCGTGACCCGTTTGCGGAAGAAACGCACTACGGACCTCTCCGTCAATCGCCGAGACTTGATACGGAGCGGACACATCTACACGCCCGAACGCGGTTTCGTCGCATTCACCGTGCCCGGCATGGCCGACTTCATCACCAGACAAGGCGAATAGCCCGCCAAGCACCCGCGTCGACATCGGCACCTACCCGTGAGCAATGAACGACCGTGCCGCAGCGACCACGATCGGCCCGACTACAACCAACGGCTCACCACGCAACAAGGCCGCCGGAGACTTGTCACCCAACTCCGGATTCATCCCTTGGAACCACGCCTGGACAATCGTCGCGCTCTCACGTTCACTCAAAATGCCGGCCACATAAAAAGAGGTACGCAATCGCTGGACGACGTCCGCGCCAGGTGCTCGGGACCCATCCGCCCATTCACGCACAGAGCGGGTGTTCGACACCCGGCCCAGATAAGCGACGAGCTGGGCGCCGAGGAGCTCGCGGAGACCCGTGACAATCCCGCCAGTATCCAGCCGCACAGAGTCCTCGTACGCGCGATAACCCGGCTGCGCAGCGGAGACAGGAATGCTCATAACCGAGAGTCTTCCGCATCACGGACCCAATAGCAAGAATCACTAGCATTTCAACAGGTAATATCACAGGTGATATAACACCCAATATGACTGATAATGTTAATTATGTCAGTTTGCCCTGATCGGAGGCACTTTTTCTTCCAGCAAAGTGTAAAGAGGTGATTATTGCGACCACTGATACTGCACCCATTACTTCAATATTCACGCTCTGGGTGTAATTATTGAAGTATGAAACCTCGGGATGCGCTTCGGGTTGTGCAGGATCTTGCCTCCTCGCAGTGGGGTTTGCTGACCACGCCGCAGGCCCGCAGCATTGGCGTGACGGCGGCGCAGCTGGCCAGGTTCGCTGAGCAAGGCGCCCTGGTGCGGCTGCAGCATGGCCTGTATGTGGTCGCCGGCGTACCGTTTGATCGGCACCGGGATCTGCAGGCGGCATGGCTTGCCCTCGACCCGCGGGTGCCAGCGTATGAGCGCATCAATATCCCCGGGGTGCCGGTCGTCTCGCACGGTTCTGCGGCTGAGCTGCATGGCCTCGGGGACATCGAAGCGGATGTCCACGAATTCACTGTGGGTAGCCGCAAGCAGAGTCGACGCGAGGATGTTCGCATTCACCGCGGCCACGTTCCGAAAACCGATTGGACTCAAAAAACGGGTCTGCCCGTCACGACACCTGCTCGCACCGTTGTAGATCTCGCCGCGGCCGGGATCGACGGTGGACATCTGGCCGTGGTGGCCCGAGACGCAATCATCACGGCCGGCGTCAGCATGGGGCAGCTCGGCCGCCAGCTCGCGCCCTTCGCGGCCAAGTACGGTGCCCCCGCCAGCGACGGAGACGCTCTCCTGAAACGTTTCCTCGATGAAGCCGGGATCCCCGCGGTCTCCGAAGGGCTGGCCAACAACCGGGTGCAGGAAATCATGGACCAGCTGGCGGTCACTGCCGCCCGGCAGGTGAGCCCGCAGGCCGATGATTGACTCAGAGAATGAGTGAACCCCGGTACTCCACGCCCGCTGCTTTCCAACGCGCCGTCACCGACAAACTCAAAATCGCGGCCGCCCTCCGACGACGTAAATTCAACGAACTGTCCCGGGAGTTCCTGCTGCAACGATTTCTCGCTCGCGTGTTCACCAGCCCTGATTCGATGTGGGTCCTCAAGGGTGGAACCGGGCTACTGATGCGGCTGCCCGGCAGCCGACACAGCCAAGACCTGGATCTCTTCCACCGGACGGCAGACCTGGCAACGGCCGTCGATGAGCTGCAAGAGATCGCAGCGCTCTCGGGTCTGGACCAGTATCGGTTCGTGCTCAGCGAACCGGTGAGCATGACCGGCGGCGTGGAAGGAGCCACGATCAAAGCCACCGTGTACCTGGGTGTCCATGAAGTGGGCGCCTTCCCGATCGACCTCTCCACCCAGCTGGAGTTGGTGGCCGGGATCGACACCCTCAACGTCGAGCCAATCATCGAGATTGACGATGTGGCACCCCTGCCCCCGTTCCGGATCTACCCGCTGCCTGATCAGATCGCGGACAAGGTTTGCGCCATGTACAGCACGTACGGGCAGCAGCAGGGGCCCTCCACCAGGTACCGTGACCTCGCTGATCTCGTCACAATCATCACTTCAACAACCTTCGACGCCGCAGCAACCCGCACAGCTCTCGTTGCTGAATCTCGACGTCGTGGAATCGAACTACCACACACCATGCAACTGCCAGCCGCGTCCTGGATCACCGGTTACACGGCGGCCGTTCGACGATTCGCAGCCTTGCCCCCGGCCCTCCGCGACGTCGACGCTGCCCTCGAATTCACCGCGGTCTGCCTGAACCCGCTCTTGGCTGGAGACATCGTCTCCGGTTCATGGATCTCCCAAGCAGCGACGTGGATGGACGCAACACCACCCGCCCCGTAACTACCTAAACCGTCGGGCGGTGGCCGGGACCGCGTTGAATTGGGTCGTCGTTTGAGGCGGGCTTTTCCTGCTCGAGGTGACGCTCGCGTAGGCGCCGCACACGCTCGGCCACATCGACGGCTCCTCCCAAATCGGTGTCCCCGGACAGCCGCGCCCGGAGACCGGCCACGCGCCGACTCGCCTCCGCCGCAGCGTTGTCCTCAACAACACGGAGACGCTCGAGCGACGCGGCGGCCGCCGTGTAGGCATCGTCATCTGTGCGAACAGCGCCGAGAGGCGACTCGGTGTCGGTGATCTGATTCAGGTCGCGGAAAGCAACCACGTTGCCAAGGTCGCACCGCCACGCCTTCTGCAGGGAGGCGTCATCCGGGGAGGGGCGCAGTTTCGCCCTCCACGGCTCCGGTTTCGCGGTCACAGTATCAACCAACGCCTGGGTCCGGTCGTGGATGAGCTCGGCCTGGGCGTGCAGCTAGGCGCGAGTCTCCCGATTGTCTCCGTCCACTCCTACCGGCGGAGGACCGACCCAGCTCGGCAGTCCCGTCTCTGATTGCGACCCCGCTGGCACTCCAATGCGGTGGTGATAGATCTTCGCGAACGACTCGACGGTCGAGCCTCGTCAACGCCCTAGGCACGGACACCGGGATCTCTAAGTTCGAAGTGTCGCGAATTTGCGCGGATCTGGACGGGGAAGTTACCGCGTTCCGCGACCGGCACCTGGGCGTGACAGGCTACCTTTCCGTGTTCCTCGACGCCACGTACTGCAAGGTGTGCATCACACCGCGGCCAGTGAGCGCCACCCTGACATTGGTCTCCCCACCGCCCGGGCTCGACTCGCTGACCGAGTTCGACTTCACGGAGATAACCGGCGCGGACGGCCTCTACACGCTGCAGTCCGCGGACGACCGGCAGACCCGGCTGTTCGTGCTCGACGCCGTGATCTACCTACCGGACTACTCCCCCGTCATCACCGACGACCACGCCCACTCCCTTGACCTCGCCGGCCCCGAAGACGCGCTCGTTCTCGTCGTGACCAACCCGCGCCAGGGCGGCACGACCGTGAACCTGATGGTGCCGATCGTCGTGAACCCTGCGACGGAGCGATGCGCGCAGATCATCCTCGAAGGCCAGAGCTGATCCCTTCGCGCAAACTCGGCGCCCACCCGAAGTCCTGAACGCACCCTCCGCAGCACTCCTTCCTGAACGTAATCTCAGGTTCTTTCCCCACGGAATGATGAGCAGATTTTCCCGAACGGGAATAGCGTGAATTTCATCGGGGCACAGCCGCTCGGATCCACCCGTGGCTGGCTGATATCCCGAGCAATGGAGCCGCAATGCATCCGCTCATCAGTTACTTTGCGACTCAGGACAGTCCAGGCATCTATGTCGGCTGGGGGGCATTCCAGATCCAGCTCGGCAATCTCATCGTGATCATCGTGATCATCGTGCTGTTTCTGCTCGCCCTGGTGCTCCCGTTCCCGAGTGGGAAGAAACGCCCATGAGCATCCGCGAGGAGCAGAAGAGTGAACCCGCCGAGGAGTACTACACCTGGACGGGTAAAGCCCGAGGCTGGTTGCTCAAGCACCTGCCCGCCGACAAGCTGCTGCCACAGGACCAGCCCAGCTACGTCGCATCCTGGATCTACGTTTTCGGCATGGGCGCCATCGTCTCGCTCGTGTTCATCGTCGTCTCGGGGGTCGTGCTCAGCCTGAACGGCCCGGCCTGGTACCACATCTCCGACTTCGGCCACTTCGTGAACAGCGTGCACCTCTGGAGCGTCGAGGTCTTCTTCATCACCATGGTCGTGCACCTCTGGGGCAAGTACTGGATGGCCGCCTGGCGAGGCGGGCGAACGCTCACCTGGATCACCGGGGTGGCCGCCTTCCTCGTCTCGATCGTCGCGGCATTCACCGGGTACCTGCTCCAGACCAACTTCGACTCGCAGTGGATCGCCTTCGAAGGCAAGGACGCACTCAACGCCTCCGGCATCGGAGCCTGGTTCAACGTGGCCGACCTCGGCCAGATCTTTGGTTTCCACATCGTGCTGCTGCCCCTCGCGGTCGGCGCCGTCGTCGCGCTGCACGTGATCCTGGTGCGGATGCACGGGGTCGTCCCCCCGATCGACGCGGCTGAGAGCGACGCCCAGCTGAGTGGCGACGTGCTGCTCGGCGACGGTACAGCGCTCGGCCACAGTCCAGCGGCCCAACCGGACGCGAACCCGGAACAGAGGGAAGCGACGCGATGAGCACCGCAACGACGTCCCGCTCCAATCGCGACGCCCTCGCCCGACGCCCCTGGCGCGGAAGGGTGCGCGAATACGACCTCTTCAAGGAACTCACCGTTGCCCTCGTCGTCGTCGGACTCCTCATCGTGGGTCTCTCGGCGATCGTCGGCTCGCCGGACGAACCGAGCGTCACCCTCAAGTCCTGGGCGCAGGCAGAACCGGCGGACTTCGTCGCGACGGCGACCGCCGAGCTCGGCGGAACGAGTGATTCCGCCGGTTACGGGCCCCCCTACAACAACACTCCCGACGCGACCCAGACCATCGGGGCCTTCGACCTGCAGAGCTTCTCCGGAGTGCGACTGCCGATCGACACGGCGCAGGACCTCGTGATCACCCCGCTGACGACCCTCAACGTACCCCCGAGCGCCGCCCTCGACGCGTGGAACACCGCGATCGACACCCAGAAGACCGACTGGACCGCCGCATACACGGATGCCCTCACGAACGCCCCCGACGGCGACCCCGCCCAGGTCGCCACCGGCGGCTACGGGCCCGTCCCGGTCCTCACCGGTGCTCTGCTCACGATGGCGAGCCAGGGCGCACTCGACGGCGTCCTGAACGCCCAGCAGTCCTTCTACAACTCCGACTACACCCGCACCATCCTGTTCCTCGGCGACGGCGCCTACTTCAGCGACCTCGCGAACGCCCAGCACCTCACCGGCGACCAGTGGGGCATGATGAACGAAACAGGGAATACGCCCGGACAATCCTGGCTGTGGCTCTTCTCCTTCTGGTACCAGGTCGAGCCATTCGCCTCCGCCCCGAACGCCGACCTGCTCGTCGTTCTCCTGATGCTCCTGCTGAGCGTGCTACTGACGCTCGTTCCGTTCATCCCCGGCCTGCGGGACATCCCACGGTGGATCCCGATTCACCGGCTGATCTGGCGCGACTACTACAAGAAACGCGAGACGGGCCGGGGCTGACCAGAGATTCTTAGGTGTGTCGGTCCTGCCGTCGAGGTGCAAAGTCCGTCGGGGATTGCGCTCGCATCAGGTCCGCAGTACCGGCGGAATCCGCCCTTACGTGTACGAGCTCGAAGCTGGGCTCGCACTGCACGCTTGAAAGGTCCTTTCCCATGCCCCGCTAAAACCCCTGCCTGCCGGAACTCCGTGAGTACCGCTCGCTCGCTGCCGACCCAGACGACTTCGACGAGTTCTGGGAGGGCGCCCTCGCCGACGCCCGCCGGTTTCCCGATAAGCCGCGCCGAGGGCCGTGACCAGGTCGTCGACTTTCCGGGTTGGGACGCCGTGGAGGTAAGCCTCTATAACGACGGCGAACAGGGCCTGTCCACCCGGCGGCGGCGCTCGAGGCGCGCGGGGACGAATGAACCCTGCCGCAGATTGGGGATCTTCAGGTTCAGGTCTCCGGCGGTGGTCGTCGACAGACGCGGGCGGGCGCCGTTGCGTTGGGTGGTGCGGTCCTCGGAGCGTTCGAAACGGCCGGCGCCGATGAGGGCGGTGGCCCCCGCGTTGATGAGTTCCTGGTAGAGGGTTTCGGTCGCGACGCCCGACTATCACCGGCGTAGCTGTCTCCGAAGCTGTGAGACATCGTGTCCACGATGTCATGAGATAGCGTGTCCACGATGCATTGAGACAGGACATTTCACGGAGACGGTAGCAAATTCCTGCGAACACGGTCGCAGCCTGTGCTTCTCCTTCTGACGTGGCACTCCGCGATTTGAGCCTGTTATCGAAGCATGTGTCATCGAAGCATGGTCCACTGCTCATTCGACGGCAAGGACAGTGCAAATCGCTTCCAATGGGCACAGTGACACCTCGGACACCCGGGTCGACCGACGACTCTCCTCACGAATGCTTCCTTCATCGTCAAGGATCCCTCTTAGGGTCCCAGTGGCGTCTAGCCGTCGAAACGTAGGACGATCACAAGAGTGATCAGCGCGAGCAAGCCGGCCAGGAGCATCGCGGTTCTGGGATTGCCGAGGTTCACAGTCCATCCAAGTCCGAACCTGCGTGGAACGAGCAGTGCACGGTCTTCACGGTTGATGTAGAACAAGCCGCCGCGCCAGAACCTGTCGTCGTCGCGGTGCGTCAGGCCGGTTTCTGGTTCGGCGACATCGCCCCGGTCCCGGTTGTTCCTCGCCAGGACCAAGACCAAAACCACGACTGCGGCCAGGATCGGGAATGCGATGACCAGTGGCGCCCACGGTGTGACAGTGCCGGTCCACATGAGTACCGATGATCCAAGCATCGCCACGTCGATCATCGCGACAAGCCCGAGGACTGCTTTGGCGCTCAGCGCCTTGTACCGCCGATACCAATCAGCGGAGCCGACGGGGCGCGCTGGATCGATGTCGGGCCTGCTGCGGACGATCGCCGCCGCCATGGCGGCGAACAGAGCTGTCAAACCGATCTGCATGAACACCAAGGAGAAGGCTGTGCCAACAGACTTCACGGTCACCCTGTCGGGCAAACCTTTCGCGCCGTAGTGCACCGCGAGGACGTCGGGCATCGACGGGTACAGGAGCACTCCAGCTACTCCCGTCCCGACGGTAATAATTATGGCCGGAGCCAGCCACAGCCACGGGAACCGCAGAGGTTCCGTCCGTAATCCGATGTCCACCGCGATGCCCTGGTGGCGCCCCTCGAACCACCGTCCGGCGGCTTTCGCGGCTCGGATCTCCTGATTGGCCAGATAGAAGCACCCGTACCAGAGGCCGACAAGCGCCAGCACCGACAAGGGAAGCAACACCGGCTGCCCCGTCAGCGCGAAAATACCGACACCGACCCCGGCGACGACGAGGCCGCCAATTAGTACTCTCCGCCGATAGATGCGGGCCTGCCTTGTTACCGTGAGTTCCCCTGCATGCTCGGCTGGCACTCTGACCCCGAAGGGCACGGTCGGACTTGTGACCGATGGCAGCACCAGGGCCAGTAGGAGAACAAGTCCCAAGAGAACGAGACTCAAAATTATGGCGACGCTCATGGCGTGTCCTCCCGTTTCTTGGCACTGAATGACTCGAGCAGGGACCGGCACGTTTGAAGAACCTCATCGGCCGACATCCCTCTGGCGATGCCCTCGGCCAAAAGAGTCCGGGCCCGTGCTGTCCACTCCGAGGGGAACGTCCCGTCCGCTACCATCGCTATCACCACGGCACCGGATTTGCGATTGAGCCGAATCAGTCCCTCCTTCCGCAGAAGATCATAGGCCTTGTTGACGGTATGGAAATTGATCCCAAAGTCAGAAGCGAGCGTCCTCGTGGCCGGCAAAGAACTGCCTTCGGTCAGCACACCATCGGCGATAGCTTCCACGACCTGGTCCCTGAGCTGCTGGTAAATCGGCAACTCGCTGTTCAGGTCCACCTTGAGGATCATTACGCTCACCGCCTCGTTTGTTCTATCTAATATAGAACACATGGTGTTCGAGCGGTAGTGGTTTGGTTTGAAGCGTCTGGTCGACTCCATTGCGCTATCGAGGGCTCGTTTTAGGCGGGCGAGCACGTGGAAACGATGAGGTGAGGGTGCGCGTCGGCGACCGTTTCGCCCATGTCGGGCGATGGATCATGCTGCTTGAGATAGACGATTGCGAAACGACGGTTCTCCTCGAGAATTGCTTGGATCTTAACGAAGTTCGGTCGTTGCACTTGTCGGTATTGAGCCTGTTCGCTTGCGGGGGAGAATCGCCGAATTGGCGGCTGCCCATAGGGTCACGCAAGAGCGACAACACTGTGACGCTTGCGACCCAGGAACAGATCCTGGGTTACGTCCCTGTGAGTGGTGTGGTTTCCCGCTCTTGAGCGTTGCTTCTTCAACGCGAAGAGCCACCGTGGGATGGTCAGTGAGTACCGACTAAGCAA
>NZ_SOFR01000073.1:0-14833 GCF_004402735.1 Cryobacterium sp. MDB1-18-1 | reverse complement strand
TGTGGCGTTTTTGCAGGCTCAAGGATGAACATGCCAGAAGCCTAGTTGCGCAATGGCGCAAAGGTGATCGTGACAGCCTGAGCATCGTGCTCTGACGGCGCTCACTGAAATTCCCCAGTTCTGCTCACTGAAATTCCCCACTCCGGGTCGCTTCCGCTCATAGAAGCGGGCCTTCCTCGATGCTGATGGTCTTCGACCACACACCAGCCCGAGAAAGGCCCTACTCCTATGCTTTCAGAGGAGGACGACGTGGACATCCACGCGCTCAAACGGCAAGGGATGACGATCAGTGAGATCGCCCGCCGCACCGACCACGACCGCAAAACCATCCGCGCCTACCTGGCCGGCCAACGCACCCCCGGAGTGCGGCAACGAGCGGCCCCGGACCCGTTCGACGCGTTCATCGCCTACGTCACCGCCCGCCTGGTCGAGGACCCGCATTTGTGGGCGGCGACGCTGCTGGACGAGCTCGTCCCGCTGGGCTTCAAGGGGTCGTATCAGACCCTGACCCGGCAGATCCGAGACCGGAACCTCCGGCCGGCCTGCACGGCCTGCGCTCACGTGACGAAGCGGCCCAACGCGATCATCGAGCACCCGCCGGGCGAGGAGACCCAGTTCGACTGGGTCGAACTGCCCGACGCCCCAGCCGCCTGGGCGTTCCCGACCAAACGCGCCTACGTGCTCGTCGGGTCCCTCGCCCACTCCGGGGTTTGGCGGGCGGTGATCTCCCCATCGATGGACCTGCCCCACCTGCTCGCGGCGATGACGGTCCTCCTGGGGCTGCTCGGCGGGGTGACGAAGACGTGGCGGTTCGACCGGATGAGCACGGTGCTGAAGGCCGGGACGAGTGATCTGACGCCGATGTTCGCCGCGTTCTCCAAGCACCACGCCGTCAGCGTCGTGGCCTGCCGGCCCCGGTCGGGCAATCGCAAGGGCGTGGTCGAGAAGAACAACCACACCGCCGCACAGCGCTGGTGGCGCAACCTCCCCGACGATGTCACCCTTGAGCAGGCACAGCAACGCTTGACCGCGTTCGCGACCAGGCAAGACGGCCGGCGCCGCGAGGGCCGCGACGGGTCAACGACTGCCGCGGTCATGTTCGCTGCGGAACGGCTCCAACCGTTGCCGCCGACGCTGTTCCCGGTGGTGGTGACCGAGGAACGCACCGCGACACGGCAGGCGCTGATCGATTGGCGCGGGAACCGGTACTCGGTCCCGCCAGAGCTGGCCGCGACCCGCGTCGTCGTCCGCCAACGCCTCGGCGCGACGACCATCGACATCGCGACGGTCTCCGGCGTTGTCCTTGCCCGCCACACGCTCGCGGAGGCCGGCCTCGGGGTCACGATCCGCGACAGCGGACACATCACGGCGCTTGAGACCATCGCGATGGCCGCAGCGCCTCCCGACCGGCCGCACCGGAAGAAGGAACGCATCCCGCCCGGCACCGCGGCCCGCCGCGCGGCCCGGGCGCTGACCGGCAGCACCGAACCCACCACCGTGATCAGCCTGGCCGCCTACGAGACGGCCGCGAAGAACAGGAACACCCTCCGATGAACACACCCCTCACCACCACCGAAACGACCGCCACGACCGTGACGACGGCAACTGCGGCGAGCGTCTATCAGCAGCTGCGCGGCCACCTCACCGAGCTGAAGCTCGCCGACGCCGCCGACGCTCTGCCCCGTGTCCTGGACCAGGCCCAAGCCGAGGGCTGGAGCCTCACCCACGCCCTCGAACGTCTGCTCGCCATCGAGGTCACCGCGACCGATGCCCGACGCCTCTCGGGCCGGTTCCGCTTCGCGAACCTCCCCACCGGCGCCACCCTGGACGACTTCGACCTCGACGCCGCCTCCGGCATCGACCGAAACCTGCTCGCCGAGCTCGGCACCTGCCGCTACCTCGAGTCCGCGATCAACGTGATGTTGATCGGGCCGCCCGGAGACCAGGAACTCCACCACTCAGCGGGACGTGACCTCACGCAGTTGGGTGCCGCGCCCCGGTCATCCGTGTGCGTGACGGCACAGCACCCGGCCGAAGCGGGTCCCGCGCCCTCGATGACGAAGCTCCTATTACGTAATTCGTTATTGTTATTTGTATTTCGTTTACGTATTGCGTTCTGAGTGATATGATATTGGCATGAGTCTTCCCGAAATCACCGATGTGCGTACCTGCGGTTTCCCCGGCTGCGAGGAGCCCGTGGACGCCACGCCCGGTGTCGGCCGGCCCGCCGGCTACTGCATCAACCCCGCCCACAACCGGGCCGCTGCGTGGCGGGCACGCCGCGCGGAGTCCGGCCGCATCGAGTGCACGGTCGAGGAGGAGAGGCTCCCCGTCGACGCTGCACGTCAGCGGGCGAGCGTGTTGCGCTCTCAGGTGGCCGGGATGGTTGAGCACCTGCAGCAGCAGCTCGTCGTCCTCATCGACGAGCTGCGCACGGTCGCGGATCCCGATGCGGCCGAAGCACAGATCGAGGCTGTCACCGCGGGCGCCGCCGAGCAGGTCGCGTCCGCGGCCGCCCGCGCCAACCGGGCCGAAACCGCCACCCGAAAGGCCGAGGCCGAGCGGGCCGAAGCCGACGCGGCAGCCGAGGAATCCGCTGCCCTGGTCGACGAACTCCGTACCGTCCTGGACGCGCTCGAGCAGCGTGCCGCCGCCCTGGAGGGCGACCTGGTCGTCGCCGGCGAGGACAACGCACGCACGGCCGCAGAGATCGTCGCCCTCACGGTCCAAGTGGCCGCTCTGACCGACGAGAACGCCGCCACGACCGCACGGCTCACCGAGGCCCGGGAACTCGTCACCACGGCCACCACGGCCAAGGACGAGGCCCTGGCGGCCGGGCGTGACGCCGCCGTACAGGCCGACGCCGCCGTGGCGCGCGCCGATCGTGCGGAGACAGAGGCTGCGAACACCCGCGAGTCGCTCGACCAGGCCCGGGTCGAGCGCGAGAGCGCACGCGCGGAAGCGCTCGTCCTCACCGGGTGCCTAGCCACGGTCACCAGTGAACGCGACAGTGCCCTGGCCGAGGCCGCCCGGGAGTGTTCCTACGCCGAGCAGCGCGTCACCGACGTGCGGGACACCCTCGAGCAGCAGCTCACCCAGCTGCGCGCCGACCTGGACCAGTCACGCACGAGCGAACGCGAGCAGCGCACCCGCGCCGACCGCGCCGAAGCACAGACGGTACGCCCCAAACAGAAGTAGACCGCCAGCCCACTCCCCCGCTGCGCCCTGAGTCGCGAGAGGATCCTCGACAGGCCGTGTGCCTGGTCGTTGTCGGCGCCGGCGGTGGAGGCGGTTCGTGGTGGCTACCGGAAGTTCTTCGTCGAGTCCGTCTCGTTAGGGTGACCGGTCGCGGCCTTCGTGATGTACACGCGTCCAGGCTTCTTCGCCTTCGCGTTCGGCTCGTCAACGGCGTACCACAGGCGAGCACCGTCAGTGACCTTGAACTGCCACTGCGGCAGGACCACGCCATCGACCAGGACCGTGGAGAGATCCCCACGGAGTTGGTAGCAACGGTCAGGGTCGTACCGCGCAGGATGCGCGGTGAGATAGTCGTAGGCGTCCGCGAGGGCATTCTTCGCGGACGCCTTCAAATCCGTCCAGCCTCGTTGGGCTGCGGTGTTGCCGAAGAAGATCTCGTACTCGGTGCCCTTGATCGGTCGCGGAACCGCGACGCCACGCTTCCCCGCCACCTACGGGCGTTCGACGCGAACCGGGGCGGCGGGCAGCTCGATCGGCTCGACAGGTCGCATGCCCATCGCGTAGGCGACGGCCGTTTCCTGCCACTCCTGCTGCGCCCGCAGCAGACGCTCGAACGTGCCGAGCTCACTGGCAGCGTAAACGAGCTGCTCGATCTCAGCCGCGTACGCGGCGAGCTCCCCCGGGGTGAACTCCCCCGCCCAAGCGAACAGATCAGTCAACGCCGCCGCGACGTCGCCCTTGTTCCGGCCGATCGCCCGGATCAGCCTGCTCGAGAGCGCGATACCGTTCTCGAGGACGTCGAGATCGTGACCGCGCAGGATCACGAGATCGTCACCATCACGACGCGTGATCCGGACCTGACCCTCATCAATGTGGGCCAGAACCTCCTTGGGCTTACGCAGAAGGTCAGTAAAAGTCGCTGTACTCATGCCCACACACTACATCAGATAAATATCTGATTAGCTGAGTGGTCGCCCGACCGGCAGCGGCGAGCTATCGCCATCGTATGGCTCCCCCGCGTTGTGCAGGAGTTCTCTGCGTTCCACTTCGGCTTGGATCGCTCGTTCGACGAAGTCAGACCAACTCTTGTCGCCCTCGAGGTGGCTCGTAGCCCGGTACGTTGCCCGCGCGCGATCTCTAGTCTGCGCAGACAAGTACGTGGTCATCCTCGCGGTCGGTTCTGCCATAAGGGCAGGCTTCCGTGCCGGAGCCGCAGCAGGCTTGGACGGCTTGGGCTGCTGAACGGGCTGCACTGTGGGTTCGGTGCGGTTTCTGGCTTGCAGACGACTCAAGTCGGGAGTCCCGGCACGGTGCGCTAAGCCGCCGATTTGTCGGCTGGGGGTGTCGTCGCTCATGCGAGGGCCTCCTGGTTCTCGGCCGCGGTGATTCGGGCCACAACTTCTTGGGTGATGGCTTGCAGGTCGTCTGCGACGGATGAGGCTGTCCGAGGTGCGAGAGCTTGTGCCTGGGCTTCGCCTCGGCGGATCTCGAACCACTTCGGGCCCTTTCGTACCTCCGCGTCGAGTTCGTGGACGAGGAGGCCCCGTTCTCGTGTGGCCTGGGCGGTTGCTTCGCTATGACGGACCGTGGCGGTGAAGACGACGTTGTTGTCAGCATTGAAGAGCTCCGCGATGTGTTCGCGAGCTTCGCGCTGGACGACGTGGGCGGATGTGCCGACGTCGACGAGAACGACGCCCAGCAAGTCGAGGGTCGGATTCACGCCCAGGACGGCGTCGAGGCGTGCAGCGACAGCGCCGAGTCCCTTGCGACTTGATTTGTCGCTCTTCACAGGCACGAGTGCCCACCTGGCAGCGGCGACGGCGGCCGTCTGGAGGGTCTCATCGCCGGGCGGGCAGTCGATGAGGATCATGTCGTAGTCGCCGGCGAGCGGGGCGAGTAGATGCGCGACGGCGAGCTTGGCGCCGTCTGGGTCTTTGTTCGCCTTTGCAGAGAGCCCGGCCGTGGCTTGGTCGAGAGCAGGGCCTCCCGCGAAGACGTCCAAGTTCGGTCGGACTTCCTTGATTGGCGCTGCTCCCCCGCCGAACATGAGTGCTTGTGCGAGTGCACGACCGGTGTCGTCTCTGTCGTCGTCGGTGTATCCGAGATCTTCAGCGAGATTGCCTTGGGGGTCAAGGTCCACGAGCAGCACGCGGTATCCGTTGTTGGCGAGCATGCCACCGATGTTGGCGGTGAGTGTCGTCTTGAGGACACCTCCCTTGCCGTTGATGACAGCGATAACGCGTTCCAAGGCGGTGCGATCGAGTACCTGAGTCATATTCGCTCATTTCGTTTGACGTCAATAATGACAATACAGCTAATACTTCCATTAGTGTCATTAGTGGCAATGCAGTTTTACTGCTATCACCAGCATTAACAGCATTGAAGCTATTACTGCTATTACCACTAATGCCTGTATTGCTGCCATTGGGTGAGTGCGCCAGCCCGATTTCACAGGCCAGACCTCCACCCGGCCCGGCGCCGGGGGAGCTTGAGGGGGTCGCCCCTCGCCGGCTGGCCCGTTAGGGCCAGCCGGTTGTCGCGGTTAGATGTTGCGGAGCATGCCGACGATGGTGGGGAAGGGGGAGAGGCTGTCGACGAGGGTGTCGATGGTGCCTGGGTCGGGTGTCTGAGCGAGTGCCGTCTGGATCGTCGTGAGGTGGCTGTCGGTGAGGCCGACGGTTTCGCCGTCTGGGGTGACGCTGACGGCGATGGCGGTGCCGAAGATGACGGTGGGGGGCCGAGGCGGTGGGCGAGCACGGTTGCGGGCAGGTTCAGTGTGGACCCGTTGATGAGTCCTTCATCATCGACGAAGAGGTCGATGTCGTCGGCGAGGCCGACTGAGCTGCTGCGGGGATTTCGGACAGCGGAATTAGTGTTTTCTTCTACGCTGCCAGGGCTGGCTGTTGATAACCATAGTGGACTTCGTTGGGTCTGCGGTAGCCGAGCGCGGAGTGCCGGCGTCGGCTGTTGTAGAAGCCCTCGATGTAACGGATGACGTCGCTGCGCGCTTGGCTCTTTGTCGCGTAAACGGTCCGGCTTGCGGGCAGTCTCTGGGCAGGACGCCGTGAAGCGCTATTGTCCACTGTGTGAGCAAACGCCGACGATCCGGACTCTTTCTTGCGATCGCGGTCGTCCTGTGGCTTTCGGGATTAGCTCTCGGTTTGTTCGCAGGAGAGCTAGTCTGCCGCTTGGTCGGAGTGGTCTCTTTTGCCGCAGCGATTCCATTTGCAGTCGTCGGCGGCCGCGGTTTACGCGACCTTCGATGATGTCCCTCAACCGGATGCGCTGTCTGCTAACGGACAGCTACCCCATGACCCGACTGATCCGCGTAAAGTCTCGGGAACATGAGCGCAGATGGCTGGGCATCGATCGGAGGCTAGATTGACCATCGTTCTCGGCGTCCTATTTGTCGGCGCGGGTCTTGCGGTATCGACGTGGTCGGGGATCCTTGCGGCTCGGGCCGCAGGCGAGCGGCAAATACCGCTCTGGAGAAACGGCCAAGGTTACCGACGCCCGCTGGCCAGCGTGCTCCTACTGCTGCCTGCTGTGCTCCTCCACGGAATCGGGGCGGCCTTCTTCTTTGTCAGCTGGGGGCCAGTCGCCATTCTCCTATTCAGTTTGGTGTTCGTGCCTCCGGCAGTAGTCATTGCCATTCACAACAGATCTGCTCGGGCGAATACTTAGCGCTCGGTGCATTCGCGGCGCTGGAAGTTGAACCATGCCACGATGACTCCATGTCGAGTCTCCGCCATCTCTCGCCTTGGTACTGGACGGTCCTCGGGTCAGTCCTGGTTGTGAGCGGTCTATGGATATCCGATCTCGTGTGGGGCAGGGCGCCCCGTTGGCTGATGCTCTTCGTCTGGATTGTTTTCATGGGGGCAAGCAGCTACACATTCCGCATGTTGTGGAAGCTGTCGAAGGTTTCTGTAGTTCACTCAAGCCAGCGAAAATCGGACGAGAAAGGCTTTGAATCCAGCGGAACGGGCGTGAAATGAAGCCACGTTCTCGAAACTGAATCCCCGCGTACAGCTTTACCTCTGAGGGTTCCCGAGTGAGACCACGGCGACACTTCTGAGAGTGGATGGTCTGGCGCCTGAATCTGTGTCCGTAAGGGTCCCGTTTGCAAGCAATGTGACCCGTGGCGCTACGGGCTGGACACGATGATATCTTCGGCGAGGGTGCTGCCACGGCGGTCACGTCGTGTTCCGGCGATAATGCGCGCAACGATCAGCATCACGAGCAAGATCGCAATAAGGACGGGGAACATGTTTCCAATCAGCCACAGCGCTCCGTTCCATGGTGAAAACACGCTTGGGTCGAAGCCCCCGGTTTGTTCAGACCGTGCACCGAGGTAGTCGCTCTGCACGTCAACGAAGACGGCGACCACGATGGCTACAGCCAGCGAAACCGCCGAGACCACGATCGCCGCTGTGAACATCACTTTCAACAACGGTGCGGTCCGATAGTCACGGTTTGCCTCTGGCATGACGCTGACAGTAGCAGCCGATGTTCCCTTCGGACTCAACATCGGCCCGCTCAACCCTCGGGCGGAATTTCCCCAGCTCTGTCGCGCTTCCCTTCCCCTCTTACGGGCACATGGCTCGACCCTGCCTAGCCTCGACCGCATGGTCAACAAGGTCAGCACCGCGGCGTACTCACGCCGAGCAAGGGAGTACACCGAACTCTTGGGGTCGATGGCTGCCGTGCACCCATCCGATCTCCAACTCGTTTCTAAGTGGGCCAGCGATGTCGACGGGGAAATCGTCGATGCTGGGTGTGGTCCAGGTCATTGGACCAACTTCCTCGCGGAGCAAGGCTATGTTGCTCGCGGAGTCGATTTGGTGCCCGAGTTCGTCACGTACGCCACGAACACCTTTCCCGGCGTGAGCTACACGCTTGGCAGTCTCGACTCACTCGACGCCGACACGGGTTCAATTGGCGGGATCCTCGCCTGGTACTCCCTCATTCACTACGGGCCCGAGACGATACGGATTCCTCTCCACGAGTTCAGTCGCGTGCTCAAACCAGGCAGCACGCTGCTTGTCGGATTCTTCGAAGGCCAGACGGTCGAGGAATTCCCCCACGCCGTCACGCCGGCATACCGATGGCCCGTGGATGACCTCGGCACCGCGTTGAACGCGACCGGTTTCGACGTGGTCGAATCGCACGTCCGGAAGACCGCCGGCCAACGCCCGGTGGCAGCCATCGTCGCCCGACGCCGCGATGACCACTGAGGGATACGAACGAAGGAACTAGCAAATGTTCGACATTGCCTTTTCATCGCGTCAGCCCCCGATCGAATAAGAATCGCCCCAGCCGAACTTGCACTGTTTCGATAGCACAATCTTGTGCTACCTTTGCAGCACAATGCTCGCGATGCTCGCGAGGGATTCGATCTTCTGGGGGCCTCGATGAACTTCCTCTTTCTCTTCGTGCACGCCGTTCAAGACCTGCTACCTCTGGAACTGGCCATCACCTTCGGTCTTGTCCTCTTCGCTCTGTCGTGGGTACGTCCCCGGCGGATGGTTTCACTCCCCCAGACCGGGCGGCGCACGGCAACTCTCACCTGGGCGGGAGTGGCGGGTTCATTGCTCGTGGTTGTTGTGGCGACGGCGGTCAGCGCGATCGCAGTGTCGACCTATGACGCATCCGGGTATGACGGTTGGTGGCGCCGGCCGGCCCCGCTATTCACGGCGACACTGGTTGTCGCTGCGGCAGCCGTCGCGCTTCGACGGATCCCTCTTCCCGCACCGGGAGAACGGTCGATTGTTCCGCGGCGCTCCTGGCACGCGTTCGCCTCTCGCACCTTGCTATGGATCTCCGGAATCACCGCCACGTTGCTCGCGCTGACTGCAGGGTGGCAGATCGCGATCGCTAGGACCGCGCCTCGCGACGGACCATTCTTTGGAAACGTTCCCGCCTACACCGACCTGCCGATCTACATGAGCTTCAACACCGGGTACGGGTATCTGTCCGGCGCAGGGTGGCCGAATCATCTCGCCACTCTCGTCGCGCTCGCACTGGCCTGCGCTGTCTTTTTCGCCGTGCTGCACACGGACGCAAACCGGCCCGTGTTCGCCCGATCGACCGCCTCCAGCGCGCGCTCGGAACGAGAACTGACCGCTCGACTGTTCGCGTTCATCCTGCTCGGTGGGCTCATCACCACGCTCGGAGCCGTGTGGATGCACACCGGTTCCTCCGGGCAAGCTCTGGTCGGATTGGACGAGCAATGGGTCTCCGACAATCAGTCCTCCCCGCGCATCCTCGTAGCCGGCGGCTACGACACGATCGCCCGCCCCATAAACCTCCTGGGCTATGCACTCCAGGCCGGCGGAGTCGCTTTCCTACTCCGCCTTGCGGTTGACACCGCCCGCGCCGCACTCGCGACACGGCGCTCGCGCCTCGCACCAATGGAGTCTGAAGTCTCGACCACCGGACCACGGCGATGACAGGGACCACGCCGAGCTCTGCGGATGAAATCGATGCGCTCTTCCGCGGGGCGATCCGCTCCGGACAGCTCGGTGACGGCGAACGCCTGCCAACCGTGCGACAAACCGCCAGAGATTTCGGCGTCGCACAGGCCACAGCCGCAAAGGCCTACAAGTCCTTGGAACGCGACGGACTCATCGTCACCCGCACCGCCGCCGGCACCCGCGTGGCCCCCGGGGCATCCCGGGCACCACAAGCAGTCATCGAGCACGCCCGAGCACTCGCAGAAGCAAGCGAAGGCGCACTCGTCACCCTCGAAGACACCATCGCAATCCTCCGCGCGGTCTGGCGCACAGAGGCGACGCACTGCCCGCGTGACGTTCGGCTAACGGGAGGCTTTTCAGACCTATGAGCGTGGCAGCAGGATGAGGGACGACGAAGCCGTCGTACGCCTGCTCAGGAGCCCTAGCTACCAGGCCGCCAGTGTAGTCGCCAAGTCCAACGGACCCCGGCCAGCTAGCCAGGCCATGAATAACCGCCGCTCACGGGAAGTGCCGAGCCGGTCGGCGGCGGTGGCAAGCAACACTGGTAGATCCCAAGCAACGTACTCATCCGGCCAATCCAAACTGGTGTAGCCAAGACCGAGATCGACATGGTGCATCTCCACTTCACGAAGCCGGTGCGCCGGGCAGGCAGCTACGCCGTAATCACCTCCTCCGAGAAAGTGGCCGTTGGGCCACCCAGCAGCCGCGCATTGGGCGAAGACCTCCTCAAGATTCGACAGGCTGGACCTGAGGTCAGTGATGATTTCCTCGGCTTGCCTGACTGCTCCGTCCTCTATCTCGCGTCGGCGCTGTTCTTGGCCGTGTGCGTACTTCGGAGCATCGGTTCCGTGAAGTGCTCCCGAGAGGCGACGTGCATGGGCGTCGGCGTTGCGAGCAAGATGTGTCAGAACATGTCCGACGGTCCAGCTAGGCAGAAGACTCGGTGCTCGGACATCCTTGTTCGACAGTTGCGCCACGCGGCGCAGCAAGCGCGCCTGCCCGTCGGAGCACAGTTGGGATGCTCGTTCCGGATTGCTCTCAAGATCCACGAAAGTACGACTCCTCTTCTTGGGCTCAGCGTTGTCAGCCTGCCACCCCACCAGCTCATCCGTCCGCATTACTGGGTGGCCAATGTCCTGTTTCGCGGAGGCGCTGTTTCGGGGCTCAGGTTTCCAGCCGTGGACTGGCGAGCGTTCGACGACCGGACACAGTGAGTGCCGCACGGTCATGCACAGTCGCCGTGGGATGCTGATTCTGTGGAATTGAACACAAGTGCCGATAGGCCGTTCGTTGTCATCCGACCGTATGTTCACGCGGATGCTGCAGACACGTTGGCGATCTTCCTTTCCGCAGTGACCGAGACCGCTGCCGCCGACTACTCGCCGGAGCAGATTCAGGCGTGGGCACAGCCAGAAGCGCGCGAGCTATCCACTTGGCATACGGCGATGCCGGCACGGAACAGTTACGTGGCGACCCTGGATGGCTCGCTGGCAGGATTCTCCGACGTGGACTCTGAGGGGTATATCGACATGATTTTCGTCGCCCCTCGCTACCTGCGACGCGGGGTGGCACGGCAACTGATCGGCCACGTGGAGGCCCGCGCGCGCCAGGAGCAGCTGACAGAGCTGACAGCTGACGTCAGCACTACAGCCCGCCCCTTCTTTGAGCGCTCCGGATTCACCGTCGAGGCAGAGCAACATCCGGTCACGGCCGGCGTGCAGCTGACTAATTTCAAGATGAAGAAGAAGCTACGCGTTGGCGAGGTGGTTCTGAGCGGGCAGCTTGTTTGTCTCACCCAGGACCAAGCGGGAATTGTCCGGGAACATCTACAACTGCACCTTGACCTCACCCGCGCCGAACCGGGATGCCTTCGTTCAACGTCACCCGGACGAGCAATCCCCTGGTGTGGCAGGTCGAAGAGCGCTTCGAGCACGCATCCGCCTGTGAAGCCCACCAGGAACGTGTCGCCAGAAGTGAGTGGGGTCACGCCAGCGCGGGAATCGAACGCCGCTACTCCGTGATCAGAATCTAGCCGCTCGCCCGTTCCGACAGCTATCCATCCGTGACACCCAGGTGGGCAACCTTCTGCCTCGGCAATTCACGCTCCGTACGCGTCACTCAAGGTTGGCATTTGGACTGATATTGCGGACGCTCTCACGAACGGGTTCAGCCCGAATGAAGACGTTGTCGCTCCGATGCAGGAGACTGCAGACATGGAACTCACCCGGCGCTACCGAGTCATTCTGATCGCAGCACTACCGAGCGGTTTCCTCTTAGGTGCAATCGTCTTCGTGGGATTTTCGGTCTTCGGCAACCCCGACTGGCGGGCATATCTGACGCCGGGCGCAGTCTTGAACGGTGCCACGCAGTTCGGCGTGGTTGGCCTGGTGGTTGCAGCCTTGTCTGTGCTCGGAGGGGCTCTTTCAGTCGCCTTGGTTGCCCGGAGATTAGTCCACGAGAGCGCGGCCAGAATACTCGCGGGCGGCTTGGGCTCAGCAGTCGGAGTGGGCATCGGCGGCATCGCGTTGGGGCTCGCGCAGAGCAGCACCTTCACCGCATTCGTCGGGCTTCTGCTGGCGCTACCAGCGGGCATAATTGCCGCAATCGGCATCGGCTCGACAGATCGGGGGGCAAGGAGCTGACCCAGCGGTCCTAATCGCCCCGTAAAGGTTCCCAAACGCCTGGCTTGTCGGATGCCGGGGATTATGTCCTAAAGGTTCTTCCCGACGGACGTGACCGGGGGCTTTCGATCTTCTTTGGTGCCCGACGCTCAAGAAACATTGCCGCAGCCAGTATTCCAAGGGCGACAGCGACGGCCGAGAGACTGCCAGGTTGAATGAAAACGGCCGCGACTAACAAGGCCATCGCCACTCGGAATCCGGCCGTGCGCACCCCAGGCCGAGAAAAAAGCACGGCCGCCAGGATGACGATCACGGCGGTGACAAGAACTACTGTCACGGGGAGAAGGGGCTGGACCCAGTAGTTGACACCGGGTGCCTGATCACTTGAACGGGCGCTTGTCGCGTACCAGGTTGACCAGCTGAACATGGCAATGGGAAGAATCGAGATGCCTGCCATGAGCCGCGACTGCAGCATCCCCGCAGTTGTTCGGCCGGCCGAGGCAATACCGAGAGCGAACAGCAGAATCACGCCGTAGACACCGAACGTACCCACCCCAACGCCGATGTAACTAATACCGTCCGCGCAATAGAACGAGCCGGGATCATCGCTGCCCATCCGCAGGAAACTACACTGGAAGTGCAGCTCATCACGCACGAGCGACAGCAGGAAGCCGCTCCCCACAAAAACGGATACGACGAAACCGACACTCAGACTCAGTGTCGCGCTGCCCCTCGGACTCACGGCATCCTGCTCACGACGCCCAGCCCACGCCATTACGGTTCATCCGCCCACCTTATTGTCCTTTCGGCGTCACCTGCCCAAAGAGAAGCGGGTGCGCCCCGTGTTCGGGTCTGACATCTGACATCTGAGATCTGAGATCTGACGTCTGACGTCTGACGTCGCGTGGGACGCAACGGACCGGTCGTGGCGAACGTGCGGTCGTCCGGCTGCGATTCGGACCGGTGAGGGTTCCGTTTACGGAGCCAACCCGAGGAACTCCCGCAGGTTTTGTACGCCCTCGACTTCTAGTTGGTGCTCGGGTCGGTTCAAGGTCTCGGCAGTCAGAACCAGTTTTTGGTTCAGGGCCATTTCGCCGTCGCGCCTCTTGAGCCGACCGACTCCGTTTTCCTGGTATCCGACTTTTCTCGACACCGCGAGCGACGCAGGGTTGTCCACCAATGCTGCCGAGGTGACCTCCACGGCGTCCAGGTGATCGAACATGAAAGCGCAGAGTGCTTGACGCATCATCGTCCCGATTCCTTGACCGTGGTGCTTCATTCCGAGCCACGAGCCCGTTTCCCCTGTTCTCGTGACGAGGTAGTCCTTGGTCGAGATGCTCTGGCAACCGACGATTTCACCATTGAAGCGAACCGCGGTCTCCAACGTCCAGGACACTGACGACATTTCGGCTCGCTGTGCCCAGTGGTACTGCAGGAGCCTCAGCCGCACCGCGCCCGTGGATCCCAGCGTCCAGGGGAAGAAGAAGGGCATCTCAGTCGGCGCGTGGATGCCTGCCTGGGCGAGCGCATCGAGGTCGGGAAAATCAGCGTCGCGGACCGGAGACAGAGTTACTGGACCGCACGTGATTTTCAGTCCAAAAGGCGGCCACAGCTCATCAGTTGATTTGGACATGTGACCAACCTATGTGCGCCAACCTCTGCACCGCGGAGGGTTCCCTTGTGAAACGAGGAGCGGGGCCGGCCCTGACTCTGCGACTGGGCCCAAATCCGTGTCGCTCGAGGTCCGTTCGCGGGCGGCAGGTGAAGCTTTCTAGGTTAGGTAGATGCTTATCCTCGAAGCGCCAGATGCTGAGGGAATACTGCTGATCGGATCGGGTGCCGGTGGCGACCCTCGCCGGTACAGCACTGTGCTCGACTCCCTCGCAGCTATCGGATTCACGGTACTGGCACCCAAGAACGAACGGTTCGACCCGCGGACCGTGACGACGGAGCAGCTCCTCGATCGCGCGCACGGCCTGGCGGCTGCTCTCTCGAAATACGCGCGTACCGATCTGCCGGTGGTCGCCGCCGGGCGGTCCGTATGCGGTTGGGCGGCCCTGTGCCTGGCCGGAGCTCATCCATTGGATCGCGACGGCAAGCCGCTACAGGTTGATGCCGAGGAACGAGTGACGCGGCTGGTCCTGCTCGCGCCGACCGTCGGCCGTTTCCAGGCCCCTGGGGCACTGGTGGACGTCACGGTGCCCACCGACGTTTTTGTGGGGGCGAAGGATTCCATCACTCCTGCATCAATGGTCGAGATCCTGCAGTCAGCACCCGCCATGGTGAGCATTCACACGGAGGAGAATGCCGGTCACTTTGACTTCATGACCGACCTCCCTCCAGGAATGACGCCCACGCGCGGACTCGACCACGCCATGTTTTTGCGCGAGCTCGCCTCCCAGATAGCCGTTGCCATCCATCAATGAGACTGCGAAACGGAGGCTGTTATGTCTCAGGACATCGGTGACAGTTCTGCATCAATAGATCGGTGACCATTCGGCCGTGTTTGATGGTGACACTTCTCCCTGATTCACATTTGAG
>NZ_SOFR01000063.1:0-14439 GCF_004402735.1 Cryobacterium sp. MDB1-18-1 | reverse complement strand
GGCCTCGGCGGCGGCCTGCGCCGCTGCGGCGGCCGCCGCGGTCTGCGCCGCCGTCGGCGTGCTCGCGACGATCGCGGTCCGCGCCGCGCAGTCGCTGGGCCGGGTGATCACGTTGGAATCCAGAGTGACGGCGCCGGTGCTCGCGAGAAGTCGGCCTGCGACCGTGGCGCCGGTCTCGGCGGTGATCGACGTCTGGGCGAGAATCGTGCCCGCGAAGACGGATCCGCTGCCGAGCGTCGCCGAGCTGCCGACCTGCCAGAAAACGTTGCACGCGTTCGCGCCGCCGGAGAAGGCGACGGTGCTCGATGACGCAGTGATCAGCGTGCTCGCGGCCTGGAAGATGAAGACCGAGCTTGCACTTCCGGCCAGGGTGACTGTGCCGCTGAGGGAGAGCGCGCCGCCGGCGTAGACGCCGGGGGCGAGGGTCTGGCCGGCGAGGTCGATGAGGTTGGAGACGTCGGGCACCCGACTGGCCGCATCGTTGAAGGCAGTGGTCAGGTCGGCCTGGGCGAGCTCGGACTGGGCGTCGGTGGCGTGGACCACGCCGTTGTCGATCGTGACCGGGGCGATCCCCGTGACGGAGGTTCCCGGGCTGAGGCCGAGGTCACCGTTCGTGATCGTGGTCGCGCCCGTGTTGGTGACCGTCGTGTGTCCGAGCACTCCGAAGCTGTCCAGGGTGCCGAGGCCGATGACGGCCTGGACCGAGCCGGCAGCGTGCGCTGCCCCGGCCCCGCCGGCCGCGAGCAGAAGGCCGAGGGTGAAGGCGGCACCCGTGACGAGCACCCGCCGGGGAGATGATTTCAGGTTGCGCAGGTGCATGGGGCCCCCAGGAAAAGGAAGCCACTGCCCTATCCTGCTGTGCAGGTGCGCGGGAGGGCGGGAGGGCCATTCCCTCCCGTCTACTTCCGGTTTCACCCTAGGGGAAACCCCCAGATGTTGTATACAACTTTTCTTTAAGGTCAGGTGATTCCCGGCCAGGCGCGCAGAGGTCGAGTGGTCTGGCGGCGGTCGTGATCGCGAGCGATTCAGGTGCCGAGGTTCACGCCACGGAGGGCCAGGAACGGGACGGCGTCGACGGCGGTCCCGTCGATCCTGACCTCGAAGTGCAGGTGGCAGCCGGTCGAGGCGCCTGTGCTCCCGACCCCGGCGATCACCTGGCCGGCAACGACGTGCTCACCGACGCTGACCAGGGTCTCCCCTGGGGCGATGTGCGCATAGCCGGTCGAGATGCCATTCCCGTGGTCGATCAGGATCCAGTTGCCGTAGGTGCCCAGTACGCCGGCGGCCTCGACGACTCCGTCGGTCGCCGCATAGATGGCCGCGTCGCACCCGGCGCCGATGTCCGTCCCCCGGTGGAAGTCACCGACCCCGGCAACCGGGTGCACGAGACGCGGGCCGAACGCATCGGTGATGCGCCCTGCGGCTGGTCTGGTCCAGCCCTGTTCGCTGAGACGCCCGGTGTCCGCGACGGGCACAGTTGCCGGGAACGGCTGGACCTCGCTCGCCGCCGTGGCTGCCGGAGCTGACCGGGCAAGGTCGGCGAGGGCGGCGGATGCAGCGGTGACGTCGTCCTGCGCCGCCACGACCGCCGCGCGGGCGGCGGAAACGGGGACCGCGGCGATGACGGCCTGAGCGGCGGCATCCTGCTTCTCGAGCGCCTGCTCCCGTTCGACGTCCGCGGCGACGCGACTGCGCACGTCGTCGAGATTCGCGGTCAGCCTGGACAGGGTATCCAGTGTGCCGAGCTGAAACAGCAGGTCATGGTCTGCCCTGTCGTCGAGCAGCACGTCTAGGGTGCTGTTGCCGGATTGTTGCATCAGGCCGCGAACGAGCGTAGCCAGCACCCGGCGGGACGCGTCGGCGGTGGCTCCTGCGCGTTCCCTGAGCGCATGCACGAGGTCGGCCCGACTGACCGCGGCCTCGTAGTCGGCGTGGGCTGAGGCGTCGGCAAGCTTCGCCGCACCCAGCCTGGTTTCCGCAGCGCGCAGGCGGGACTGGGCGGCCGCGACTGCGGCGGCGCGGCGGGCGGAGGCTTGTTCCGTCAGTGCCCTCGCGGCGTCGGCGGCGCGGGCGGCAGCGACTGCCTGTCGTGCGGCCGCCGTCACGGAGGGTGCCGGCGGGCCGAAAGCCTGCTGGGGTTCCGGCGCGACCAGCGCCCGGGCCGACGGGGACGCCGGCGGGGTAGACGACAGTGTCGGCGTGGGTTCCGGGGTCGCCGTCGCCGTTGGGAGAGGACTGGGCGTTGGTTCCGGGGTCTCCGTCGGTGTCGGTGTCGGTGTCGACGTCGGAAGAGGAGCGGGCGTTGGTTCGGGCGTCGGCGTCGGTGCCGGCGTAGGAGCGGGCGAGGGTTCCGGCGTCGCCGTCGGCGCGGGCTCCGGCGACGGTGCCAGAGTGGGCGTGGGTTCAGGCGTCGCCGTCGGTGGTGCCGTCGCCGTCGTCGCGGGTGTTGGATCGGGCGAGGGCGAGGGCGAGGGTATCGGATCCGGCGTGAGGGCGGTCGTTGCAACCGGAACCGGCTGGTCCACGGGCTGCGCGGCGTCCGCCCGTGCCGGCGTCGGCATCCCCGTGATCACGAGCACGACGATCGCGATCGTCGCGAGCGAAGGCGCCAGTCGGGAGGCCGGGTGAGTTTCCGCACGGCGGCTGATCCGACGGACACCTCGTGGTGCACTCATGAGCCTCCGCAATCCAGCTTCGGGTGATGGGCGGGCAGATCGACCGGGTCGATGCCCGGCCATCGTGACACGGACCGGCCCGGGCAACAAGCGCGGCACGGGGGTTTGCCACGCCGGACTCCGGGGAGGATGGGCTCCCATCGTGACCACCGCACCCTGGGCGGACAAGCCTCACGCGGGGGGTGCCCGACCACCCAATTCAGGGGGCGGCGAGGCTCGCCCCCCAATTTTGGGGAGACGAGCATCCCTCAGGTGCGGCTTGGTCGCCAGGTCGCGTCCGACCAGCATGGAGCCTTCCAGACGTTGGAGGTCACCATGGAATCGACGAGAGACTTGTCCGGGTTCACGCCGTCGAGGCGGCCTCTGTGGCAGCGGATTGTGATCGCCGCCACTGCCGTGGTCATGCCGATAGCGATGCTCTCGGCTCCGCCCGCGCTGCCCGCCGAGGCCGCGACGACGAGCAGCCTGACGCTGAACGTGATCAGCGCACGCACGGAGCCTCGCGCCTTCTCGGGTGCGGGAGTCGCCAAGGGTGCCGCCATCCCGAACTTCACCTACATGATCAACGAGGACAACACCGGTTCGACCGTCCAGCGGACGCCGGCGCTCGGTTCCGGCTGCAACACCCTCGACGCCGGGTATCCGGGCTCCTGCGAGTGGACGTCGATCAGGGAGACTCCGCACACCACGAGCCCGATCGTGCGCCAGGGCGACCAGGCCGACTTCGCCAGCGGCCTGGCCCTGCCGAACGGGCGTTACCTGATCTCTGTGCTCTCCGACGGCTACAAGATCGACGGCGCGCACTTCACCGTTCCGCTCGCCGACCCGGGTCTCGTCACCGTCGAACTGCAGCCGACGCCCCTTCCCGACTCGACGCTCCGGGCGCAGATCTTCCAGGACAGCGCGACGACCAACGGGACCCTCGACCAGGGCGAGCCGGGCCTGGCCGGCTTCACCGGCCACATCGCCGACACCCTCGGCGAGGTGCAGACCGACGTCTATGGCAACCCCCTGTGCACCGTGTACCAGGGTGAGGACCCGATCAGCCACGTGATCCCCTTGGCCAGCCTCGACGCGGGCATGCTCCCCGTGCCGATCGCGGGGTCAGGCGGCCACTGCGTCAGCGATGCCGACGGCATCCTGACCATGCCCCACCTGGGAAGCAACCGCTACGCGCTCACCGCCTCGGCCCCGCCCAACCAGACCTGGATCCAGACCACGACCCTTGAAGGAAACCACGACTTCGACGCCTGGGTGATGGAGGGCAGCACCGGATACGACACCGAGGCCCTGCTGGCCGGCGAACCCGTACCCGGGCCGATCTTCGGATTCGTGAAGCCCACGAACACCCTGACCGCCGGCTCGGGCCACATCACAGGCGCGGTCGTCAACGTCAAGCAGTACAGCCCGCCCAAGGGCGGCGACTTCAACCACTGGCTCGGTCTGACCGGGAGCAAGATGGGCAAGCCGATCGTCAACCCGTGGCTCTCGCTCAGCGACCTGCAGGCCGGCGACCAGGCAGTCTGGGTGGGTCACGGCGGCACGGACGGCACCTTCGACATCTCGGGCGTGCCCGACGGCAACTACAGCCTGAGCTGGTGGGACGAGCCGCAGAACCACTTCCTCGACTCGGTCAATGTGACCGTGAAGAACGGCGAGACGGTGAAGATGGGTAATCTGCCGGACAGCGGCTGGTGGACCGAATACGACGGGTACGTCTTCAACGACACCAATCGCAACGGCGTGAAAGACCCGGGCGAGACCGGCATGCCCAACTTCACGCTGACCATGCGCAAGCAGGACAACTCGCTGATGGACAGAGGGACGAACCTCGTCACCACCGACAGCACCGGGTATTACCACTTCGAGAGCGCATACCCCCTCAGCGAGTGGACCGTCATGGAAAACTTCAACAACTCCTTCTACACGACCGGTGTCACCTACCAGTCAGACAACCAGCCGACCCCGACCACGGTGAAAGGCGCCGGCGTCGACGTCAGCGTGCTCAGTATCATCGGCCTCAGCGGCACGATGGACTGGGGCGTTCACTCCTACGATTCGACAGGCGCCAACGGCATCGACCCCCGCAACGGCGGCATCGTCGGCTCGGTCAGCTACGACACGACCCGCAATGAGCTCGACCCGCAATATGCCGCATCAGAGGACTGGCAGCCTGGCGTTTCCGACGTGCCCGTTGAGCTCTGGTCCACGGTCGACTGCGGCACGACGACCGCACCGTGTGGTGGCACGAACGACGCGTTCGAGCTCGCGCCGGACGGGTCGTTGGCCAAGGGGAAGCTGCTGAACACCTACCTCTCCGAACACTGGAGCCGCCCGACCGGATGCGTAGCCCGGGATGTCGACGGCAAGCCTCTCGTCCACGCCGCAGACAACTCCGTGGCCTTCGACGAGAACGTGCTCGCGCCGAATCAGGAGACATCGGGAGAGTGCATCTCAAGCTTCATCCAGGGCGTTCAGTTCGGGCCGTACCCGACTGACCAGGGCACATCGGCGGCCAACTTCGGTGCGGCCGTTGACGGCAACTACGGCTTCGCCGACGCCTGCACAGGCACGTTGATCGCCACAGATCCGGCCAACCCCGTGTGCGACGGCGGAACCTTCCAGCCGCTCGGAAGCGGCGATTACCTGGTCAAGATCGCTATCCCGCAGGATGCCACCGGCGACCCCCTGTACAAGGTGACCAGCGAGACAGACATCAACATCGCCAACGGCGATCAGATTGTTCCGCAGGTGCCGCCGCCGGCATGCGCAGGAACGCTCCACACCGTCGACCTCGCGGGCAGCAAGACGGACAACTACCCCGCAGTGGTCGGCGACGGCACCAACGGGGTCCCCGTCGGGGTCACCGTGCCGGCCTCGACAGCAGTCTCGAACCCCCCGTTCCTGGGCATGGGTGGGTCGCCCTATGAAGGCGCAGCCAAGCCGACCTGCGACACCAAACTGGTGCGGGTGAACAACGGCAAGTCCGTCGTGCCCATGTTCAACATCTTCACGGATGTCCCCGTCCCGGCCCGTCTGCGCGGCCTGATCGTGGACGACATCAACTTCTCCACCGACCCGCGGTCCACGCTCTTCGGGGAGAAGACGGGTGTGTCCTTCGCACCGGTCGGGATCTATGACTTCGCCAACCGGCTGGTCACGACCGTCGAGTCCGATTTCAACGGCGCGTACGACGTGCTGCTGCCCTCGACGAACCACATCAGCTGCCCGACCCCCTCGGGTGTCTGCGCCAACATGTACCGCTTCGTGGGCAACGACCCCGGTGTCCCCGGGCATCTGAACGCAAACTACAACCCCCGATATCGCTCGATCGCGACCGAGTTCGAGGCATTCCCCGGCGTGACCATTCCGACCGACCTCGCCCCGACCCAGGTCGGCGTGTATGTCGGGTCACCGACCACCGGGGTCAACACGGCGGTGACCTGCGCCCTCGACGCCGCCACACCACAGCTGCTGAGCGTGTCGCAACCGTACGTGGCCGCAACGGGCAGCCGCTCCTTCACCATCGCCGGGACCGGCTTCGGCGCGGCCCAGGGCACGGGCCACGTCAATCTGGGCACGACAACGCTCGACATCACCGCGTGGAGCGACACGTCGATCACAGCCAGCGTGCCTGTCGCAGCCCCGGTCGGGGCGCAGCAGCTCACGATCACATCGGGCAACGGGCAAAGCACCATCAACGGGCTCAGCTTCCATGTGCTCGGAACCGGCTACAACCCTGCCGTTCGAGAGGTCGGCCCCGGCCGCACCCACGCAACGATCCAGGCCGCACTGGACGCCGCGTTCGCCAACAACGGCGATGACCTGGTCATCGTGTACCCGGCAACGCCCACCGCGGCCAACCCCCGCGGCGCATACTATGAGAACCTGGTCGTCGCCTCTCCGGTCAAGCTGCAGGGTGTCGGGTCCGGCGGCTTCCAGGGCACCACCTTCGTGCCGGGATCGATCATCGACGCCGGCGCGTTCGGCGGAGACACCGCCCTCGCAACGGCCTGGTTCACCAAGGTCGGCGGCCTGACCTGGGACGGCAACCAGGCGGTGAACGACGGCGAAGCGATCTACGTGCTGGCGTCGGCGAACGCCACAACGGCACCGGGTGCAGCACGCCAGTTCACCAGCGGATTCACGGCAGCAATCGATGGCTTCGACATCCGCGGCGGCGACCAGGTGGGCTTCCCCGGCAACATCGACGCCCTCACCGGCGGGCCGACCGGCCTGCCGCCGAACATCACGACGCAGGGCGGAGCCATCTTCGCCAACGCGTACGTGCGCTCCCTCCAGATCACCAACAACGTCGTGCAGAACAATGGCGGCGGTTACGGGACCATCCGGATCGGAACGCCAGACCTGGCCGCGCCGAACACGAGCAACCACAACGAGAACGTGCGGATCGCCAACAACCGGGTCATTGCCAACGCGGGCACCAACCTGGCGGGCGGCATCGGCCTCTTCGCAGGGTCCGACGGCTATGAGGTCTCCGGCAACGACATCTGCGGCAACTTCTCGCTGGAGTACGGCGGCGGGCTGAGCGCATACGGCCTGAGCCCCGGCGGCAAGATCCACCACAACCGCATCTACTTCAACTCGTCCAACGACGAGGGTGGAGCGATCATGATCGCCGGGCAACTGCCGGCGACAGTCGGTGCGCTCTCGCCCGGTTCCGGTCCGGTGGACATCTACGCCAACCAGATCCAGGCCAACATGGCCAATGACGACGGTGGCGGCATCCGTTTCCTGATGGCCGGCAACTTCCCGATGAATGTCTACAACAACATGATCGTCAACAACGTGTCCACCCACGAGGGCGGCGGCGTCGGCATCAACGACGCCCCGAACGTGCGGGTCTACAACAACACGATCATGAAGAACCTGACGACGGCCACAGCGGTGACCTCGGACGGCCAACCGGCCCCTGCCGGCCTGGCGACCTCGGCCAACAGCGACCAGCTGCAGGCCACACTCCCGGCCGGCTCGCCGACCTTCAGCAACCCGGTGTCGTTCAACAACATCTTCTGGGACAACCGGGCCGGCACCCGGGCAGGCACAACGGTCACCGGCATCGGCCTGGCCGGCGCAGCCGACATCAACAACTGGGATCTCGGTGTGGCCGACGGCACCGGGGTGCTCGCGCCGACCAACTCGGTCGTCCAGCAGAGCGCCGCTTCCCATGCGTACACGACCAGTCCGACTAACAGCTCTGCCGATCCCGCAGTGGTCTCGACCTATGACGTCTCCGTCTCCTTCGCCACGTGGCGTCAGAACCCTGCGTTCGTGGACGCCACGCTCGTCACCCTGCAAGCGCCGCCGAACCTGCTCGGTAACTACCACCTGGGCGCCTGCCCCGGCTCACCCGCCTGCAACCTCGGCGCGGCAAGCACAGCAGGCGTGAACGCGCCGGCCACGGACTTCGACAACCAGGCCCGGCCGGCACTGGGCGGCTTCGACAGCGGCGCGGACGAGTTCGGCGCGACGACAACGCCTCCGCCTGCCTCGGACCTGTACTTCTCGACAGCAGGAAACACCAACCCGCCCGGCGTGTCCGGCACCGCTGACGACGCCGACATCCACGTCTGGAACGGCACCGCGTTCAGCCGGTCGATCGATCTGTCTGCAGCGCCGTACAACGTCCCGAGCAGTGCTGACACGGATGGTTTCTCCCGAGTGGATGCCACCCACTTCTATGCCTCGTTCTCCGGGAACGTCACCCTGCCCGGGATCGGCAGCGTGTCCGACGAAGACGTCGTGTACTTCGACGGCACCTCATGGTCGTTGTGGTTCGACGGCAGCGCGCACGGGCTCGTGGGCGGCATCGACATGGGCGCGATCAGTGTCGTCGGGAACACGCTGTACCTCACGACGAACAACGCGGCCGTTCCTCCGGGCGCGGGCGGCACCGGCGACAACGCCGACGTCTACCGCTGGAACGGTGGCAGCTCCTACGTGCGTGTCCTGGATGCCACGGCGGCGCCGACCAACCTGCCGAACAGCGGGTCGGCCACCGGCGCGACCAACCCCAACGTCGACGGCCTCATCTGGCGGGACGCCACCCACTTCTACCTGTCGTTCAGTAATACGACCACCACGGTTCCGGGTGTCGGCGCGGTGGACGACGAGGACGTGGTCTATTTCGACGGCGCCTGGTCGATCTACTTCAACGGTGGCGCACACGGTCTGGACACGTCGGCCAACCTCGATCTGGACGCGATCTCGTTCGCCGGCGGCGCGCTGCCGCCGGCAGCACCGCCGGCCGGCCAGTCGCTGTTCTTCTCGACGCAAGGGAACAGCAACCCGCCCGGCGTCGGTGGCACCGCGGACGACGCGGACATCTACCGCTGGACCGGCAGCACGTTCGGTCGGGTCCATGACGTGACGACCGCACCATACGGCTTGCCGACCGGTGCCAATGTCGACGGCTACGACCGGGTCGACGACACCCACTTCTATCTCTCCTTCACCGGGCAGGTCGCCGTGCCCGGCATCGGGAACGTGCAGGACGAGGACGTCGTCTACTTCAACGCGGGCACCTGGTCGCTCTACTTCGACGGCAGCGTCCACGGTCTGGGCGGCAACGACAACCTGGACCTCGACGCGATCAGCGTCGTCGGCGGAATCCTGTACTTCTCCACTGTGGGCAACTCGAACCCGCCAGGTGTGGGAGGTTCCGCAGACAACGGCGACATCTACAGCTGGAACGGCACCGCATACAGCAGGGTGATCGACAGGAGCACGGCGCCATACAACCTGCCGACCAACGCCGACATCGATGGCTTCGTGCGGGTGGACGCCACCCACTTCTACATGTCGTTCAGCGCCGGCAACACGACCGTCCCGACGCTGGGGGCGGTTCAGGACGAAGACGTCGTGTATTACAACAACGGCGTCTGGTCGGTCTACTTCGACGGCACGGCGCAGGGCCTCGGCGGCAACGGCGACTTCAATGTGGATGCCTTCGATGTCCCCTGACCCGATCGACAACGCACACCGCAACGGCACCTCCGATCCCAAGGGAGACATGGGAATGATCTTCAAACAGCCTTTCAGCCGACGCGACCTCCTCAAGTTCGCCGGCGGCGCGGTGGCCATCGTCGGGACCGGCGTCTGGGCGGGCAATGTCCTGCTTCCCGAGGCCGCCATTGCGGCCATCGGGGATCCGGACCTCTACCTGGCCGGCACAGACGGGTGGATTTTCCTCCCGAAGACCCCGGCCATCCCACCGTTCCACCCCGACGTCCTCGCGCCGGACCCGTTCACGACCTACATCTTCGGGTTCCGCAACGTCACCGGCCTGAGCGACACGGCGAGGACGAACCAGAAGAACAAGGCCCAGCACTCCGCTCCGATGTTCTGGACGAAGCAATTCGACCCGGCCCACCCGGTCGATTTCACCGTGCAGCTGACCAACCTGGGCCTGGCGTTGCGGCCGGACCTGTTCGACGCCCACACCCTGCACTGGCATGGGTTCCGCAACGTGATCCCGTTCTTCGACGGTGAACCGTCCGGGTCGGTGGCCGTGAGGACCGGACGTGTCTTCTCCTACGTGTACCGGCCCCGCGAGCCGGGGACCTACATGTTCCACTGCCACGTCGAGGATGTCGAGCACGTCCAGATGGGCATGACCGGTCTGGTGTTCGTCCGTCCCCTGCAGGACGGCCAGAACATCGGTGGCCACACCCAGTTCATCTACAACGACGGTGACGGCTCGACCGGCTTCGACCGCGAGTTTGCGATGTTCCTGTCGGAGGTGTGGGCCGAGGCGCACTGGGCGGATGCTCATATCCAGCTGCCGCAGTGGAGCGATTACCGGGCCGACTTCGGCCTCCTCAACGGGCGGGTCTACCCGGACACCATCGCCCCCAATGCCCCGATCGATGCGGCGGCATCCATTCACGCTCTTGCAGTGCAGACCGACCCCGTTTCCGGCGACCTGGTCGCCCCCGTTGGGCATCCCGAGCTGCAATACCAGCCGCAGTCTTCGCTGGTGAACTGCAATGCCGGAGAGACGGTCGCGCTCCGGTTCGCGAACCTCGGATTCCGGGAGCAAGCGATGACCCTGGCCGGGATCCGGATGCGCGTGGTCGGCCGCGATGCCACCCCGATGCGTGGACGCGACGGCACCGACACGTCCTATGAGACCGAGACGATCAACATCGGCCCCGGTGAGAGCTTCGATGTGGTCTTCATCGCACCGGGGCACACGGGGCCGGGTTTCGACACGTACATGCTCTACAACCGCAACTACCCCGCGACGAACAACCTGGCCCCGGGCGGAATGGGTGGCCAGGCCACCGAGATCCGCGTGTACGCTCCCGGCGGCCTCCGCGCGCAGGCCTATCCGAACGACTTGGGAGTCTGAGAGCCATGATGAAAGGGAATGCCGTGTTGCCTGCGAAGATTCGCGCCCGCGGTGTGCGCCGGGCGGCGCTGCTGCTCGCCCTGACCCTGGTCGGGGCCACGATGGCCACGTTCACCCAGCCGGCGATCGCCGTGACCCCACCACGGGTCGGTATCGCCTGCACCACCGGGGTCGGGGGAGGTGCCACCACCCCGATCTTCAACCTGACGACCAGGACCGGATACATCAGCCTGCCCGACGGAAACACCGCCTTCATGTGGGGGTACTCCAGTGGGTTCGGCGCGTTCCAACACCCGGGTCCTGTGCTGTGCGTCAACGCCGGCGACACGGTCACCGTGATCTTGCGCAACACCCTGCCTGAGGCCGCCTCGATCGCCTTTCCGGGCCAGACGAATGTCCTGGCCAACGGGACCCCGGCGCAACCGGAGTCCACAGGCTCAAGCGCGATCACCTCGCTGACCACCACAGCCGCGGCCGGAGGCGGGACCGTCACATACAGCTTCGTGGCCGCCAACCCGGGCACCTTCGTGTACGAGTCGGGGACCAACCCCGAGAAACAGGTCCGGATGGGCCTGTTCGGGGCCCTGATCGTGCGCCCGTCGGCCGTTCCATCGGGTGGAGCGGCCGGCTCGGTCGCGAGCGAGTACGCCAACAACCGGGCGGACAGCCGCTTCAATCCCGCCGAGGAATTCATGGTGCTCCTGAGCGAGATCGACCCCTACCAGCACCAGGCGGTCGAGAACGGCAAGAGCTTCAACATGAACAACTACCACCCGCGGTATTGGCTGATCAATGGGCGCGGTTACCCGGACAGCATCGCCGACAACGGGGCCAGCTGGCTTCCGGCGCAACCGTACGGTGCGCTCGCGCAGGTGGGTGAATTCGACCGCACGGCAGTCCCGGTCGACCAGCCCGGGATGGCCCGCTACCTGAACGTGGGCACCGAAGACTATCCGTTCCACCCGCACGGCAACAACGGCCTCGTCGTGGCCAGGGACGGCCGCCCGCTGGAGGGCCCGACGGGGGAGGACCTCGCCTTCGAGAAGTTCGCCATCAACATCGGCCCTGGGCAGACCTGGGACGTGATCTTCAAGTGGTACGACGCCGAGAATTACTCCCCGTCCAACCCGGTCCCCGTGACGGTTCCGTCGCTGGCCGACCAATCGATCGGCGTCTTCTACAGCGGAAGTCCCTACCTCGGGACCAAGGAGGCCCTGCCACCCGGCATCCAGAGCGTGAACCAGTGCGGCGAGTACTACATCATCTCCCACAACCACGCCCTGTTCCAGATCACGTCGTGGGGCACGAACATGACCGGACCGATCACTTACATGCGCATCGATCCGCCGACGCCCAACAGCTGCGGTTGACCAGGAAGGGTGAAGAACCATGTCTCACCGGAAGAGCATGAATAAAACCGTCTCCGCTCTCGTGACCGGGCTGGTGGCGGGAGGAGGGCTGGCCGTACTGGTGGCGCTCCTCGCGCCGGCAACGGCGGCACAGGCCGCAGCCGCGCCCTGCACCGCGCCGGGTGACCTGTACGCGGCCTCGGGATCCACGACCCTGGGGACCCAGAGCGTCACCGTCTGGGGCTACAGCGCCACCGCCGGTTCCAGCGCGAGCCGGCCCGGCGGGCCGACACTGTGCGTCAACGCCGGCGACACGGTCACCGTCACGCTGCACAACCAGCTGACGGAGAGCACGGCCCTGCTCTTCCAAGGGCAGCAAATGGTGCCGGACCGCGTTGGTGCCGCACCAGGGGCGTCCACCTCGTACACCTTCACGGCCAGCCGTCCTGGCACGTACCTCTATGAGGCCGGACTGGTTCCGAACGGCCAGCACCAGGTGGCGATGGGTCTCTATGGCGCGCTGATCGTCCGTCCCGCGACACCGGGTCAGGCATACGACGCGACCACCGCGTTCGACGACGAGGCAGTCCTGGTCCTCAGTGAGATCGACCCGGCACTCAACAACGCCGCCAACCCGGCGGCCTTCGACATGCGCAAGTACGCTCCCCGGTACTCCCTGATCAACGGGAAGGCCTACCCGAACACCGACCCGATCCCGGCGACAGCCGCGGGCAACAAAGTCCTGCTCCGGTACGTCAATGCGGGCAGCCTGTACCACTCACTGGCCTCACTGGGCACAGACCAGAAGGTCATCGCCCTGGACGGCAGTCCCCTGAAGTACTCACGTCACTACATTGCGGAGACCTTCGGTCCCGGCCAGACGGCGGACGCCGTCGTCACGACCCCTGCCGCGACTGCCTCGCTGAACCGGTTGCCGATCTACGACGGCAGCCTGCTGCTGCACAACAGCAACGCGGCCGGCGCCGGCGGGATGCTCACCTTTGTGACGGTCCCCGCGAGCGGTGTGGCGGGGCCGGACACCAGCGGACCGGCCACCAGCTCTGTCGCTTTCGCGGCAGGCACCCTGAGCGCCACCGTCAATGACACCACCACCGGTGGGTCGAGCATCGCGGGGGCCGAATACTTCATCGACACCGTGACCGGCACGGGCCTCCCGATGACGGGCAGTGGGGCCGGCAGCGTGAACGTCACCGCCTCGGTGTCCATTCCCTCCGGCCAGCACATCGTCTACGTGAGAGGCCAGGACTCCGTCGGCAACCGGGGGTTCTTCAGCTCGGTACTGGTCACCGGCGGCGACGCCACCGGACCGACCACGAAGTCCCCGTCACTGGCACCCAGTCTCACGAACGGGGCAGGGGCTGCCGTCATCGCCGTCCACGCCACCGGGGACGACACCGCGACAGGCGGCTCGAACATCACTGCGGCCGAGTACTTCATCGATGCCGTCGGACCCAATGGTTCGGGACCGGCGCTGGCGGTCAACACTGCCGCACCGACCGCCAGCCTGGACGCCACCATCCCTGCGGCGACCGTGAACGCGCTCGCCGAAGGCACCCACGTCGTCTCGGTCCACAGCCAGGACGCAGCGGGCAACTGGGGCGCGCCGGTCACCATCAGCCTGGTGGTCGACAAGACCGCGCCCACCACCTCGGGCGTCTCGGTAGCGCCGACACCCAACAACGGCACGCTCGCGTTCAACGGCAGCCCTTCGGCCATCCGGGTGACCGTGGCGACCATGGCCGATCCGATCGCGGCCACCGTGAACAGCACCATCAGCTCAGCCGAGGCATTCCTCGACACGGTCACCGCCAATGGCTCAGGCATCGTGGTCAGGGCAACGGACGCCGTGTACAACAGTCCTTCCGAGGCCGGCTACTTCGAGATCCCACTGGCAACCATCGCCCTGCTCGCAGACGGCAACCACACCATTTCGGTGCATGCGAAGGATGCGGCGGGTAACTGGGGTGCGGTGGCGACGACGACCCTGGTGATCGATAAGGTCAAGCCTGCGGTGAGTGCG
>NZ_SOFR01000060.1:0-9964 GCF_004402735.1 Cryobacterium sp. MDB1-18-1 | reverse complement strand
CCAGATCTTCAGGTCTTCCGAGCCGGTCTGGTTCATCACGTCGATGCAGTCGAAGTGGTGATCGATCGCCATCTGGCGCACCTTCGGGTCGATGTGGGTGAGGCTGCCGAACTTGTAGGCGTCATCCTGGAACGTGTTCGAGTTGACCGTGCCGAGCGTGACGCCGAGGTCTTCGGCGTACTTTCCGAGCGCCGCATAGTCGTCGACCTTGTCCCACGGAATGTGGATCGCGACGCTCGGGGAAAGCGCGGTGAACTTGTTGACCGTTGCGGCATCGGCGATCTTCTCCTGGGGGGTGCGCGGCGTGCCGGGGGTCGAGAAGACCTTGAAGCGGGTGCCCGAGTTGCCGAACGCCCACGACGGGAGCTCGATGGCCTGGCTTTCCAGGAGGCGAAGGGTTTCTGCGGATACCGTCATGGGGTCACTTCTCTGTGGGTATGTCTGTGGATACTGCTGAGGTTGAGCGCGGCGGCGGCCCGCTCGGGGCCGCCGCACATCGGGTGCCGAATGCCGCTTAGGGCAGGCGCGCACCCTCGGGGATGACGATCTTCTCGAGCTCGAGGATGTTCGGGGTGCCGAGCTGCAGGGCCCCGTAGAGCACCTGCGCGTTGGCCTCGACCGCGACGGCGACCTTGAATGCGCCGGCGACGTCTTCACCGACCGAGATCATGCCGTGGTTGCCCCAGACGACGGCGTTCGTGTCGTCGCCCATGAGCGCGGCGCTGAGCTCGCCGAAATCCTTGTTGGTGGAGAACTCGAACGGCATGATGCGCACGGCGCCCTTGGCGTAGAGCACCATGTTCAGCAGCACGGGGTCGATGGTCTTGCCGACGGCGCCGAACATGTTCGCGTACGGCGACTCGGTGTGCACGATCGCGTTGATGTCGGGGCGGCGGCGGTAATGGGCGAGGTGGACATCCGTCTCGGTCGACGGGAACAGGTCCCCCTCGATGACGACGCCGTCATAGCCGACGACGACCATCTCGTCGACCGTCAGCACGTCGTAGCGGATGCCGGAGGGCGTAATGACGATCGCGTCATGCTCGGGCAGGCGAATCGAGATGTTGCCCTGGGTGTTGAAGTTGAGTCCGGTACGCACCGACTCCTTGCACCAGTACAGGATTTCTTCGCGGAGTTCGCGACTGGCAAAGCTCATGGGATGTCCTCGTCTTCGTGGTAATTGAATCGTTTCAACTATCTCGACTATAACTCCGGAAACCACAGCGCGTCAACTCCCCGGTTCCCCCCGGATCGTCGCCCCCGGTCACGGCGCACCCGAAATGGTTAGGCAGGCACACGATTGTGACGTAGTCTGCTGGGACACCTCATTGAATCGTTTCATTCAATGAACGGTGCGGCGCCACCGGCGCCACCGCATCGCGTCCTCGAAGCCGAGGCCACGAGCCTCTGCATCAATGACGAGAGCAAAGGAGGACCATTCGTGGTCCGAATTGGAAACAAAAGCACAACCGGAATGAAAGCCACCATCTCGGTGGCGATGTCTAATTACATCGAAGCGGGATCGATCATCGCGATCGCAACCAGCCTGTCGCTCTGGCAGAAGGAGTTCGGGATCGACGACTTCGCGGTCGGATTGCTCGCGGCCCTGAGCGCGAACGCGTTCGGTGCGGCGGCGGGTGCGCTCATCGGCGGCCCGTTGTGCGACAAGTACGGTCGCAAGTTCATTTATACCTACGACCTCATCGTCTATATGATCGGCGTCGCCCTCGCCGTGTTCGCGATGAGCTACGGGATGCTGCTGCTCGCCTTCATCATCACCGGTATCGCCGTCGGGGCCGGTGTTCCGGCCTCGTGGACCTACCTCTCCGAGCAGGCGCCGGCTGGGCAGCGCGCCAAGCACGTCGGTGCCGCCCAGCTCGCCTGGTCCTGCGGCCCGCTGATCGGTTTCCTCCTCGCCGTCGCGGTCGAGCCCCTCGGCCTCCTCGGCAGCCGGCTCATCTTCGCCGAGCTCTTCGTCGTGGCCTTCATCACCTGGTACATGCGGCAGGGACTGCCGGAGACGGCCATCTGGAAGGAATCCAACGCGAAGGCGACATCCACCAACGTCTTCCACGGCGTCAAGGCGCTCTTCAGCAAGAAGGCGAACATCACCGCGATCTTCTTCCTGATCGGCGTGTACTCGTTCTGGAATATAGTCGCAGGACAGGCCGGAATCTTCATGCCGCGGGTCTACGCCGCCGCGGGCGTCGAGAGCGCCACGGAGCAGTACCTGCTCCAGGCGCTCGTCTGGGGTCTCACGGTGGCCACGACCTACTTCGGCTTCATGCGCCTCGCGGACAGGTTCAACCGCCGCATCCTCTACATCGTCGGTTCGCTTCTGGGCATCGCTGCCTGGGCCGTGCTCGTCTTCGCCGAACCGACCATGCCGGCGCTGCTCTCCTTCGCCGTGCTCTGGGGCGTCGCGGCCGGCATCGGCGCCCAGGCCTTCTACGGCCTCTGGGCCAGCGAGCTCTTCGCGACCGAGTACCGGGCGAGCGCGCAGGGCATCCTGTTCTTCGTCGCCCGGATCATGGTCGGCCTGCTCAGCATGGTCTTCCCGATCCTGCTGACCTCGATCGGGCTGTCCTGGCTCGGCCTCATCCTGATCGGCTTCCTCGCCGTCTCGCTCGTGGTCGGAGCCGTCTGGGCGCCGCACACCCAGGGTAAGAGCCTCCAGCAGATCGAAGCCGAACGCTACCCGGAAGACGTCCTCGCCGAGGAGTCAGTCGTCGAAGCATCCGTCGTCGGGGAACCGGTCGCGATGAACATGCACTTCTAGCCGGATCCAGCGCCCCGGTCTTCGCCGCCGCGCCCGTTTGCGCAGGTCGCGCCCGAAAGAGCGGGCGCGACCTGCGCAAACCGGCGCGGTTTCCGTCGTCACGGGGCGCGGGCAGCGGAAACCGGCGCGGACGCGGGGCGCGCGGGCGGGCGCGAAGCGGGTGCGGGCAGGCGGATGTCTCGCCTAGCCGGCGGTCGACTCGCGGACGATGAGCTCGGGCTGGAACTGGATCTGCTCGTGCTCGAAGTCCTCGCCGCCCTCCGCCTCGCGCATCAGCAGGTCGACGGCCGTGTACCCGATCAGGGCGCTCGGCTGGCGGATCGACGAAAGCGGTACAACGGCAGCGGACGCGAAGGCGATGTCGTCGTATCCGATCAGGGCGATGTCGCGGGGGACGCGTACGTCGCCGAGCATATTCAGTGCCTGGAGCACGCCCATCGCGAGCAGGTCGTTGGCCGCGAAGACGGCGTCCGGGCGTTCGCCCGCCGGCCGGGCGAGGAGCTGTTCACCGACGAACCGCCCCTGCAGCACCGAGAGCGAGTCCGTGTCGATCGTCTCGAGGACGACCCCCGGGTGCTCGGCGACGGCCTTGCGGGCGCCCTCGAGCCGGTCGACGACCTGGCGGATGCTGTGGGGCCCGCCGACGAAGGCGATCCGGGTCCGTCCGATGGCGGCGAGGTGGCTCACGGCGAGGTATCCGCCGGCCACGTCATCGACGGCGACGGACGAGAAGCTCCGGTCGGCGATCTCGCGGTCCACGAGCACGGTCGGTGTGCCGCGGGCGCGGAGCCGCGAGAGGCGGTCGCCGACGTCCCCGAGGGGTGAGATGAGCACGCCGTGCACCCTCTGTTCCTCGAAGAGGTCGAGATAGGCGCTCTGGCGCCCCGGGTTCTCGTCGCTGTTGCCCAGGAGCACCGTGAGGCCGTCCTCGGCTGCGCGGTCTTCGGCGCCGCGCGCGACATCCGTGAAAAAGGGGTTGGCGACGTCGAGGACGACGAGGCCGATGCTCCGGCTGCGACCGGCACGCAATTGGCGGGCTGCGTCGTTGCGCACGAAACCGAGCTGGCTGATCGCCGCCTGGACGCGTTCGACGGTGCTCGGGGAAACCTTGTCCGGGCGATTGAGCACATTCGACACCGTGCCGACGGACACGCCGGCAGTCGCGGCCACCTCACGCACGCTTACGGACATCGGGTCTTCTCCAGATCGGGCCGCACGGGGCCACGATGAATCGTGTCAGATCGGGGCGCGGATATCCAGCCACCGGCATCCGCGCGGTGTATTTCGCGGCGGGTCGGGGTTTGTTCCGCCCGCCGCCACCATGCTCCGAGAATAGCTCGTCGTTACGCAGTTGTTACTTGACAGCTGCGGTGGCATCGAAATAGATTTCCCTGTGTTCGCAGAATTAAAACGATTCAACGCCCGCTCGCGCGTTTCCCCAGCGTTCCTCAATGTGGAGGTCAGGACCTATCAATGTCGATCAGCCCCAGTAATTCCGGCCCGCCGGCCCTCGAACTGCGTGGAGTGGCCAAGGCCTTCGGATCGGTCGTCGCGCTGACGTCCGCCGACCTCACCGTGCACATGAACTCCATCCACGCCCTCGTGGGCGAGAACGGCGCGGGCAAGTCGACCCTCGTCAAGATCGTCGCCGGACTCTACCAGCGCGACGCGGGGGACTTCCTGCTCCGCGGCGAAAGCGTCGACTTCCGCTCGACGGCAGAGGCCAAGGCGGCCGGCATCGCGGTCATCTACCAGGAGCCCACCCTCTTCCCCGACCTCTCGGTCACGGAGAACATCTTCATGGGTCGCCAGCCGACCCAGCGCTTCGGCCGGATCGACCGCAAGGCCATGCGCGCTGAGGCCGAGGAACTGTTCACCCGCCTCGCGGTGCGCATCGACCCCGACCGCCCGGCCGAGGGGCTGTCGATCGCCGACCAGCAGATCATCGAGATCGCCAAGGCCATTTCGGTGGACGCCCGGGTGCTGATCATGGACGAACCCACCGCAGCCCTCAGCGGCGTCGAGGTCGACCGGCTCTTCGCCGTCGCCCGCAGCCTGCGTGACGAGGGCCGCGCCCTGGTCTTCATTTCGCACCGCTTCGACGAAGTCTTCGCCCTCTGCGACACCATCACGGTCATGCGCGACGGGCAATACATCTCGACCGATGCGATCCAGTCCACGAGCGTCGACGAGATCGTGCGCAGGATGGTCGGCCGCGAGGTCACCGACCTGTTCCCGAAGGAGGTCGCCCCTGTCGGCGACGTGCTGCTCGAAGTCGAGGGGCTGACCTCCGCCGGTGTCTTCCACGATGTGTCCTTCACGGTGCGGTCCGGCGAAATCGTCGGGCTCTCGGGCCTCGTCGGCGCCGGTCGCAGCGAGATCGTCCGTGCCGTTTTCGGCGTCGACCGCTACGACTCCGGAGCCGTGCGGATGCACGGGAAGTCCGTTCCGAAGCTCAACCCGACCGCGGCCATGGCTGCCGGAATGGCCCTCGTGCCCGAGGACCGCCGGAAGCAGGGCCTCGTGCTCGAGTCATCCGTCGCCCGCAACCTGACCCTCTCGACCCGTACCCGGCTCAGTCGCTTCGGGTTCATCGACTCGAGTCTCGAGAACCGGGCCGCCAAGGACTGGGCCGGCCGCCTCGAGGTCAAGACGAACGCCCTCGACACCGAGGTCGGCACGCTCTCCGGCGGAAACCAGCAGAAGGTCGTGCTCGGTAAGTGGCTGTCGACGAACCCCGAGGTGCTCATCATCGACGAACCCACCCGCGGGATCGACGTCGGAACCAAGGCCGAGGTGCATCGCCTGCTCTCGCAGCTCGCGGGTGAGGGCCTCGGGATCGTGATGATCTCCTCGGAACTGCCGGAAATCCTGGGTATGGCCGACCGCGTGCTCGTCGTCCGCGAAGGCCGCATCACCGCGGAGATCTCCCGGGCGGATGCCACGGCCGAGTCCATCATGTTCGCTGCCACCCACTCAACGGAGTCCATCCAGTGACCACGACAACCAGCACCCAGACGCCCACCGGAGCGGGCGGAGGAGCGTTCCAGCGCGGTCTGCGCACCTTCCTGCGTTCCCGCGAGACCGGCATCCTCGCCGCCCTCGTGATCGTTGTGCTCATCACCACGATCAAGAACCCGAGTTTCCTCTTCAGCCAGGACGGATTCCGGGACCTGCTCCTCACCCCGTCGATCCTCGTGCTCGTGGCCGTCGGCCAGGCGATCGTGATCATCACCCGATCGGTCGACCTCTCGGTCGGCTCTGTCGTCGGACTGACGGCCTACCTGACCGGGCGCCTTTTCATCGACGTGCCCGGCATCCCGATCATCGTCGTCTTCGCCGCAGGCATGGCGCTCGGTGCTGCGCTCGGCCTGCTCAACGGCGCGCTCGTCGCGTTCGGCAAGGTGCCGGCCCTCGTGATCACGCTCGGAACCCTGTATGCCTACCGGGGCATCAACGTGCTCTGGGCCGGCAGCAACCGGGTGAACGCGTCCGACCTGCCCAAGGACTTCCTCGCCCTCGGTACGAGTGCGCTGCTCTTCGTGCCGTACCTCACGATCATCGCGCTGATCGTGGTGCTCGTCGCAGGCTGGTACCTGCGCAACCAGCGAGGCGGTCGGGAGCTCTACGCGATCGGTTCGGATCCCGATGCCGCGCAGCTGTACGGACTCGGCGTCACCCGTCGCATCCTCGTCGCCTTCCTGCTCTGCGGCGCCCTCGCCGGGCTCGCCGGCGTGCTCTTCGCTGCCCGTTACGGAACGACCAACTCGCAGACGGGCACCGGACTCGAGCTGCAGGCCGTCGGCGCTGCCGTGATCGGCGGCGTCGCGATCTTCGGCGGCAGCGGCACCGTCTACGGCGCGGCCATCGGTGCGGTCCTGCTGCTCACCATCAACCGTGCCCTGCCCATCCTGGGCATCCCCGACTTCTGGCAGCAGGCGGTCGTGGGCACCCTCATCATCGGCGCTATCGTGCTCGACCGGGTCCTCTCGCTCCGACTCTCCCGCCAACTCATTTCAGAACGGGAGGTCTCCGCATGACCATCTCCGCCCCGGCCGACAGCCGGACCGGCACGCGCGTCTACGCCGAGTACGGTCGACCCTTCTGGATGCGCCTGCTCCTCACCCGCGAGATGGCGGTCATCGTCGCCCTCATCCTCGTGATCGTGATCGCCTCGCTCGAGGTGCGCCGCTTCGGCACCACCACGACGCTCGGCTTCCTGCTCCTCGACGTCGCGCCGATCCTGATGATCGCCCTGCCGATGACCCTCGTGATCATGATGGGCGAGATCGACCTCTCCGTCGCAAGCACGCTCGGCCTGAGCAGCGTCCTGCTCGGTATCCTGACCCAGGCCGGCTGGCCGGTCCCGGTCGCCATCGTCGCCTGCCTGGTGATGGGCCTCGTCGCGGGCCTGATCAATGGGCTCCTGGTCACCGTGGTCGGCCTGCCCTCGCTCGCGGTCACCATCGGCACGCTCGCCCTCTATCGCGGCATCGCCGTCGGCCTGCTCGGGACGACCGCCGTCACGAGCTTCCCGGCGTTCTGGACCGGCCTCGCCCAGTCGAAGTTCGGCAGCACCGGCATCCCCGTCGCCATGGTGCTGGTCGTCGCGTTGATCGTGGTCTTCGTCGCTCTCCTGCACTTCACCCCCTTCGGCCGCGGAATCGTGGCGATCGGCTTCAGCACGGAGACCGCGCACTTCTCCGGAGTGCACGTCAACCGGACCAAGGTCGTCGCCTTCATGCTCACGGGGCTGATCGCCGCGCTCGCCGGAATCTACTGGACCTTCCGCTACGGCAGCGCTCGCGGTGACAATGCGATGGGACTCGAGCTGTCGGTCATCGCCGCGGTCCTCCTGGGTGGAGTGTCCATTTTCGGCGGCAAGGGCGCCATCCACGGCGTCATCGCCGGCGTGCTCCTGATCGGCGTGCTGCAGAGCGCGCTCCGCCTCGCCAATGTCAGCTCGGACGTCATCAACATCATCACCGGCGCCCTTCTGATCCTGTCCGTGCTCTCCCCCCGATTTCTGTCGTGGTTCCGCAGCCTGCGTTTCCGTCGTGCCACGCCAGAGAAACAGAAGCAGTAACCGCTCCGTTCCCTCGCCCGACCACCAACATCCGCTTCACCCCACCTGAAAGGCACAACGATGTCTCCTTCCACCACCACCCGGCGCCACGGCGCCCGCGCTGTCGCGCTCGTCGCCGGCGTCGCAGCCATCGCCCTCCTCGCCACCGGATGCTCCAGTTCGGCCTCGACCGACACCTCCACCGGTGCAGCTGCGTCCGGCTCCGGCGACAAGAACTACGCGATCACGTTCCTGCCGAAGAACCTCGGCAATGCCTACTTCGACACCTCCGACAAGGGCGGATCCAAGGCGATCACCGAATTCGGCGGAACCTACGCCGAGGTCGGCCCGGCGACCGCCGCGGCCGATGCCCAGGTCAGCTTCATCAACACGCTCACCCAGCAGGGAGTCGGCGCGATCATCATCTCCGCCGACGACCCCACGGCGATCGGCAGCGCCCTCAACGAGGCCCGAGCGGCCGGCACCAAGGTCGTCACCTTCGACTCGGACACCGACCCGCAGTACCGCGACCTGTACATCAACCAGGCCACGGCCGACGGCATCGCCAAGATCGAGGTCGACCTGATCACCAAGCAGATCGGCGACACCGGCGAGGTCGCCATCCTCTCCGCCTCGGCCAACGCGACCAACCAGAACGCCTGGATCGAGACGATGAAGAAGGAACTCGCCGCGAACCACCCGAACGTCACGCTCGTCGACACCGTCTACGGCAACGACGATGACCAGACCTCCTTCGACAAGACGGCGGCCCTGCTCCAGTCGCACCCGAACCTGAAGGGCATCATCTCGCCCACAACGGTCGGCATCGCAGCGGCGGCCCGCTACCTGCAGACCTCGCAGTACAAGGGCAAGGTCGCGCTCACCGGTCTCGGCACGCCGAACCAGATGCGTGACTACGTCAACGACGGCACGGTCACGGCATTCGCGCTCTGGAACCCGGCCGACCTCGGCTACCTCGCCGCCTACGGCGCCAAGGCCCTGATCGACGGCACCATCACCGGCAAGGAAGGCGACAAGTTCACCGCAGGCGCCCTCGGCGAATTCACCGTCGGCAAGGATGCCACCGTGCTCCTCGGCGAGCCGTTCACATTCACCAAGGAGAACATCGCGGACTTCAACTTCTAGGTCGTTCCACCCGCACAACCCCGTATCACCCGCACTATCGCAGTGCCCGCGCGAGTCGGCTGCGGGGCGGATGCCGGTTGCATCCGTCCCGCGGCCTTGCGGGAATGCGCTCCGCACGGCAAGCTTGAATCGATTCATTTTCGGAATCCGAACCAGCAAGGAACCTCAATGTCGAGCAGCGATACCCAGCACCGCGTGTGCTTCCAGCTCCAGGTCAAGCCGGAGCTGATCCCCGAATACCGTCGCCGCCACGCCGCAGTCTGGCCCGACATGCTGCTGGCCCTCAAGAGCACGGGCTGGAACAACTACTCCATTTTCCTGCGCGACGACGGGCTGCTGATCGGCTACTTCGAGACCGCGAGCCTCGCCGCCGCCCAGGCGGGCATGGCCGCAACCGAGGTCAACGCTCGCTGGCAGGCCGAGATGGGCGACTTCTTCGTCGCCCTCGACGGTGCCCCAGACACCGGTTTCCTCCAACTGACCGAGATCTTCAATCTGGAAGACCAACTCGACTCCCTCGCCGCCGCATCCGCTGCCCCGACCGAAAGAAGCACAACGTGAGCATCAGCCCCGACACCCTGGCCCAGCTCGAGGGGCAGGTCATCGAACTGCCGTCCTGGGCGTTCGGCAACTCCGGCACGCGGTTCAAGGTGTTCGGCACGCCCGGCACCCCGCGCACCATCCAGGAGAAGATCTCCGACGCCGCGCAGGTGCACCAGGTCACCGGCCTTTCGCCGAAGGTGGCCCTGCACATCCCGTGGGACAAGGTCGACGACTACACCGGTCTGCGCGAGTTCGCCGCGGAGAAGGGCCTCGCGCTCGGCACGGTCAACTCGAACACGTTCCAGGATGACGCCTACAAGTTCGGCAGCCTGACCCACATCGACCCGAAGGTGCGCCAGATGGCGATCGATCACCACTTCGACTGCATCGACGTGATGAACCAGACCGGCTCGGAAGACCTGAAGATCTGG
>NZ_SOFR01000028.1:0-8281 GCF_004402735.1 Cryobacterium sp. MDB1-18-1 | reverse complement strand
GAGGGACTGGACATGGTGGGACTTCCTGATTCTCGCCCTACGTCAAACGGCGAACTTGCTCTGAGCTACCCGCCTCAACTCACCCTGACACGTAGGGCATCCGCGTCGACTCGAACCTATCGACCCGCCGCCGATTCCCTCAGCTCGTCCTCAGTGCGACACTCCACCTCCCCATGCTCGAGACAGCTAACACTGCGGTCACGCTCATGCGTGGAGCCCTCAACACTGGCATTCGTCCGGAAATCGTTGACGCCGACCTCGGATACTTCGGTAGCCGTCGTTTCGACAAGCTTTATCGGCCGACCTTCGAGCTCGGCTTCACCCCCTCCACCGATTACAGGCAGGAGCAGCTTGGGGCAAGCATGCTCGACGAGGGCGTCATGTGGGTCGAGGGGAGCGCATATTGCCCGCTGATGCCGCGTGCATTCATCACCGCGACGGCAGATATCGACGAAGGCACGGTTGACATGGAAACGTATCGCGCACGAATCGAGGCGCGCACCGAATTCAAGTTGCGGACAATCGGCAAACCTCGCAAGGACGGAGGGGTTCGTATGATCTGCGATTCAAACTGGAGGCACGAGGCTGCGGGGACGGATCGGTTGATACCATCTTCGTCTGTCGGCGGCCAGCAGCGTGACATCGACCGGTGCCCATGCACAAGGAAGTCTGTTTCCGTGCGCGCTGACGACGTGATGCGTCGCCAGGCGTTCACGTACGGAGGTTCAAAGTGGCTCGAATTCCACCTGAGGTCGCGTGCGGCGGCGGAATCGGTCACCGCGCGTGCAGCCCGTAAGAGCCACCAGCACCGATATCAACCCGCATGTTGCCGCGATTCCGCGCATCCCATACCCCCGTGTGCAGATCATAAGGGATGGAACACCTTCACCCCGGCCCTCGGAGGAGCCGGCACCGAGCCCGAGTCTTCATGTCTGGGACGCCGGTGGTTCATTGGCCAGCCATCGGGCCTTCCTAGATTGCGAGAGGGGGCGAGCGCCCCACGAGGGGGTTCACGGGTGGATACGGGGCTCGAAACACGACAGGTATGGTGGGCGCGGGCATCCGTGCAGGCGACGCGGATCGGTGTGATCGCGATCGGAGCCGCACTGCCGTGGTTGTTGTTCATCGTCTGGCTGGGCCAGCCAGACCGGAATTTGCTCGGGCCCATGGGCCGCACGGGCGTCATCGTCACCGTCGTGCTGCAGTGTCTCTCCGTGGTGGCCGGGCTCGTTTTCGTCGTTGTGATGTCCGCCTGGACCGAAACCCGCGGGTGGCAGGCGGCCCGAATCTGGGGCTGGATCGCGTTCGTCTGGGGCATTCCGCTTGCCTGGCTCGCGGCGGTCGTGTGGCCCGACGGGGTCTGGCCCCGGGAATCCGGCCTGCCGCTGATCGTGTTCGGGGTGATCTGCGTGATCCTCATCGTGCCTGCGCTGATCAACCCGCGCCGGACCGGCCTGGTGGCTGTCATCGGCACGATCCTGCCCCTGGTCATCCTCGTCGCGATCATCGCTTCGACAATCTCCGTCCCTGCGGTCTTCATCCTGCTCGGCCCGGCGACGGCGTACTGCGTCGCTGTGTCCCTCAGTGCTTCCGCGGCCGCCTTCGCCAGAATCTGACGCTCCGAGCGTTGCTGTTGCCGTGATCTCTCCGGACACACTGGCCGCCGACATCTCAGGGACCGTCGAGCAGAGGTCCCGGCGCTTCGTCGACCGTCCCTATCGCTCGGGGGGAAGCGGCGGTACGGTCTGCGCGATGGCCGGTTCGCGCGCGAACGAACCGCTCACCCTCCTGTCCCAGCGTCGGAACCGAGAGAGGCAATCATGACAACGGTGTTGATATTCCATGAGGTCGATGACGTCGAGCACTGGCTCAACTCACCCCGGCGGGACGAGGTGTTCGGGCCGCTCGGCATCAGCATCCAGACCTTCATCGACCCGACCGACGACCACAGGGTCGGCCTGATCGCCGACGTGCCCGACATGGACGTCTTCCAGCGGGTGATGGCGTCCGAAGTCGCGGCTGAGGCGATGCAGTTCGACGGCGTCCGCCCGGAAACCGTCGTGATGATGGTCGAGGGCTGACGATGTATGCCCGAATCAGCACCTTCAGGACCGGCCCAGACACCGACCCCCACGCGAATGAGAATGCGACCATGCTGCGGGTGCTCGCGAACCCCGGCGGCCGCGGCATGTACTTCCTGAAAGGCACGGAGACCGACACGGCCCTGGCCATCACGCTCTGGGACTCGGAGGACTCCCTCGCGGGGAGCAGGGAGCCCGCAGAGTCGATTCGCGCCGACTCGAGCGCCGAACAGCACCTGACGATCGTCGACGTCGAGGAATTCGAGGTGACGGCGAGCACCTTCATCGGCTGAGGCCTGCGGCGCCCTCCCCGGTGCGCTCGTTACGATGGGGGAGTCCCAGGCCCCGCTCGGAAGGCATCCATGGAGTACGCCCTCGCGCCCGACGGCGCCCGCATCGCCTGGTCGTCGACCGGCGGTAACGCGACAGGTGACCCCGTCGTCCTGGTCGCGGGACAGGGCGTCTCGAGCCGGTCCTGGTCTCCGCTGCTGCCGACGCTCGGTGCCCGGCACCGGGTGATTACATTCGACACGCGCGGGGTCGGCGACAGCGAGCCCGGCGCCGACGCGCGCTTCACGACGGCGGCGCTCGCCGAGGACATCGTCGCCGCTCTGGACGCCGCGGGGATCGACAGGGCGCACGTGTACGGGCACTCGATGGGCGGCCGGGTCGCGCAGTGGTTCGCGATCAACCACCCCGATCGCCTGGGCGCCCTCGTGCTCGGCGCGACGAGCGGCGGCGATGACCGGGGTCTGACCCGCACGGCTGACGTCGCCCAGCGCATGGCCCGGGGCGACGCGCTCTCCATGGGTCCGCTGTTCTTCACGGATGCCTTCATCGCGTCCCACCCGGAGCTCGTCGCGGCCACGTTCGTACGACCGACCTCGGTCCACACCCGGCGCCTCCTGTTCGGCGCGAGCACCGCGCACGACGCCTGGGACCACCTCCCCGGGATCACCGCGCCGACGCTTGTGCTGCACGGCGACGCCGACGAGGTCACTCCTCCCGGGAACGGCGAACGCCTCGCCGAACATATTCCGAATGCCGCATTCGGGGAGCTGCCCGGGCTCCGGCACGGCTACTTCCTCGAGAGCGCGTGGGCGACGGATGCCGTCCTCAGGTTCTTCGCGGCGCATCCGCTCGCCGCCTGACGCAGCTTTTCTCCTCGCGCACCCCCTGCGCCGCTTCGCGCCCGGCATGCCTGGCGCGAAGCGGCGCAACGGGCGCGCCTGCGCTGGGTTGCGACACGTGACGCGCGACGCGTGCCGGCCGCCGAAGCTAGGGGCGGGCCGAGTGAGAGCGCGGGCGCAGCGGGATCGTCGCGAGCACGGCGCGACCGGCCGGGTCGGCCCGGGGCGCCATGTCGACGAGAGCGATCTGGCCGAGTTCGAGGATGTCGCCGGTATTCACCCGCGCGTGGTGCTTGTCGGTGACGTGCGCCCGGAACTCGGTTCCGGTGAACGCCGCCTCCCCTGGCGCAGTCGCGAACGGCCGCACGGCCGCGACCACGAGGTCGCGCAGCGCGGTCAGCCCGGGGTCGGGTTCGAGCACGGTCACGGGAATGTCGTGGCGGCGCCCGAAGCGTTCCGCGCCGCCGGCGACCACGCTCAGCGCGGGCACGGCGGATGCCGAGGCCGCGAGAGCCTCCCTGATCGCGCCGGGCGCGGCATCCGTCAGGAACGGCGCCAGCACCGTCACGTGCAGGGGCCAGTCGCGCACCAGGAAGGTGGCGCCGACAGCGAGCGGCGTGAGCGGGAGGACCACGACGAGCCGGGGCATCAGCGCATCACCGCATCACCGGATCGCGCCGGTCTCGTCGTCGGCGAGGGCCAGGTCGATGAAGGCCCGCACCGCCGCCGAGAGCCGCCGGGTGCGCGACGCCGCGAGGTAGACGGTGAAGTCGGGCATGCCCGCGACGGGGAGGCGTCGCACGTTGCGGGCGTCCCGGGCGGCGAATTCGGGCAGCAGGGCGACGCCGAGCCCGTTGGTCACGTATTCGGCGGCGGTGCCGATGTCGGAGACCTCGATCATCACCCGGCGTTCGAGGCCCGCCGCGGCGAAGGTCTCGTCCACGATCTGCCGGCTCGCGTAGCCGGGCGGCAGGTCGATGAATTCCTCGGGGGCGAGGTCGTCGAGATGGTCGAGGCCGACGTGCCCGGCCGTGGCGAGGCGGTGATCGGCCGGGACCACGAGCACCATCGGCGAGGAGGAGATCGGCGCGGCCACGAGCTGGGTGGGCACGGGTCCGCTGAGCGCGAGGAAGGCGAGGTCGAGTTCGCCGGTCGCGAGCTCGTCGAGGAGCCCGGCCGAACCGCGCCTGGCCGCGCGCAGCCGCACCCCGACCCCCGGGTGGCCGGTGCGGAACAGCCCGAGCAGTCGCGGCACGTTGACGAGGGTGACCGAGGTCATCAGGCCGATCACGATCGACCCCGTGATCGCGTGGGTGGTCTCCTCGGCGGCATCGCGCACCCCGTTCACGGCATCGAGCGCCTCGCGCACCTTGGGCAGCAACAGCTCGCCCGTCGAGGTGAGCCGGATCTGCCTGCGGCTGCGGTCGAAGAGCTCGACGCCGAGTTCGTTCTCGAGCGACCGCACCCCTGCGGACACCGCGGACTGCGCGATCGTGAGTCGGTCGGCGGCGCGCGTGAAGCTCAGTTCGCTCGCCACCGCGCTGAAGAATTCGAACTGTCGCACATCCACTCGTGCATCATCTCATTTACAGATCGTTTCCATCACCATTCGGCGTTGTTTCTTATCTGTCGGAGCGGGACGATAGATACAGGGAGCCGCTCGAACGGCGAACCGGAAGGCATGACGTGACGAACAATTCAACTGTCCTGGGCAGCGGCCCCGTGGCGGACGCCCCGATCCAGGCGGATGCCCGCGTCCAGACCGATCCTCATTCCGCGGTCCCCTCGATAACGGATGGCCTCGGCGCGCCCGCCGCGCCCCGGCGCTCGGCCGACCGGGTCGTCGAGGTGCTCAAGGCCCACGGGGTGAAATGGGTGTTCGGCGTTCCCGGCGCCAAGATCGACCCCGTCTACGACGCCCTCGTCGACGACGGCCCCGAACTCATCGTCTGCCGGCACGAGCAGAATGCGGCCTTCATGGCCGCGGCCGTCGGCCGGCTGAGCGGCCAGCCCGGGGTCGTGCTCGTCACGAGCGGGCCCGGCACCTCCAACCTCGCGACCGGCCTGCTCACGGCCACGACAGAGGGCGACCCGATGGTCGCGATCTGCGGCGCGGTCTCCCGCGCCGACCGGCTCAAGCGCACCCACCAGTCCATGGACGCCGTCGGCATGCTCTCCGCCGTGACCAAGTCCGCAGGCGAGGTCAGCGTCGCCGACAACGTGCCGGAGGCCATCGCCAACGCGTTCCGACGCGCGACCCAGGAGCCCAAGGGCGCCGCCGCCGTCGTGCTCCCGTGTGACGTGCTCGTCGACACGACGACCGTGTCGATGACGGGACCGCACTGGGTGCCGCGCCTCGGCGCCGCCCCGGCGGAGAGTGTCACGCGCGCGGCCGCACTTCTGAAGGGTGCGAAGTTCCCGGTCATCCTAGCCGGCGCACGTGCAGGGTCCGACCGCGCGACCGTTGCCCTGCATCGCCTTCTCGGCGTCGCCGACCTGCCCGTCGTCGAGACGTTCCAGGCGGCCGGCGTGCTGTCCCACGAGCTCGAAGAGCACTACCTCGGCCGGGTGGGCCTGTTCCGCAACCAGCCGGGCGACATCCTGTTGCACAAGGCCGACCTCATCCTCGCGATCGGCTACGACTTCGTCGAGTACGAGCCCTCGAAGTGGAACAAGGACCACCAGCGCCGGATCATCCACCTCGACGAGCTCTCCGCAGACCTCGACGACTACTACCGCCCGACGGTCGAGCTGCGCGGCGACGTCGCCGAGACCATCGACGCGCTCGCCCGGCAGATCGACGGCCTCGAGCTCAGTGCCGCGGCATCCGCTGTCGTCGCCACCGAACGGGCCCGCCTCGCCGAGGCCGACGAACCGCACTGGAACGACGACGAGTCGGAGGGTGTGCACCCCGCGGCCCTGACCCTCGCGATGCGCAACCTGCTGCCCGATGACACGACCGTGCTCTGCGACGTGGGGTCGCACTACATCTACATGGCCAGGCACTTCCGCACCTATCACCCGCGTGCCCTGCTCTTCTCCAACGGGCAGCAGACCCTCGGCGTCGCCCTTCCGTGGGCGATCGCCGCGACCCTCGTGCGGCCGGGCACCCCGGTCGTCTCCGTCTCGGGCGACGGCGGGTTCCTCTACTCGGCGATGGAACTCGAGACCGCGGTGCGCCTCGGCTCGACGTTCACCCACGTGATCTTCAACGACGGCACCTACGACATGGTCGCGTTCCAGCAGCAGGGCAAGTACGGCCGCACCTCCGGCGTGCAGCTCGGCGACTACGACGCGGTCAAGTACGCCGAATCCTTCGGCGCCCACGGCTACCGGGTCACGCACCTCGACGACTTCGCGGGCGTGCTGAAACAGGCCATGGCCGAGCCAGGGCCGAGCATCATCGACGTGCGCGTCGACTACCGAAACAACCGGGATGAGCTCATGGCTGATCTGGAAAGCGATGTGCTGCAGTGAGTGAATTCACGGTCTCCCGACACGAGATCTTCCAGACGAGCCTGATGAGCGCCCTGCTCGACGGTGTGTACGAGGGCGAGATGACCGTGCGCGACCTGCTCGGCCACGGCAGCTTCGGCATCGGCACCTTCAACGGGCTCGACGGCGAGATGCTGATCCTCGACGGTAGCTGCTACCAGCTGCGTGCCGACGGCGGAGTCTCCAAGGCCGATCTCGGCGCGCACACCCCGTACGCGGTCGTCACGAACTTCGTCCCTCACGTCGAGAGCGATCTGCCGGAGGGTGTCCTGCGCGCGGAGGCATCCGCCTTCATCGACCGCATGACCTCGTCGGAGAACTACATGTACGCGCTGCGGATCGACGCCGAGTTCGAGTGGATCACCATGCGCACGGTCGTCAAGCAGGAGAAGCCGTATCGCCCGATGGTCGAGGCCACAGATGAGGACGCGATCGTCGAGCTGCACAACGTGACCGGCACGATCGTCGGCTTCCGCACCCCGCTCTACGAGCAGGGCATCGGCGTTCCCGGCTGCCACGCCCACTTCGTCACCGACGACCGCAGCGCCGGCGGCCACGTGCTCGACTTCAAGCTGAAGTCCGGCCACGCCGCCCTCTGCCTCGGCACCGACCTGCGCCTGCAGCTGCCGCTGACGGATGCCTTCCGCGACGCCAATCTCTCGCCAGACGACCTCGAGTGGCAGCTGCAGAAGACCGAGGCGCACGCCAAGTAGGCGCTCCTGCGGTCTCGGGTCACGGGGGCGCGGCAGAACGGGCCGCCGACACTAGTGTCGGAAAAGCCTTTCCTGCCGAGCCGTAGGATCGATGGAACGGTGTGCTCCAGCCTTCCGACTGTGCCGGTCCACCGGCAACGGAAGGACCATACGTGCTCTCTCGACCCCGGGTCGTCATCGTCGGCGGCGGAATCAGCGGACTGGCGACAGCCCACTATCTGCACCAGTCTCTCGGGGACGGGGTCCTGATCACCGTGCTCGAGGCCTCCCCCCGCCTCGGCGGCAAGATCATCACCGAGGACTTCGCCGGGCACTCGGTCGACGCCGGCCCCGATGCGCTGATGGTGCGCGCACCCGTCGCCGTGAACCTCCTCACCGACCTGGGCCTCGCCGACCTCGTCGTCGCACCCGCGAGCGGGGGATCGCGGATCTGGTCCCGCGGACGCCTCCGCACGCTGCCCGCAGGAACCGTGTTCGGCATCCCCGACCGACTGCTGCCGCTGCTCCGGTCACGCCTGCTCTCCCCGCTCGGCTTCGCCCGGGCACTCCTCGACCTCGTGCTCCCCGCCGGGCGCACCCTGCCGGCCGATCCCACGATCGCCGAGATTGTGGTCCCGCGGATGGGCCACGAGGTCTTCGACCGGCTCGTCGACCCCCTCCTCGGCGGCATCCACGCCGGTCGCGCCGATGAGCTCAGCGCGCACAGCACCGCCCCCGACATCGAGGTGCTCGCCCGCGGCAACCGCAGCCTGAACCTCGCGCTCCGCCGCCGGCGCCGCGCCGGGGCCGCGAAGGCCGCCGCCGCGTCCCGCTCCGCATCCGTGCCCGTCGCCACCGCGGGGGATGCCGCGGCCGGGTCCCG
>NZ_SOFR01000040.1:0-8016 GCF_004402735.1 Cryobacterium sp. MDB1-18-1 | reverse complement strand
CGGCGACCAAAAACCATCTAACTGTCACCGATGTCCTGACACAGGAAGTGTTACCGATGTCCTGATACAGAACTGTCACCCATGTCCCGATACATCACACTGCGAAACGGAGGCCAGCCTCTGCCCACATTTTGCCCACATCTGAAAGAAATCACCCTGATTCTGGGCGTGTCCAAGTGACCTAAAATCGTTGAAATTACGCGGAAGTTGGGCCTTGGTCGGGCTGCCGCTGGGGCCCGATTAGATTTCAAATCCCACCGTCTCCGCACTGTAAGGCCCCCGCGATCCGCGTAATCACGCGGAAGTCCGGGGGTCTTTTTCATGGGCCGGGTGGGTTTGCCCACAATTGCTGGGAATGCGGCGTGGTTGAGGCCCACCGCAACGGCGTCTAAATCGTCATCGAAGAGGTCGGCATTGACGTCCAGGGTCATCGCCGCGGATGCATGACCGAGCATCCGCTGCACCGCCTTCACGTTCGCTCCCGACGCGATCGCGAGGGACGCTGCGGTGTGCCGGAGGTCGTGCAGGGTCATCGCGGGACGGTCGGAGGCGACGAGGGCGGTCTTGAACCACGACCTCGAGCCACTGCTCACGCGTGTTTGTTCGCCACCGAAACGCACGTGCAGGTCGAAGCGACCTGGGGCATCTACCAGCGCAAAATCAACGCCTACCGAGACGAGGACCGGATCTACATCGCCCGCTCACGCCTGGAAACCGGAGGATTCAGGCTTCACACACCCTTAATTATGAAGAGCCGGTTACATCCTGGAATTCAGGGACCCCGACAACGTGGCGCTGGAACTCTTCGCCCCTCCCTGAGGCGTGTTCGCCCTGAGATGTGTTTGATCCAAGACTTGTTGAATGTGCTGCCTGACGGCGCATCGCCGTGCGGTCGGGCCTCTGGCCAGATAACCTCTGGCCAGTATGTTGCACTGCCCCTACAGTGAAGTCATGTTGCACTCAACCCGGCAAGGCTCCGGTAAGCCACTCCTCCTGATCCATGGGCTCGGTTCCAGTCTCGGTAACTGGAACCCGGTAATCCCGGCGCTGGCCGCTGAACGCGATGTCATCGCCGTCGACCTCCCCGGTTGCGGCGAATCCGCGCCGCTGACCGGCGAAACCACCATTGCCACGCTGACCGATTCCGTCGAAGCCTTTATCCGCGACGCGGAACTGGGTGACCTTGATCTGGTAGGCAGCTCCATGGGCGCCCGGATGGTAATGGAAATGGCACGCCGCGGGCACGCTGGCACCACGGTCGCACTGGACCCTGGTGGATTCTGGAATGACCGCCAGGCAGCGATCTTTGGTGCAAGCATCAAGGCATCCGTCGCACTGGTGCGCCGCATCCAACCGGCGCTCCCTTTCCTCACGGGCAACCCTGTGGGCCGTACGGCCCTGATGGCACAGTTCTCCGCCCACCCCTGGAAGCTGCCACAGGATCTGGTCCTGCACGAGCTTCGCGGGTTCAAGACATCGACCAGCCTGGACCCGTCCCTCAACGCGCTGATTCACGGACCCCGCCAGGAAGGCGCACCGGCCGGTTCACTCAAGGGCAAAGTGGTCATTGGATGGGGTCGGAAGGACAAGGTCACCGCTCCCAGTGAGGCGGCGCGGGCCACGGAGCTGTTCCCGGATGCGACGCTGCACTGGTTTGAAAACTGCGGTCACTTCCCGCACTGGGACCAACCAACGGAAGCGGCGCGCCTGATTCTCGATAGCACCGGCTGAGTTGCGGCTGAGCACCCGGGCGGAGCCACCTACGGCTGAGTTGGCTTCAGAAAGGTGAAACCGGCGACGGCTGGAGATGATGCCCCAGTCTCGGGAGGCATCGACGTCGCCGGTTCCGAACTGGGGAACCGGCTCTACCTGGACCGCGACCGCTAAGGCATGTCTCCCAATGATGGGCTGTTCATCGGCAGGATGGAGGAATGAGCGCTCGTTACGCCGTGCTGTCGGATGCCCAGTGGAAGCAGATTGCCCCGTTGATACCTGAATCGGCGGGGAAGTTGGGCCGTCCGTTCAAGGATCACCGTCTTGTGACGGAGGGGATCATCTACCGGTCCAAGAGAGGTCGGGCATGACAGGGATCTGGATGCGGCGCTCCGCTCTCGCAGCTCTCGACGCCGCTTGGTTGGCGCTGGCACCCGGGTTCGGTCAGATCAACGGACCCGTGACGGGTATCGCCCGACAAGGACCGGTCCACATCCTGTGACGTCGTCTGCTCTGTGGTGAAGGACACTTCTGGCGAGTCGAGTTCTCCTGATCAGGCCAACGCACTGCCGGCCAAACAGTACGAGAGGGAAACTGGCAGGTCCAGTGCGATCGTGATAGACCCAAGTTATGCATACTTTCCGCGCAGCCTGAGGCTGTCCGGACATTCATCCTTAGCACATCTCCGAAGGTGAAGACGGACCGTCCGTCTTCACGGTCCTAAAATTCAGGGAGTGAAGAGAAATGAAAGCAGTTGTCTATAAAGGTCCCAACTCGGTCAGTGTTGAGGACGTTCCGGATGCCAAGATCGAACGTCCCACGGACGTTCTGGTACGCATTACGGCGACAAATATTTGCGGTTCAGATTTGCACATGTACGAGGGACGCACCGATTTCGAAGTTGGACGCACGTTTGGTCACGAGAACATGGGCGAGGTCATCGAGGTCGGTAACGGCGTCGATAAGGTAAAGGTCGGCGAACTCGTCGTGCTGCCATTCAATATCTCCTGCGGCTTCTGTAAAAATTGCGAGCGCGGATTCACCAACTATTGCATGACCACCCAACCGGACCCGGTCGGCGCGGGCGCTGCATACGGCTTCGCTGGCATGGGTCCCTATCCCGGCGGCCAGGCCCAAATGCTGCGCGTGCCCTACGGCGACAACAACTGCCTGCGCCTGGGTGAGGACGCGATAGAAAAGCAAAACGATTACGTGATGCTGTCGGACATCTTCCCGACGGGCTATCACGCTACCGAGATGGCCGGCGTGATCCCCGGCGACACGGTGGTGATCTACGGTGCGGGTCCGGTCGGCCTCATGGCCGCCCTGTCTACGACGATCAAGGGTGCGAGCAAAGTCTGGGTTGTGGACCGACGCCCAGACAGGCTGGCCCTCGCTGAGCAGATCGGTGCAATCGCCGTTGATGATTCGAAGACGGATCCGGTTCAGTTCGTGCTGGACCAGACCAAGGGTATCGGCGCGGATCGGGGTTGTGAATGCGTCGGCTATCAGGCCCACGACCCTCAGGGCACCGAAGATCCCGCCATGACTTTGAATCGGCTGATTCAGTCCGTGCGCATCACCGGGGGCATCGGTGTTGTCGGCGTCTTCCTGCCGGCCGATCCTGGAGGCTTCGACGAGAACGCCAAGCAAGGCAAGCTTGCTATTGACTACGGCCTACAGTGGCTCAAGGGCCAGAGCATGGGCAGCGGCCAATGCCCAGTAAAGAAATACAATCGGCAATTGCGCGACCTGATTGCAGTGGGCAAGGCCAAGCCATCATGGATTGTTTCCCACGAGGTTCCCCTCAGCAAAGCCGCGGACGCCTACAAGAATTTCAACGACCGCACCAATGGTTGGACCAAGGTAATCCTCAAGCCCCAGTAGGCCGACATCACGAGCTCGTCGCGGCGCGGTCACCGCCCCACTCGAACGTTGAGGCGGTGAATTCGACGTCTTCCAGTGAGGCTTTCGGATTTATACGACAAGGTTGCATCGACGATACGAACCGCCTGGTCTATTACGTCACGGACGACCACATCGTCATTCTGCAAGTCCGCGAACACTACTGACCCGAGGTCCACGGTTCCCGTAGGGGGTTCCGCTTGCGGGCGTACGTTCCTGTGTCGGCGGGTGGCGCGGCGTGGAGTCAGCGTGAGGGAGCGTCGCCGAGTACGGCGTATCCGGACAGGAAAAGCTCGACTGCTGACGCGGTGGTTGTGGCGGTGTCGTGATCTGCGATGTGAGTGAGGAGCAGGGCGTTCAGTGCTGCTCCGACGGTCAGCCAGGTGGATTGATCCGCTGCCACTCGCGCATCGACGATCCTGAGCCGGCCTTGGCGGTCGAGCGCGCGAAATGCGTCGGCGAGGGCATCGATGTTTCGCTCCCAACTGTCCGCAAGGTAGAGGGCGGCGACAGCGGGATGCCGTGCGGCCTCGCTCGTGATCAGTCGTCGCATTCCGAGCACGTCCGGACTGAGCACGCCGGCCCGGATCGTGACTGCCAGGTCAAAAAGGTCGGCACTGATGTCCTTGCCGTCTACCAGTTGCGCCAACGCCGGGCGCATCGCGCCGCGACCGGCCGCGGCCCAATCGCCGACCACAGCAGCGAAGAGCGCAGCCTATTGGGCCTTGATGCCAAGGAATGCCTCCGATGTCGTCGGGTTGGGTTGGGGCGTTGCTGACGCGATCGTCGTGGGGCTCTGATCCGTTCGTGTGCCGAGCGAAAATAGGGCCACGGCCGCTTTGATGGCGCAAGGCAGGATCGCTGCCGCCCGTCAGGGCGGTCTCACCCTGATCTTTAGGTTGCCCGGCGGCCTCTCCAGGCATTTTGCGTGGCGAGGAGGGTCCTGGTTTGCAGGGTGTGGAGTTTCATCAGGTTATGGCAGGCAGCGATCAAGTCCCACTCGTGCGCTGCTTGTTCCAACCCGCGCAGCAACAGGAATTTTCCTTGCCGGGTGTGGATTTGACCGAACACGGGCTCCACGATCGCTTTGCGCCGCGCGTAGACGGCGCGGCCTTTCTTCGTCTTCAACTTCCGGGCCATGCGTTCCCGGAGCGTCGCATCGGCGGGGATCCGGCCCCGAGGAACCTCGGGAACACGTTCGCCATGCTTGACCCGGCCGGTCGCGACGAAGAACTCGGTCCCGCCGTCGCTGTCCGTCTCAACGGTCTTGGCGTAGTCCAGATTCGCGGCTGAACAATACCCGGCATCAGCGAGGACCTGCCCCGGCAGAACGCCCGTCATGACATGGAGTTTCTCGACCATCGGCACGACCTGTTTAACATCCACGCCGACATTCGTCAGCGTCGTCGCGACGATCACTTGATGATCCGCATCCACGATGGCCTGCGTGTTGTAGGCGTAGTGGAAGGACCCGTCAGCGGTCTTCATGATCCGCGCGTCCGGGTCGGTGAAGTTGCGTTGAGCCTTCGGGTTCACGACCGCGTTCTTGGCCGCGTCCTCACCCTTCGCCGTGACAGCAGCGTCATCATCGCCCTTATCCCGGGCTTTCTTCTCCGCGTTTTTCCGCGCCCGGGCGGCCGCGTCGACTTCTAACGCGGCGCGCGCTTCGGCCAGTTTCACCAGGCGTGATTCCCGCCTGGCGAGCTCGGGCGGGAGTTCGTCGCCGCGTTTGTCTTTCCCGAACCGGGCATCCTCGGCCTCATCGATCGCGTCCGCATCAGCCAGGAGAGCGGAGACCTCGTCGGCGAGGACTTTCTGCTTCTCCGTCAACCGGGCGTAGCTCATCGCCTTCCGCCGGGACGCGTTCGCACGCACCTTCGTGCCATCCAACGCGACCTGCCCCAGCGACACCATCCCGGCCGCACGACACAGTTCCAACGCTTGCAAGAACACGTTCCCCAGGCTCGCGAGGTGACGTTTCCGGAACCGGGCAATCGAGCGAAAGTCCGGGGCCTGCTGCGCGGCCAACCACCGGAACGCGACGACGTCCACGCACACGCGTTCCAGCTCCCGCGATGAGCGCACCCCGACGCAATACCCGTAAAGCAGGACACGCATCATCAGGCGCGGGTCATACGGCGGCTGGCCCTTCAACTTAGCATACGACGCATAAAACTTCGACAGGTCCAGCTGGGTTTCGACGATATCCGCAATGAACCCAGAGAGATGATTCTGCGGCAACCACTCATCCAGCGACGGTGGCACCAACATCACCGCGGCCGGCTCGAACGCCCGGAACCGCTTATTCGCCCCGCCGCCACCGTCGACACCATCCGCAATGACCGGGTCGACGTACTCAAGATCAGTTGCAGGGAACAGACCATCCGAATCGCTCATACCCAATTTTCCCAGACCCAAACTCCCAGCCCAGGAAATCCACCGGCGTTTTAAACTCCGCCACTACTGACCCACGCTCCTAGACGAAAAAGCAGGCCACCGATCCCCGGAACTCTCTATATCACCAACAGTCACCGGCCCCGTCACGGTCACGTCGGCAGCTGGTGACCTCCCAGCCGACGCGGCGGATCCGCGGGGCGAAATGCGTGACGGTGTTCGGCTGGGCGACGGTGTCCTTGAGGATCGCTGAGTCCACGCCTGATCTTTCCGACCTGCCTCTGTGCGCCGTTTCTGCGACGTGGAGTAGCCTGATGCCACTGTCCCAGACCGGGCAGGTGATCTGTGAGGGAGGACGCAATGACTGGGTGCTGGAGACTTTGGACCTCGCGCCTCGACGTGCGGACGACGTGATGCACGACAGCAATAGCGATTTCGTGATTGTTGAACCCACGGATTTGTGCTCACCGTTCATAGACGAGCTTGATGTCACCGGTGTGTCGATTGCCGTTTTCGGTCCCAGGGGCGGTCAATCCACCCTCTGCTCCAGTGATGCGGTCGCCGCGCGTATCGATGAATTGCAGTTCGACCTGGGCGAAGGCCCTCAGTGGGCCACACTCAGAACCGGTACCCCGACACTCGTACCGGATGTTCTCACAGGCACCCATGATTCCTGGCCGATTTTTGCCGCTTCGATTGGGTCACTCGACGTAGGCGCACTCTTCGCGTTCCCTTTACTTATGGGAGCAGTTACTATCGGCACCGTCGGGTTATACCGGCGAACTGCCGGCGCCTTGAGCCCGCGGCACATGGAGATCGCAGTGACCCTAGCGTCGGCCTTAGCGGATGTTGCCGTGCACCACGCTATCGCGGGTGCAGACGCTGAGGGCGCTGGAGAGTCGATGTTGACCCCGGCGATGAGACGCGAAGTTCATCAGGCAACAGGGATGATTCTTGTGCAACTGGATACCACTGCGACCATCGCCTATTCGCGCCTGCAGGCCTACGCTTTTGCCAACGGACGAAGCGTTCAGGACGTCGCCCGTGACGTCGTCAGCAGGCATGTGAGTTTCAGATCTCTCCCCGAATAGTTCCACTACCAAGAAAGGAGCAAGCCATGGCTGACTTCACGCGCGAGGCGAAGCTAAATAGGGCCTTCGTTAAACTTGCCGACACCCTCACGGACGATTTCGACGTCGTAGATCTTCTCCAAACCCTTGTGGAGCAATGTTCGGAAATTCTCGACACCCAGGCTGCAGGTCTCATGCTCCTCGATGGGACGGGCGAGCTTCAGCTAGTGGCATCGACCAGTGAAGAAACGACTCTCATAGAGGTGATGCAACTAAACGCGGGCGCCGGATCATGTGTCGAGTGCTTCACGACCGGGAAATCGGTCACGGTTGGCGATATCGAGCGTTCCGGGGATCGGTGGCCCGCCTTCCGTCATGAGGCCATCCGACAGGGGTTCAAATCCGTGCACGCGACGCCCATGCGTCTCCGAGGCCAAGTACTGGGGGCCTTGAACCTGTTCAGCATCCACGTGGGTGAGTTGGTCGCCGCCGATGTCGCTGTTGCGCAGGCTATGGCCGACATTGCCACCATCGGGCTACTGCAAGAGCGAGGAAGCAGAGAGAAAAGTCTTGTCGCGGCGCAGTTGCAACGAGCTCTTAATTCCCGAATTCTGATTGAGCAAGCCAAGGGCGTTGTCTCGGAAAGCGCTGAGCTGCCCATGACCATGGATGAAGCATTCGCGGCTCTGCGGAAATATGCGCGCGACCACAATCTCACACTCACCACCGTGGCCACCGCAGTAATCGACCGCAGCATCGTTTTGAGAGACCGCGTCGGGGCGAAAGGTGAAGCCAGCTCACGCGCCTGAATCGGGGCCGGCAAAATGGTTGTGTCCTGTTATGTCTCAGGACATCGGTGACAGTTCTGCATCAATAGATCGGTGACCATTCGGCCGTGTTTGATGGTGACACTTCTCCCTGATTCACATTTGAG
>NZ_SOFR01000049.1:0-7728 GCF_004402735.1 Cryobacterium sp. MDB1-18-1 | reverse complement strand
GGCGCTGACGCCGCCGCTCCCGCCGCCGCTCCCGCCGCCGCTCCCGCCGCCGCTGCTGCGGACGCCGCCCCCGCCGCCTGCGACCCGGCCGCCGTCACCGTCGAAGCGCTGACCGACGCCGTCACGTACCAGCCCGGCCAGAAGCCCGAACTCTCCCTCAGCATCACGAACACGGGCACCGTCCCCTGCGTGATCAACGCCGGCACCTCGAAGCAGGTCTTCACGATCTCGAGCGGCCAGGACATCTACTGGACCTCGACGGACTGCCAGAGTGCGGCCGCCGACGCCGACGTCACCCTGCAACCGGGCGTTCCGGTGAGCTCGACAACACCGATCGCCTGGGACCGGGTCCGCTCCAACGCCGCCACCTGCGACGAGTCCACCCGCACCGCCGCGCCGGCCGGGGGAGCCTCCTATCATCTCGCCGTCTCCGTCGACGGCATCGCATCGGCGACACCCAAGCAGTTCATCCTCGACTGAACGATTGCCCGTACCGCACGTCAGCCCAGAGCGGAATAGTCCGCTCCGGTGCCAAGCCGGTGCGGACGGAATGATTGAATGGGTGGCGTGACTGACCCGACTGACCCGACTGACCCGACTGACATGACGCCGCCGACCCCGCCGACCCGCTCCGTGGCCCTTGCTACCGCCCTCGCCGCCCAGGACGTAGCAGCCGTCGCATACGCCCTCCGCAACGACGTCGTGATCGTGCCGCAGCTCGTCGTCAACGGGCAGGGCGAGCAGGTTCGCGTCTTCGGCCGCGAAGGCACCGACAAGCGGATGCTGCTGCTCTTCTCCTCCGCCGAGAATTACGTCCGCATGGTGCCCGATGAAGTGGACCCCCAGGTCATGGTCGGCGACGCCCAGTGGCTGCGCGACTTCCTCACCGTGCATCGGAACGTGCTTGAGATGGTCTTCTTCGACATCGCCGGCCCGCACGTGATGCAGGCGGCCCCTGACGACCTGATGGCGGCGCTCGGCACCCTCCCGGAAACCGATTCCAGCGACGACGCCTAAGTCGGCACCCCCCATCGGCGGCATCCTGCGGCGTCCATTCGCCGGTGTCCGGGCTGGGCGCTAGGCTGAGCCTCGACAGTGTTCCTCCCTCTCTCGGAGAGGGTTCCCGGTGGGGAGATTGAAGGCCGGGAACACACGCCTGTCGGGGAGCAGGCCACGATGAACGCACCGCCGAATGAATCGATCGAGGCGAGACTCGCGCGCGTCGAGCGCCTCTTCTGGATCGACCGCGACGAGGCCAACCAGGCCGCCAGGGACTGGCTGATCGAGCTGCGCGTCGTCGACATCGATGGCGCGAACGGTGAGTTCGTCGACTACAGCAGCGTCGAGACCGGCCTCGGCAGGGGAGCCGTCGCGCGGCGCCTCCGCGTGCTCCTGGCCAACATCAGCCGCACCCGCGGAGATCCGAGCCGCAGCGCGGCCGAGGTGCAACAGATCCTTGCCTGGGCCGAGCGGCACGGCGAAGTCGCTCTGCAGTCCCGCTGTCACGACGTGCTCGGCTCGGTGTTCGAGATGGTCGGTGACCCCGCCCTCGCCCTCGAGCACGCCGTTCTCGTCAACGATCTGATCGACGAGAGCGAGGTGCCGCTGATGCGGGCCGCAGCCCGACTCTGCCTGGCCGACGCCCTTGGCTCGGCCGGATCCTTCGACGAGTCGCGGCGTCGCTACAACGAGGCCCTGCGGCTCGTCATCGACGACACCGACACCAACATCCGCTACATGATCCTGAACAACCTCGCGTACACCGAGTATCTCGCCCACAACCACGTGGCCGCGCTCGAGACCGTCGAGCAGCTGCTCGCTCCACGGCGAACTCCCGCCCGATCGGCATGTACGCGCGCGACACGATCGCCAGGGTCTACCTGACCGCGGGGCGGCTCGACGAAGCCGAGCGGATGCTGCTTCCGGCCATCGAAACCGCGAACGACGACCCCAACCCCGATGCGGTCTCGGCAGCACTGGTCACCCTCGCCGAGGTTTACCGGATCCAGGGACGGCTCGACGCGGCCCAGCGCGTGATCGACCAGTGCGCCACCCTCGCCGCTGGTCACGGCCTCGTCCGCTGGCTCACCGAAGTCGCCCGCGAACAGGCCGAGGCCTACGCCGCGAACCTCGACTACCGCCGGGCCTTCGAGGCCTACCGGAGCTATCACGCCCAGTCGGTCGCGCTCGGCGCGAGCGAGAACGAATCCCGCGGGCGGATCCTCGAGGCCATGTTCCAGACCGCGGAATCGCGGCGCGAGAGCGAACGCTACCGTGAACTCGCCGAGCGCGACCCGCTCACGAGCCTGCACAATCGCCGCTTCGTGGACGAACACCTGAGCGTCGCGGCGATCCGGTCCGGCGAGGGCGGGCCGTGCTTCGCCATCGCGATGATCGACATCGACCACTTCAAGCGCATCAACGACGCCCTGTCCCACGCGGTCGGCGACGAGGTGTTGCGCATGCTCGGCGAGATCCTGAAGCGCGCAGCCAACCGGGTCGCCGGCGGGATCGCCGCCCGCCTCGGCGGAGAGGAATTCCTGCTGATCCTGCCCGGCGCTGACGCGGCAGAGGCCCGGGAACGCTTCGAGGAGGCCCGCAGCGACATCGCCGACTACGACTGGACCCCGATCACCGCCGGGCTGCCCGTCACCGCGAGCATCGGGGTTGCTCTCGCCCCCGAGGACGGCGTCCAGGCTTCCGACCTCCTCCGAGCCGCGGACGTGCGGCTGTACGTCGCCAAACGCGACGGCCGCAACCGGGTCGTGCACACCGCAACCGTTCAGGCCTCGGTGTCGCGCTAGCCCGCCCGGCGCCCGTGCCTACCGGAACGCCGCGTTGAGCTCCGCGTCCCGTGCCGAGACAGGCTCCCGCAGCGCGAGGATGATCGCAGAGTCGAGCCGCCCGGCACCGGAGTCGATCCGGGTCACGAACCCGAGCCGAGCCGCCTCACTCGCACGCTGTTTGGCCGACGACACCGGCCGCACCTCGCCGGCGAGGCTGATCTCGCCGAACGCCACGACGTCATGCCCGATCGGCTTGTTCCGCGACGCGGAGGCGATCGCGAGCGCGATGGCGAGATCGGCGCCGGGTTCGGTCAGGCGGATGCCGCCTACGGTCGACACGTAGACATCCGACGCACCGAGGCCCTTCACCTCAGCCCTCTGCTCGAGCACGGCGATGATCATGGCGACACGCGATGAGTCCACGCCGTTGGTCACCCGGCGCGGGTTAGGCGCCGAGCTCGGCATGACGAGTGCCTGCACCTCGACCGGCATCGCCCTCCGCCCCTCGAGGGCGACCGTGACGCAGGTGCCGGGCACCAGGACGCCGCCGCGGGTGAGGAACAGGCCGCTCGGATCGGGAACCTCGGAGATGCCCTCGCCGGTCATCTCGAAGCAGCCGACCTCGTCGGTCGGCCCGAAACGGTTCTTGAGCGCTCGCACGAAGCGCAACGCGGTCTGCCGATCGCCCTCGAACTGGCAGACGACGTCCACGAGGTGCTCGAGCAGGCGGGGGCCGGCGATTGACCCGTCCTTGGTGACGTGCCCGACCAGGAGGATCGGCAGGTTGCGGTCCTTGGCGACCCGGATGAGGGTGGATGCGACCTCGCGCACCTGGCTCGGCTGGCCGGGAAGCCCGTCGGAGAGCCCGCTCGCGACGGTCTGCACGGAGTCGATGATGACGAGGCTCGGCTGCACCGCGTCGATCTGGCCGAGGATGGTCGCGAGGTCGGTTTCGGCGGCGATGAACAGCTCGCGCTGCAAGGCCCCGGTGCGCTCGGCGCGCAGGCGCACCTGGCTCACCGATTCCTCGGCGCTCACGTAGAGCACCCGGGACTTGGCTGCCGCTGCCTTCGAGGCGACCTCGAGCAGCAGCGTTGACTTACCCACGCCGGGCTCGCCGCTCAGCAGGATGACCGAACCGGGAACGATGCCGCCGCCGAGCACCCGGTCGAACTCGCCGATGCCGGTCGGCCAGTGCGAGACCGCGGTGGTGTCCACGTGCGTGATCGGACGCGCAATGCCGGACCCGATCACGGCGACAGGCTTGACGGCGCGGGTGAGGCTCGCCTTCTCCGTCATGTCGACCACGGTGCCCCACTGCTGGCACTCGCCGCAGCGCCCGGCCCACTTCAGGGTGGTCCAGCCACACTCGGTGCAGCGGAAGGAGGAAACGGGTCTGGCCATGCTTGCGAGCCTAGCTTCGGCCACCGACACCCGGGCAATCGGCCGCGTGCCCACGCCGGTTGAAGCTCGAGCGCACGCCCTGGCCGAAGTCCGCGCGCCCACCCGGCCGGTCGGGCGCGCCTACCCCTCGCGCAGGTCGGCGAACTCCTCGGCGTCCTCGGGAACGAGCAGAGCGATGTCCTCGCTCAACGCCGGGAGGAATGCTTCGGCCCAGACCCGGTAGCCGCGGTCGTTCGGGTGGAACAGGTCGTTGGCCACGTGGGTGGCGACGCTGCGCAGCCCCGGCCGCTTCGTCGTCGCGTGCAGGGGCACAACGGTGAGCCCGTACTCGGTGGCGACCGTCCGCAGTATCCGGTTCCCGACGGCCACGATCCGTTCGTTGTGCGGCAGGTGGAAGCACGGCAGGTCGGCCACGAGGGCGTGTGGTGGTAACGCAGCGAAGATCGCGCGGATCCCTGATTCGAACACCGCAGCATCCCACACCGCCACGTTGTTCGCACCGATCGCGACCGTGACGATGTCGGGGGAGAGTTCCGAGAGGAGCGGCAGCTGGTCGCGAACGGCAAGCTCGACGGTCGCTCCCGAGACGCTCAGGTTGGCGACGCGCACCGTGCGACCGGTGGCCAGGCGGATGTGATCGGCGAGCAACCCGACGTAGCTGCGCCGCGGTTCGCTTGCCCCGATCCCCTGCGCGGCGCTGTCGCCGATGGCCACGTAGAGCAGCTCGCCCGGCTCCCGGCCATGCTCCCGCCACCACTGGGCGTGCGCGGGGAGGGTCTCGTTGAGTACCCGGGCGTTGCCTTGGCGCCATTCCCGGAATCCGCGTGCCCGAACGACGGCGGCAGCGGTCATTCCGGTAGCTGTGGTGACGGCGCCGAGGGTGACCAGGAGCGCGCGAAGGTTCGGTTTGACGTTAGACACGGGGGGAGCGTACCGCCGGTTTCTGGGTGCCGGCTTTCTGCTTCCTGTGTTCGCGTGTCGCGGTTTTCAGTGAAGCGGATACCGCCCGCGAGCCCCGAATATCGGCTTGATTCGCGCAGACCCCTGTTTCTCACGTACAATCTCCCTCGGTACCGTGTCCGAGCGGCCGAAGGTGCAACTCTCGAAAAGTTGTGTGGGGGAGACTCCACCGTGGGTTCAAATCCCACCGGTACCGCCACAGTCAAACCCCCTGAATCCCTTGTAAACACTGGGAAGCAGGGGGTTTTTCATTACAGAGATTCGGGGTTTGCCCACGGTTTGCCCACATCTGAAACCTTCTTTGCCTGATTGAGCGCGATTCCGACAGCGTCAAGATCGTCGTCGAATAGATCCGCGTATGTGTCCAGCGTCATGGCGGCTGAAGCGTGTCCAAGCATCTTCTGGACGGCTTTCACGTTTGCGCCGGCGGAGATCGCCAGGCTGGCGGCTGTATGGCGCAAATCATGGACGGTGACTCGCTGAAGTGTCGCGTCAATGGCTTGGGCCTTTCTTACTGCCGAAACTCGCCAACCTCTTCTTGAGTCGGGAAGCGGCACATGGACGAGTCCGGCACCGAAGACAAGCTCATCTTGATCCTTTCCCGCGCATGCTTTGGCCAGCAGATCGGTTAGAAACTCAGGGTACGGAACGCTGCGGAATTCGTGCGACTTCGGCGTGCCAACGATGATCGGTCCGCCTACGCTCACGGCGTTTTCAGTGACGTTCGCACGCCGCCTCGTGGTGTCTAGACTTCTTACTCTTAGGGCTGTTGCTTCGCCCCACCGGAGACCCGTGTATGACAGGAATAGGAGCAGAGTCGAATGCCGACCAGCGTTGTCGGCGAGGAGTTGAACCTGCTGGTGGGAAAGATAGACATGCTTGTTGTGAGGTTTTCTCGGAAGATTCACCCCGCGTGCGGCATTCGAACTAATGCGGCGATCCTTCACAGCGACATCCAAGATCGACGCGAGAATCCCGAATGCTCGAATCACCAACGTTGCACCCTTGCGTTTGGATAGTTCGGTGACCCAACCTTGAACCTCGCTGTGACGGATGGAGCCAACCGAGCGCTTTCCCCAGAATGGCTGGACGTGCAGTCTCCAAGCGGACTCGATTGGGCGCAAGCTTGAGGGTTTTAGGTGTGATTGATTGTTCAACCACTCGTCTCCGAGGATATCGATGACTGACCTAGATGCGGTTGCATCCACAAACTCGCCTCTGGCCTTGGATACTTCGATTGAAGCCAAGAAGAGCTCGGCAGCTTTCTTCGTTGAGAAGCCGCGCCGCTCAGTGGAGGAGTGGTCGGGTTTGCGGTAGCGAGCCCGATAGCGCTTGCCGGCTACGGTCTCGTAAGGAGTGATGCTACCCATGTCTAGAAGGGGGTCTCGGGAGACGGGCCGATCGGATTTTCCAGGTTCACGCCCGCGGCGCGCAGCCGATTCTCGACCCGATAGAGGTTAGCGTGGTTGGATTCCTGATCACGCTGATACAAGAATTTCGCTGTCTGGTTGACTGTGAAACCCTTCCGCTGGGGCGCGAAGCGGTAACCGCTCTCTGGTCGGTCGAGTTGTTCAAGTAGTTCGCTTCGTTTGCGGAGGTCGATCAATATGATCTCGTTCTCTGAATAGCCGAATCCCGGCGGGTTCAGCATGGGTTCACCGTTCAATAGAGAACTGGTCGTCTTCCTGCTGCCTGTTCCGGTGAACCAATCGCGAGCGAGCCACATTGGCGTGAGCACGACATTGTTCTCTCCGTTCGCGATTTCTATCCGCTTATACGGTTGCTTCAAGGGGAAGATCAAGTCAGCTGGCTGTACTTCCAGCACGAATGCCATCGCAAGGAGTTGCCTCACGGTCACATCCTCTTTTCGACCATTCTCTAGATTGGCGACTATCGATCTAGTCAGTCCGAATCCAGCCTTTTCGGCAAGTTCATCGGCGCTCATCTTGAGTAGTTTTCGGAAGTGGGCGATTTGCTTCCCAAGCTCATATTCAACCGTTTCAAACATGTAGACACAATATCGTGGATTATGTGTAGTGTATAGCCCGTACACAGGACGCTTCGGTTTTGTGTATGCGAGATGGAGCTGAATTGACTAGGTATCTCTCACCGCAGCAAGTCTGCGAGATTATCCCCGGCATGACGAAGGGATCCCTTGCCCAGTTGCGTTTCACCGGGAAGGGTCCTCGGTACCGCAAGCCAACTCCCAAGACGGTCATCTACGTCGAGTCGGAGGTCATCGACTGGATTGAAGTCAGCGCGCGGAGAGGCACAGCTCTGGAGGACGCGTGAAAAGGGCAACGAGGGTGCCGTCACCGACCTGTAACTCGGTGACGGCTTCGACAAATCACCACCGCTAGGAGAATGGTTCATGAACAATACCAAGAAATCCGCGAAGGCCCTTTTGCCGCGGAACTCGACTGCAGGGCGCACTAAGGACACGATCTTCGACATGTGCAATGCAGATAATCCGGGGCGTGTGTCAAGGGCCATGAAGAACTGCCCACTGGCGGCCACGGAAAATGCCCGCTGATGGCCATGAAAACTGCCCACTCATGGCCAACAGATCTGCCCACCA
>NZ_SOFR01000002.1:0-5943 GCF_004402735.1 Cryobacterium sp. MDB1-18-1 | reverse complement strand
ATCCGTGCCCGTCGCCACCGCGGGGGATGCCGCGGCCGGGTCCCGCGCGACGGCGCCCGCCGGAACGGCACCCGGGCTCGCCCGGGCCGGCGGGGCCACCCTCGTCACTGTCGAGGGCGGACTCGCCCGCCTCATCGACGCGCTCGCCGCGCGGGCGGCGAGCGACGACATCCGCCTCGGCACGGCCGCCACGAGTCTGGCCCGCGAGGGTGCCGGCTACCACGTGGGTCTCTCCGACGGGACGAGTGTCGAGGCCGACGCCGTCGTGATCGCCACCCCCGCGTTTGTCGCCGCCGGACTGCTCCTGGCCGAGAGCCCCGTGCTCGGGGCCGCGCTCGCCGGGATCCCCTACACGGACGTCGCGACGATCTGCCTCGCCTACCCGCGCTCCGCGCTCGGTCGCCCGCTCGGCGGCAACGGGTTCCTGGTTCCGCCGGTCGAGGGCAAACTCGTGGTCGGCTGCACGTTCTCGAGCGAGAAATGGCCGCACCTCGCCGATGAGGAGACCGTCATCATCCGCTGCATGGTCGGGCGCGCCGGGGACACCCGCTGGGCCGGCCTCGACGACACGACCCTCGTCGCGCAGGTGCACGCCGAACTCGTCGAGGCGCTCGGGCTGACCGGGAGACCCACCAGCCACCACATCGAGCGCTGGCCGCTCGGGATGCCGCAATACGTCGTCGGGCACCAGGGCCGGCTCGACACCGCCGACCGGGAGCTCGCCGCACTGCCCGGGGTGCACCTGACCGGATCGGGCTATCGCGGAGTCGGCCTCGCGAGTTGCGTCGCCGACGCCGAGCGGGTCGCCACCCGGATCGCCGAAAGCATCGCCGCCGGCGCCATCGCCGCGGCGCAGGCACCGAGCGAGGTCGGCGCATGAGCATCGTCGACGAGACCAGGAGCCACGTGCTCGGCCACCCCGCCGTGCTGCCGACGCTGCCCGCCGCCCGGCGCGGCCCCGGCCCCGACTACTCGAAGCGCCCGATGCTCGTGTTCTGGGAGACGACCCGGGCGTGCGCCCTCGCCTGCAAGCACTGCCGCGCGAGCGCGACGATGCAGGCGCTGCCCGGCGAACTCACGACGGCCCAGGGCAAGGACCTGATCGACCAGATCGCCGGTTTCGGCCGGCCGTACCCGATCCTCGTGCTCACCGGCGGCGACTGCCTGATGCGCCCCGACCTGTTCGAGCTCGTCGAGTACGCCACCGGTCTCGGACTGCCGACGGCCCTCTCACCCTCGGTCACGCCCACCCTCACCGCCGCGATGATCGAGAAGATCGTCGCGAGCGGGGTGAAGGCCGTATCGATCAGCCTCGACGGTGCGAGCGCGCCGACCCACGAGGGCGTGCGCGGCATCCCCGGCCACTTCGAGGACACCGTCAACGCCATCCGCGCCCTCGCTTCGGCCGGGCTCAGCGTGCAGGTGAACACGACGGTGATGCGCGCGAACGTCGACGAACTGGCGGATGTCGCGGCCCTCATCTCGAACGCGGGCGCGGCCATCTGGGAGGTCTTCTTCCTGGTCCAGGTCGGACGCGGCGTCTCGACGGAGGCTGTCACGCCCGAGGAACACGAAGAGATCTGCCACTTCCTCTTCGATGCTTCCCAACACGGTTTCATCGTCCGCACGGTCGAGGCCCCGTTCTTCCGCCGGGTCGTCGCCCGGCGCCGCGCGGGAGACCCGGCGCCGGAGACCGCGCTATACCAACGGCTGGCCGGCCGGCTCGAGTCCCTGATGGGGCCGCCGATCGGACTGCCCCGCGCGCAGACGGCGTCGACCCGCGACGGCAAGGGCATCGTCTTCGTCGCCTACGACGGCGACGTCTACCCGGCCGGTTTCCTGCCGCTCGGCCTCGGCAATGTCGAAACGACCCCGCTCGCCGAGATCTATCGCGACAACCCGCTGCTCAAGCAGATCCGCGCGACCGAATTCTCCGGACGCTGTGGGAGCTGCGAATACGCCGACCTCTGTGGCGGCTCGCGGGCGCGCGCCTTCGCCTCGAGCGGAGATCCCCTCGGCGAAGACCCGGCCTGCCCGTACCAGCCGGGCGCGGATGCTGCGGCCGGCCTGACGGCATGAGCGAGCCGGGGGAGGAGACCCAGCCTGACCGCGCGTACGACGCCGTGCTCCTGCTCGGCTTCGGCGGCCCAGAGGGGCAGGACGACGTCATCCCCTTCCTCCGCAACGTCACCCGTGGTCGCGGCATCCCCGAGGAACGGCTCGAGACCGTCGCGACCCACTATCGGGCCTTCGGGGGAGTGAGCCCGGTCAACGGGCAGAACCGGGCCCTGCGGGCCGCCCTCGAGGCGGAGTTCACCGACCGGGGTGAGCCGCTGCCGGTGTACTGGGGCAACCGCAACTGGACGCCCCTGCTCGCGGACACCGTGCGGGCGGCATCCGCTGCCGGTCATACCCGGCTCCTCGCGATCACGACGAGCGCGTACAGCTCATACTCGAGCTGCCGCCAGTACCGTGAGGACATCGCCGGGGCCCTGACCGCGACGGGGCTCGACACCACCGTGCACATCAACGCGGTGCGCCCGTACTTCGACGAGTCCGGCTTCGTCCTGCCCTTCGTCGAGGGCGCGCGTGCCGCTCTCGCACGCCTCGCGGCGCGGGGCGTGCCGGTCGATCGCACCCAGGTGCTCTTCACGACGCACTCGATCCCGACAGCGGATGCCGACCGCAGCGGTCCGCGCGACGCCGGCTGGGGCACGGGTGGGGCCTACCTCGCCCAGCACCGGGCCGTCGCGGTCGCCGTGATGGCCGCCCTCGCCGAACCGGGCGCTGCCGCCCCCGATGCACCCCAGCCGGCCTGGTCGCTCGCGTTCCAGTCCCGCTCGGGCCCGCCGGCGATGCCGTGGCTCGAACCCGACGTCAACGACGCGCTCCGAGCGCTCGCCGCCGACGGGACCGAGGCAGTCGTGATCGTGCCGATCGGCTTCATCTCCGACCACATGGAGGTGCTCTGGGACCTCGACACCGAGGCCGCCGCCACCGCAGCCAGCCTCGGACTGGCGATGGAACGCGTCGCAACCCCCGGCATCCACCCCGCCTTCGTCGCGGCCCTCGCCACCCTCGCCCTCGCGCGCCAGCACGGCCCCGTACTGCCCGGCTGCCCCGGCGGATGCTGCGAGAAGGGGGCCGGCCGTCCCGCACGCTAGTCCTGCCCGGCCCCGCACTGAACACCTGGGACGGGCGGGGCCGGGGACACTTGTAGTCTGGTTGCGATATTTCCCCCGGGCGAAGGCGCAGGCACGATGAACCAGATCGAGACGGATGCCGGGGCGCTGCCCCCGATCGAAGCCGAGCTGCAGCGGGTGGTCCGGCCCCGCGCCCGGGTCATCATCGACAACGACTTCTCCGGGGATCCGGACGGCCTCGTCCAGCTCGCGCACCACGTGCTGTCGCCGTCGGTCGAGATCCGGGCGATCATCGGTTCGCACCTGCGCCCCGGCGACCCGTTCGATCCCTCGGAGCAGACCGCGACGAACGCAGCCGCCGCCGCCGCCGAAAAGGTCCTCGACCTGCTCGGGCGCACCGGGAGCATCCCGGTCATCGCCGGGTCGAACGTCGGGCTCAGCGACCGGACCACGGCCATCCGCTCTGACGCAACCGACCTGATCATCCGGGAGGTGCTCCGCGACAACACCGAGCTTCCGCTCTTCGTCGCGTGCGGCGCCGGGCTCACCGAGATCGCGAGCGCCTACCTGCTCGAGCCGCGGATCGCCGACCGGCTGACCCTGGTCTGGATCGGGGGACCCGAACACGACGGGATCGCGGCCGCGCCGCCGGGGACGAGCGGCGCGGAATACAACCTCGCCATCGACATCCGTGCGGCCCAGGTGATCTTCGACTCCCGGATTCCGCTCTGGCAGGTGCCGCGGGACGCCTACCGGCAGACGCTGTTCTCCTGGGCCGAGCTGCTCACCTCGGTACGGCCCTGCGGTGCGATCGGCCGGCACCTCTACGCGGCGCTCGCCGGGGTCGCGGACACGGCCGGGCGGCACGGGATCAACCTCGGTGAGACGTACATCCTCGGTGACAGCCCGCTCGTGCTCCTGACCGCGCTGCACTCGAGTTTCGAGCCTGACCCGTCCTCGAGCGCGTGGGTCACCTGCACCGCCCCACGGATCCTCACGGACGGCAGCTACGATCCCACGCCGCGGCAGGGTCCGCGCCAGATCCGGGTCTACACCCGGCTTGACCTGCGCCTGCTCTTCGCCGACTTCACCGCCAAGCTCGCTGCCCACGCCGCCGCTAGAGAGTGACCTTTCCGGTCGAGAGTGCCAGGCATACCGGTGACTCTCGACCGGAAAAGGCCGGGGAGAGTTCTAGAAGTCGATCGTGAAGAGGGGGCGTAGGTAGCGCCGGAGCTCCTCAGCCATGTCGAGGGTGTCCGGGGCGAGCAGCCACTGCACCTGCAGGCCGTCGCTGAGCGCGATGAGTGACCGCGCGGCGCTCGCCGGCTCGACTCCATCGACCAGCTGGCCCGCCGCCTGGACATTGGTGAACGCGTCGACCATCAGGCCGACGACCCAGGTATACCGGTCGAGGAAGTACTGATGGGCCGGGTGTTCTGGCGCCGTCGCCTCGGCGGAGAGCACACAGTGCAGTTCCACAAGACCCGGGGCGAATTCGGCGTTGTACTCCGCCACGCGCACGATGCCGCGAATCGTCTCGATGTCGGGCGTGCCATCGATGGGGACGAGCGCCACGGAGCGCTCGTCGCGCAGTGCGAGCACGCCCGCGAGCAGTTCGTTCTTGTTCGAGAAGTGGTGCAGCAGGCCGGCCTGGCTCATTCCGACCCGCTCGGCGATCTCCCGCAGCGAACCGTTGCGAAAACCGTGGTTGGCGAACACCTCGATGCCGGCCTCGAGGATTTCCCGACGTCGGCCTGCCGTTTTGGCGTAGCTCCCACGCGACTTCCCCGTCATAGTCATGCGCTGACTCTAGCGCGGGAAAAAACGATTTGATGAAAACCTAGTAGTTAATCGCTTTTCCTGTTAGCTTTTCAGCCAGGCGACCCAAAGAGGGATCACCCACTGAAAGGGAACACCGATGTTCCGATGGAAAAGCCTCACGGCGGCCGCAGCAGTTCTTGCTCTCGGCCTGACGGGTTGCTCGGCAACCAGCACCACGACCACCTCCGGCGCCCCGACCACACTCACCCTCGGCGTGATCGTTCCAGCTACCACCTTCTCGGCCGCGGATATCGCATTCGCCAATGAGGCCCCTACGGCCAGGCGGTCTACGACACCCTCCTCAAGGCGGATCCAACCGGCGAGGTCGGACCCGACCTGGCCACCAAGTGGGAGTACAACGACACCAAGACGGTGCTCACCCTGACCCTTCGCGACGACGTCACCTTCACCGACGGCACCAAGTTCAACCCGGATGCCGCGGCCCAGAACCTGATCCGCTTCCGTGACGGCGCCTCGCCGAACAAATCCTTCCTCGCGTCACTCGCCGACGCGAACGCCGTCGACGACACCCATGTCGCCCTCACCCTCACCCAGGCCGACCCGGCCCTGCTGCACTACCTGACCCAGAACGCCGGTATGCAGGAGAGCCCCAAGGCCTTCGGCAACGCCGACCTCAAGACCAACCCGGTCGGCAGCGGCCCGTACATCCTCGACACCACCAAGACCGTCGTCGGTACGAACTACGAGTTCACCAAGAACCCGAAGTACTGGGACCCGAGCTCCGTGCACTACGACAACCTCTCCATCAAGGTGCTCGCCGATGTCACCGCGATGCTGAACGCCGTCAAGGGCGGCCAGCTCAACGGCGCCAAGCTCACCGTCAACACCAACAACGCCGAGGTCGAAGCGGCCGGCTACATGTACCCGGCCATGACGTTGGTGACACTTTCGGGCTTGTGAAGAGGGAGGACCTCCGGGCTTAGTGGAGGTATCTGAAATCTTCACAAGTCACGGAGGT
>NZ_SOFR01000014.1:0-5597 GCF_004402735.1 Cryobacterium sp. MDB1-18-1 | reverse complement strand
GATGCTGCCGTCGATAACGTGCCCAACGATGATCATCCATGGGGCCGCAGATCGCCTCATTCCCCTCGCCGCCGCCGAAGAGACAGCCGCCGCAATGCCTGCAGCCACATTCACCATCATCGAGGGCGCCGGCCACTTCTTGTTCCATGAACGGCCCGCCGCCGCACGAGACGTCGTAGACGCATGGCTCGAGTCAGCTGAATAGCTGAACAGCAGCCATGTGATGCCGCCAGACAACGTTCGATCTACGGGACGGTCTGGAAATGCTCGACCAAGGGGAACGGTTCGTAGAAATGGTGCAGTAGGGCGCGCCATTCTTGGTACTGCGCGGATTGCCTGAAGCCGATCGTGTGGTCGTCGAGTCGCTCCCACTCAACGAGCAATAGGTATGTGCTCGGAGACTCGATCGAACGCGACAGCGTCAGGCTACGGCACCCGGGCATTGACGAGATGATGGCCCGCGCATCGGCAAAGGCGAGCTCGAATTCAATTTCACGACCGGGAATCACGGGTAAGAGGGCATGTTCTGTTATCACCTAAGCAGTGTCCCATTCAGCGTTCCCGTTTGGGTTCGTAGTGCCCGCCGTCTCAGGTCGAAAAGCCACCCTGACAATGCCGCAGCATGGCTGGGATTCTCTCCGAAAGTTTATTCGTGCTCCTGGACGTCGACGAGCCAGCCCTCCAGTGAGCGTCGGTGTTGCTCGGGCGGTAGAACAGCAAACTTTTCGACGTCGGGTTCGGCGTCTTCGTCGATGCGCAGCCGAACGCCCTGAGCCGGGGCCAACCTCGCTGTATTCGCAACGGGCACGATCTCGATCATGTATCGAGAGGGCGTAGTTCCTAGGAACGCGCCATTGCCGAGATCACGGCCAACCATCGGCCACTCGTCGCCGTCCGTCGGCATGATCGATTCGGGTGGCGCGCCGTGGCCGGGCCGACGCCACGATCGACGCTCGACGACATCCTGCGTGACCGCGTGTACCGCGACAACCCTGCCGCGCACACGATCGGTGAACTTCTCCTCATGGTGCGACTCCATCGTGTCCACCGTGGCGAAAAGTTCCGGTCCAAGCATGTCAGCGAGAGCATCATTCGGCGTTCGCGTCTCGATACCGAAGTCGACCTCATCGCCGATGGTAAAAGCATCGCCGCAGCAAGCCCATTCCCATTTCGTCAGCCACGCGCGCGTCAAAAGGCCCACGCTAGCCCAACTCCCACGCTGCGACTCAGCCAACAAGTTAAGGGATCCGCTAGCGGAACTTTGTAGCCGTCCCACTCAAGGTTCCGCTTGCGGGCAGCCCGCGACGTCGGCGGCCGGCCACGCTGGAGGAGGGCTGCCTGGCATGCCCGCGGAGTGAAACCAGTGTTGGTGTGCGTCGTTTGCGCCCGTTATTCGCGGCCATGTCTCTAGCCGGTGTCGCGGTTGGCCGCTAGCTTTGGTTCGGTGACCTCTTCGACAGCTGACGCGCTCGTGTCCATCGACCGTTTCCGAATGGATTTTGGCAAGACCACGGTTATCCGTGATCTCTCGTTCGATATTCGACGGGGCGAGACTTTTGGGTTCCTGGGCAGTAACGGGTCGGGAAAGACGACGACGATTCGTGCGCTGCTGGGTATTTACCAGCCGACTTCCGGCACGCTCCTTATTGATGGGCGTCCGTTCCGCCCGGAGAATGGTGTCCGGCTTGGGTATCTTCCAGAAGAGCGCGGGCTGTATAAGAAGGAGTCCGTGATCGATGTCATGACTTATTTCGGGGTGCTCAAAGGTTTGGGCCGCGTCACGGCAAGGCAATGGTCCTTGGGCTACCTTGAGCGAGTCGGTTTGTCGGACAAGGAGAAGGTGCGCCTCGACAAGCTATCCGGTGGTCAGCAGCAGAAAATCCAGCTCGGCGTGACGATCATGAATGATCCGGAGTTGCTGATACTGGACGAGCCAACTAAAGGTTTCGACCCGATCAACCGTCGCCTGGTCATGGATGTCATCGATGACAGCAGAAAGGCCGGTGCGACCGTGCTCATGGTCACCCATCAAATGGAGGAAGTGGAACGCCTCTGTGACCGGGTCATCTTGCTCAAGGACGGTACCGCGCGGGCTTACGGCACCGTTGAAGAGGTCCAGGAACAATTCGGCGGTACCATCATCCACGTCGATCACACCGGTGTCATTCCGCCTTCCACTCGCTACCGGGTTGCGTCGGATAACCAGGGTCACGCGGAACTTGAGGTGTCGAACGACGCGGACTTCGCCGATATCCTCCGCGCCCTCGTGGACACTGGCATCGATGTGCGCCGGTTCACGCCGACCAGGAAATCGCTCGACGATATCTTCGTCGAAGTGTATGGCGACCAGACCGAAACGGAGGTGTGAGCATGGCTCGGCACAACCTTGGCACTGTCATCCGTTTTGAGTTCTTGCGCACGGTCACCAAACGCCGATTCTGGGTGGCGACCCTGTTCGTCCCCGTGATGCTGGTCGTCGTGTTCCTCCTCGTTTTCGTTTCGAACAGTTCAACCAGTAAGTCCGCGGACGAACAGAAGAACGCTCACCTCTCCTTCGAGTACACCGACGACTCCGGTCTCATCGACCCGAGCATCATCAGCCAACTCGGGGGAGCCGAAGCATCGGGTACCAATGCCGGTGTGTCTGCGGTCAAGTCGGGGCAAGTGGACGCGTTTTTCGTCTACCCGGCTGACCCGTCTAAACAGGCCATCAAGGTATACGGCGCCGATCAGGGGCTCTTTGCCAACGGCAAGTACTCCTCGGTCGCCGAATCTATCCTGAAGTCCAGCGTTGAACAGAAGCTCAATTCTCCACAGGCCACCGCGATTATCCAGGGCAACATCAACACGGACATGACCACGTTCAAGGATGGCAACGTCGCTGGCGGCTTCAACTCTGTTATCCCAGCGCTGCTGTTCCTGGTCCTGTTCTACGTCGCGATCCTGTTACTTGGCAACCAGATGCTCAACTCCACCTTGGAGGAGAAGGAGAACCGGGTGACCGAGATGATCCTGACCACCATCAACCCCACCAGTCTGCTCCTGGGCAAGGTGGTGTCGTTGTTCATGGTCGGGCTCGTCCAAATGCTCGTTTTCGCCCTGCCCACTGTCTTGGGTTACCTGTTCCTCCGGGACCAGCTCAACATCCCCAACCTCGACCTGTCGGGGCTTGTTTTCGCCCCGCAACAGATGATCGTCGGGGCGCTTATTCTCTTCGGCGGTTTTTCACTGTTCACCGGTACACTGGTCGCCCTCGGCGCTGTCATGCCCACCGTGAAAGATGCGGGACCCATCTTTGGGGCGCTGATGGTCTTGATCTTCATCCCGTTCTACACGGTGTCCCTCGTAATCAGCGACCCGAACGCGACCATCGTCCAGATCTTCAGCTACTTCCCCTACTCCGCCCCCGTCACAGCGCTTTTGCGCAACGCGTTTGGAACGCTCCCGCTCTGGTCAGCGATCATCATCATCGCCGAGCTCTTCATCCTCTCCGCGATCGTGCTCCGCGTCGCGGTGCAATTGTTCAGGTATGGGTCCATCGAGTACTCGCGAAAAGTCTCAATCAAGGACGTGCTGACGCGACGTCGCGCGTTGGCGGCGACGATGGAATAGCAGCTTCGGCCACGAGACGATTGCGAACCGTCGCGCTCCACGAATGCTCGCTCTTTCTCTATGCCAGGAGAAGCGGACCGGATCGTGTCCCGAGATGACTTTTCTCCCGCTGCTGGCGAGAGGTTAGCTCGTCCTGATTTGCTCTACCCACTGATTCACCTGGCGGATGGCGTCGTCTAGTGAGTAGCTGATTCCTACCTCCGTGGCTGGGCGTTCGTACTCGTCCTCCCAGAGCGGATTGCTCACGATAAGAGGCGGCCACATTCGTGGAGGAAGTCCAAGGACCGTGGCTTCGGCGGCTCTGGCGGTAAAGACGTCCTCGGCCGCCGCTCTGAGCGGCTTCAGGTCTGTTGGCTGCGGGTAAAACGTGTTTCGGATTAGGAGTAGATCCACGATGTCGCGTACCCGGTTGTTGCTGAATGTAGGGGGTTGATGCGGGTCAGAGCAGGCGTGCAACTTCTGTGCCACTTGGTACGCGAGAGTGATTCCGGCCAGCTCTGCCGCCGGGTGGACACCAAAGTACCCCAGCCGCGGAGCAGGGAAGCGATCAGTGACGTCCGCGATGGCGCCCTCGGGGAAGGCCACTTCGACTTGGATGCGGCGCCACGTTACGCCTTTGAGACTGAGGACAATATGGAATCGCCGAGGTTTGACGCGGCGCGAGGTGGTCTCGATGACTGACACGTCGGAGCGGGTGAGGGTGATGTCGCCCCACGGCGCGGCCAACGCGCCATCGAGGGCGTGGAGAAATTCGTCGAGTTCCCCGCGGAAGAGGGTGTCCACGTCTTTTGTTGCACGGCTGGCCAGGACAGTTTCAAGCGGTCAATGCAAGGGTGTGGTTCCGGTGACCTCCTAATCTGCTTCTTGGAAAGGAGCGAGAATGGGACGAAAACCAAAGCCACCGGAGCAGCGGATGGCGTTCTTTACGGCACGTGCGTCGGGTGCGTCGCTTAGAAAGTCCGCCGCACTGACGGGCATATCGAGGTCGACGGCCTGTCTGTGGCTCAAGCAGTCCGGTGGTGTCAGACCGCGGGCGACGAAGCCTCGGCCGGCCTTGCGATTGTCGCTCGACGAGAGGGAAACCATCTCGCGCGGCCTCGCCGCAAACCGGTCACTGACAGCGATCGCCAGCGAGCTAGGTCGGCCAGTCTCCACTGTTTCGCGGGAGGTGCTTCGTAACAGTGGCAGAAACGGCTATCGTGCCGCTCATGCTGAACGCCTCGCAGAGGCCCGGAGCCGGCGGCCTCGACTCGGGAAACTCGCCACTGACGATCGATTGCGCGAGCACGTGGAATCCAAACTCAAGGTCTGCTGGTCTCCGCAACAGATCTCGAAGCGCCTGATCGCGGAGTTCCCAGACGACCCGGGCATGCGGGTGTCTCACGAAACCATCTACACCTCGCTCTTCGTCCAGGCCCAACCTGGTCTCCGAGCGGAATTGACCACCAAGCTCCGGACCCGGCGCTTGCGCCGCCATCCGCAACGGCGCGTTGCCTCCGGCGGGAAGAAGTCACGGATACCAGGCCTCGTGCCCCTGAAGGACCGTCCCGTCGAGGCGAACGACCGCAAGACACCCGGGCATTGGGAAGGCGACATGATCGTCGGACGCTACGGGACCTCCCACATCGTGACCCTGGTCGAACGACACAGTCGCATCCTGATCGCCATCCCGCTCCCACACGGCGCCAAAAGCGAAATCGTGATCGCGGCGCTCATCGATGCCTTCAAAAAGCTGCCCACGCCCATGCGCCGGACTCTGACCTGGGACCGCGGCAACGAAATGGCCCGCCACGCAGATTTCACGACAGCGACCGGGATTCCCGTCTTCTTCTGCGACGCCTACTCACCCTGGCAACGCGGCACGAACGAAAACACCAACGGCCTGCTGGAGTGGTCCCCGAAAGTTGGACACCGAATTTAGGGTTCCATCTTCAGGGAGTAGTCAGATGTACTCGAAAAGCACGTTGAGTCACTCCGAGGCCGTT
>NZ_SOFR01000077.1:0-5219 GCF_004402735.1 Cryobacterium sp. MDB1-18-1 | reverse complement strand
TGCTTAGTCGGTACTCACTGACCATCCCACGGTGGCTCATTGCGTTGAAGAAGCAACGCTCAAGAGCGGGAAACCACACCACTCACAGGGACGTAACCCCCGCAATGTGCCGTGACTCTGCGAAAGTTGTGGCTGGACGCAGCGAGTCAAGAAGCCTTCGCCATAAAAGAAGGCACCAACGAAACAGGGTCAGACCTACTCATGTCCGTTATCATCGGAGCTGATCAGGTGGGTGCCTCTGACCAAGAATTTGTCTGGGCGCCTCGGCGCTTGTCGAGGCAGATTTGGGTTATCTAACTCGTCCAAATTGTTGAGTCACGCGCGTCGTGATTTGGACCAATGTTCACGACCGTGACCGACCTTGGGATCCATGATCGGGACGGACTGCGGGGCGTGACGGACGGGCGGACGGCTCGCGATTTAGGCCACGCTTCTTCGCGCAACACTGCAGACTCGTAGCCCTAGTGGAGTACATCAACGCCAGTCCCAGCTCTGCCTGGCGGCGCCCAAGCGATCAGCGGGACACTCCTGGTTGTTGCGGTTTCGATCGCATACCGACGGTCGGAGTTGGAGGGATCAAATGCACCTTTCCTCCGTTCGTTGAGGGGCTCCCGATGGGAATTTGGCCACCGATGATTCCCGCCCACGTTGACTTGATTGGTGGAGGGGAACGAGGACCAGTACGGGTCGACTAGGACACCGCCGTGCTCCAGGATGGCAACTCGGTGGTGGCCGGCGTGTGGAGCCGCTTCAGCGCGTCGTTGCGGAGCACAGGGTGGTCGTAAGAGTTCGACATTCTTGGTTCGGGTGCCTGTTGCACGCGGTTCAATGGGGGAGTGAATGAAACGCGCGTGTACACGGTCGGGCACTCTACTCATCCAGTCGGTGAATTCATTCGGATGCTGAAAGCAAACGACATCGAACGGCTCATCGACGTGCGCACGGTTCCGGGGTCGCGTCACAACCCACAATTCGGGGAACGTCAACTCGCCACAAGCATGTTGGAGGCTGGTATCGATTATCAGCGGCTGAAAGAGCTCGGCGGTTTACGGCACACCCCTGTAGCGGAAGCAACCATCAACGGGGCGTGGCGCAACAGGAGCTTCCGCGACTACGCCGACTATATGCAAACGCCTGAGTTCGCCGCCGGTATTGACGAGTTGATCGCGTTGGCGACGAAACAGACAGTAATTATCATGTGTGCTGAGGCGGTGCCATGGCGCTGTCATCGATCACTGATCGGGGACGCGCTATTGGCCCGCGGCCTGCAGGTTACCGACATTATGAGTCGGACATACACGAAGTCGCACACTATGACTGGTTTCGCGAAGATAGACGGGAAGAGCGTCTGGTACCCAGCGGAGGATTGACTGGCGAGGTGCGGGCCTGAATCTGAGTAAAGTGCTGACTGAATTGCAGAGATGCGGCAACGCCGGGGCGGTCCGAGGTGCACCGCTGAAGAATAATTTTCAGTCCCTGATAACGTGCGCTGGCATTCCGAGGACGGTCATGTGCATAGCACGGTCACGAAATGGGATACGAAAGGCTTGCGGGACGAGGGCCACTCGCACCGCTGGAGCGCGGATGACCCGCACGGTTTCGGCCTGCGACTTTGCCGACCAACACGGCCCGGATGGTGCGCTGCGTCCACTTTCGGCCATTGTGAGGTCGAGGTTGGTGGCCGTGGTGCCCCTGCGAAGTTTGTCGGTGAGTTTCAGTCCGACGACCGGCGGGATGAGGATGCACATAGGCTGTCCAAGCATGGCGGCGTCGGCTTCGATACCGCCAGCATTGTAGCCGAAGGCGCCGAGCTTTTTACCATCGGAGTGTGCTGTTCGCCTGATTTGGGGCAGCGGCCAGGGGAGTCACGTACGATTGCGCGATGAGCGGTTTCATTGGGTTGAGTCTCGCGAGGCGCAGTTTTTTCGCCCGCGATGTGCTCGAAGTTGCACCGGCTATTCTCGGCTGTGTCCTGCAACGCACCGATGGGGAGGGTACGGTCTCTCTCAGGATTACCGAGGTGGAGGCGTATGCCGGTGAACGCGACCCCGGCGCGCATTCCTATCGTGGTAAGACGAACCGGAACAAGACAATGTTTGGTCCGCCGGGACACATCTACTGCTATTTCACCTACGGGCTGCACCATGCCCTCAATCTTGTCGCCGGGCAGCCCGGACAGCCATACGGGTGCCTCATCCGCGCGGGCGACGTCATCACGGGCACCGAACTTGCCCGGGCACGACGCGAAGTGAAACCACGAAAACTTCCCCTTCCGGACCGTGGGCTGGCGCGGGGCCCGGGCTGCGTCGCCCAAAGCTTTGGGGCGAACCTAACGAACGACGGTGATGACCTCTTCGATGGACAGTGGCAGTTCTTCGCCCCGGATGATGGCGCCGTTCTGCCACATGCGAGGGGTCCGAGGGTGGGTGTCAGCGGGCCTGGTGGCGATGCAACGAGTTTCCCGTGGCGATATTGGTTATCGGAGGCGTCCTCTGTCTCGACCTTCAAACCTGGCCGCACGTAATGCTCTCCTGAGGATGGTTTCGGGCCGGAAGAGCATAATGACTACAAGGTTGGAGGCGGGTGGTCTGCCGCTCCGACGGTGTCGCTTCTTGGCGGGCGTTCACCGTTGGCGTGTCTCACGAAGGAGGTCTAACGATGACGAAGAAGCCGGGTGTCCGTGTGCGCAGAGTGTATGAGGAGGCTGAAGACGAGGATGGTTTCCGGGTTCTTGTTGATCGCATCTGGCCACGCGGCATGACGAAGGTGAAGGCGGCACTGGATGAGTGGTGCAAGGATGTGGCCCCGTCAACGGAATTGCGCAAATGGTATGGCCATGACCCGGCCAAGTTCACCGAGTTCACGCAGCGGTACCAAAGCGAACTCACGCAAGTTGAGCGGGGCAGGGCGCTGCAGCACTTGAAAGATCTGGCCGTCGACCGTCGTCTGACCTTGCTGACCGGCACCAAAGAACCCGACATCAGCGAAGCAGCAGTCCTGGCGGACATCCTGAACCAACAAGCACCCCGACGACTTGTAGCATCCTCGGCCGTGCGGACTCCGTCAACTCGATGAAGGTTCACCTGGGGAACATCGTTGCTTTGACGCTGGGAGAGCTTGACGACGGGAGTCGACCGCGTTCTGCGCGCAGCGATTGAACCTACTGCAATCCTGGATTAGACCAGTTTTTTCATCCTCCTGAATGTTTTGTTCGTGGAAATCCTGTTGATTGGGGGCGCCGAGTTCACTCAGCTCGCTATCTCGGCGGTCTCGACGTAGGCCTGATTGCGTGTGGCAATGTGCCCGGGGCTGACAGACACGTGCACGAAAGTGCGGGGCCCCACTGGGCCGAACCCGACCTCGGGGTTGAGTTTCCTTGTTGGGGTTAGTCGTAGAGGTATTGTTCGAGTCGGGGCACGGGGAGGAGCGCGAGGGCGCGTTTTTCGATTTGTCTGACGCGTTCCCGGGTGACGCCTTGCAGGGCTGCGACCTGTTCGAGGGTGTGGGGTTCGTCGCCGTCGAGTCCGAACCGGGCGGTCAGGATCGCCTGTTCTCGGGGCGGCAGTTGCCGGAGGTGAGAAGTGATGTCGGCCCGGCGCAGGGTGAGGGTCGCGTATTCCTCGGGCTCGGGTAGGTCGCCGTCTTGGATGAGTTCGGATATGTCACTCATACCGTCGCCGATCGGCATGTCTAAGGAAATGGGTTCGTGGTCGTAGCTGAGCAACCGGGATACTTCCTGGGCCGGGAGCTGGGTGGCAGCTGCGAGCTCCTCGATCGTGGCTTCTCGCTCGAGGGAGCTCACAAGGTCGCGGCGGAGGCGCTTGATTTTGTTGAGCTTTTCGGCGGTGTGGACGGGGATGCGGATCATGCGGGATTTGTCAGCTATGCCACGGTGGATGGCTTGGCGGATCCACCAGGTCCCGTAGGTGGAGAACTTGTAGCCGGTTGTGAAGTCGAACTTTGCGACCGCCCGGACGAGACCGATATTGCCGTCCTGGACGAGGTCCATGATGAGTGTTCCGCGGCCGGAGTACCGTTTGGCGATGCTGACGACCAGGCGCAGGTTGGCCTCGATGAAGTGGTTCTTCGCCCGGGCGCCATCGTGGGCAAGCCAGGCGAGTTCCCGGGAGAGCTCGGGGTCATCAACCCCGTGCAAGAGTTTTTTGGCGGCGAATAGGCCGACCTCGATCCGCCGGGCCAGGTTGACTTCGTCTTCGGCGCTCAGGAGGGGACCTTGGCCGATGCGACGCAGGTAGTCGTCGAAGGCATCCGAGGAGCCGCGCCCGTTGCGTGCGTTGACGGGGTTTCGCACAGGCGAGATCGGGGAGAAGATCGTCGGTGCTTGGAATTCGGCGCTCATTTTATTTCCGTCCCAGCTGCGATGCTCGCGGACGCCTGGGCCAGCGTGGACGCCACACGGTTCTCCAACGGCAGGAGGAGATTCGTTGCCTCGAAAGTGTCCCCGACGCGTTGAATGTAACGGAGAAGCACCGAGCCCGAGTCCACCCCGACGCCGGGGCCCCTGACCTGCCACGTGGCCGCAGAAACGGCGAATATACCAACGCTGATGTGCTGAAGTGAAGCAAGGTCTGTGGAGAATTTCAGTTCGATGCCGCGTGCGGCAGAGCGCGGCATCGCCGACCGGTGATCGGAACCATTCACCGGCTCTCGCACAGGAGTGATCGAGATCACGAGTTCACCAGCCGCGTGGATCCAGATTCTGCTGTGATGCCCAGTGCGCGAAGCGCTGTGAAGGCGGTCCAGCGCATACCGCCGCCGATTTCCATTACTTCGAAACTCTCGTTTCGCTGCTCCACACAGCCGAGGAGTCCCTCAAATTTGCCCACGCGCAGCTCGCGACGCACCAGCCATCCGTAAGCCGAAACCTGTGTGATTGACATGCAGTGACTACAGCAATAGTGCGCCGCGTCTTCGGTGGGATCGACCGAAGTCGTGTTCTGGGATGCGCCATCGGTGCCTGGGCGAAGCCAACTGTCAAGCATTTATGCTCCTCGGATCGTCGCGGATAAACCGCTGCCGAGGACTGGAGCAACAATTCGACCCTACGGCGGAGATGCCTGTGAGTCAATTGTGATCATCATCAGGGACACAACCATTTTTGTGATGTATCGGGACATGGGTGACAGTTCTGTATCAGGACATCGGTAACACTTCCTGTGTCAGGACATCGGTGACAGTTAGATGGTTTTTGGTCGCCG
>NZ_SOFR01000086.1:0-5147 GCF_004402735.1 Cryobacterium sp. MDB1-18-1 | reverse complement strand
GGTGGAAAGAATTTTGGTCAGGGATGAGCTCGCGGCCTATCAGCTAGTTGGTGAGGTAATGGCTCACCAAGGCGACGACGGGTAGCCGGCCTGAGAGGGTGACCGGCCACACTGGGACTGAGACACGGCCCAGACTCCTACGGGAGGCAGCAGTGGGGAATATTGCACAATGGGCGAAAGCCTGATGCAGCAACGCCGCGTGAGGGACGACGGCCTTCGGGTTGTAAACCTCTTTTAGTAGGGAAGAAGCGAAAGTGACGGTACCTGCAGAAAAAGCACCGGCTAACTACGTGCCAGCAGCCGCGGTAATACGTAGGGTGCAAGCGTTGTCCGGAATTATTGGGCGTAAAGAGCTCGTAGGCGGTTTGTCGCGTCTGCTGTGAAAACCCGAGGCTCAACCTCGGGCCTGCAGTGGGTACGGGCAGACTAGAGTGCGGTAGGGGAGATTGGAATTCCTGGTGTAGCGGTGGAATGCGCAGATATCAGGAGGAACACCAATGGCGAAGGCAGATCTCTGGGCCGTAACTGACGCTGAGGAGCGAAAGCATGGGGAGCGAACAGGATTAGATACCCTGGTAGTCCATGCCGTAAACGTTGGGAACTAGATGTGGGGACCATTCCACGGTCTCCGTGTCGCAGCTAACGCATTAAGTTCCCCGCCTGGGGAGTACGGCCGCAAGGCTAAAACTCAAAGGAATTGACGGGGGCCCGCACAAGCGGCGGAGCATGCGGATTAATTCGATGCAACGCGAAGAACCTTACCAAGGCTTGACATATAGAGGAAACGGCTGGAAACAGTCGCCCCGCAAGGTCTCTATACAGGTGGTGCATGGTTGTCGTCAGCTCGTGTCGTGAGATGTTGGGTTAAGTCCCGCAACGAGCGCAACCCTCGTCCTATGTTGCCAGCACGTAATGGTGGGAACTCATGGGATACTGCCGGGGTCAACTCGGAGGAAGGTGGGGATGACGTCAAATCATCATGCCCCTTATGTCTTGGGCTTCACGCATGCTACAATGGCCGGTACAAAGGGCTGCAATACCGCAAGGTGGAGCGAATCCCAAAAAGCCGGTCTCAGTTCGGATTGAGGTCTGCAACTCGACCTCATGAAGTCGGAGTCGCTAGTAATCGCAGATCAGCAACGCTGCGGTGAATACGTTCCCGGGCCTTGTACACACCGCCCGTCAAGTCATGAAAGTCGGTAACACCCGAAGCCGGTGGCCTAACCCTCACGGGAAGGAGCTGTCGAAGGTGGGATCGGTGATTAGGACTAAGTCGTAACAAGGTAGCCGTACCGGAAGGTGCGGCTGGATCACCTCCTTTCTAAGGAGCACAGCAGTGCCGTCTGTATACAGCGGAGTAACACTGCCAAGCCATACGAAGACGAATGTTCTTCGATGGCGCTCATGGGTGGAACATTGACATTGATGCGCAGAGTAATGGTTTGGACCAAGTACGCTCCCTCGGGAGTTGGAAAAGTCTGGGCCGGCATGAAACGCATATGCACGCTGTTGGGTCCTGAGGGACCGGAACAACTGGGTTTTGCCTGGTTGGACTGTTCCTCTGGACCTTTTCCTGTTCACATCAATCGTGGGCAGGTGAGGGTACCGCCCGTACTTTGAGAACTACACAGTGGACGCGAGCATCTTAAATTTGACAGTCTTCGGACTGCAAATTACAAAGATCTATTTATAGATCATTGGTCAATTTCGATCGTGAGACGAAAGTTTTACGATTCTTAATCGATTCAAACTCATGTGATTTCAAATTTCTAAGAGCAAACGGTGAATGCCTTGGCATGTAGAGCCGAAGAAGGACGTAGTAATCTGCGATAAGCCTCGGGGAGTTGATAAACGAACTGTGATCCGAGGATGTCCGAATGGGGAAACCCCGCCAGGCCCGTAAGGTGACCTGGTGACTCCCGCCTGAATATATAGGGCGGGTAGAGGGAACGTGGGGAAGTGAAACATCTCAGTACCCACAGGAAGAGAAAACAATAGTGATTCCGTTAGTAGTGGCGAGCGAACCCGGATGAGGCTAAACCGATCATGTGTGATAGCCGGCAGGCGTTGCATGGTCGGGGTTGCGGGACTTTTCTGCTGATTCTGCCGAACAGTGAGGGTTAGAGCGTTGTATAGACGAACAGGATTGAAAGCCTGGTCATAGAGGGTGCGAACCCCGTAGTCGAAATGCAGTAATCGCCCGAAGAGTATCCCAAGTAGCACGGGGCCCGAGAAATCCCGTGTGAATCTGTCAGGACCACCTGATAAGCCTAAATACTCCTACATGACCGATAGTGAACAAGTACCGTGAGGGAAAGGTGAAAAGTACCCCGGGAGGGGAGTGAAATAGTACCTGAAACCGTTTGCTTACAAACCGTTGGAGCCAGTCTGATTCTGGTGACAGCGTGCCTTTTGAAGAATGAGCCTGCGAGTTAGTGATATGTGGCGAGCTTAACCCGAGAGGGGAATGCGTAGCGAAAGCGAGTCTGAATAGGGCGATTCAGTCGCATGTCCTAGACCCGAAGCGAAGTGATCTATCCATGGCCAGGTTGAAGCGACGGTAAGACGTCGTGGAGGACCGAACCCACTTCAGTTGAAAATGGAGGGGATGAGCTGTGGATAGGGGTGAAAGGCCAATCAAACTTCGTGATAGCTGGTTCTCTCCGAAATGCATTTAGGTGCAGCGTTGCGTGTTTCTTGCCGGAGGTAGAGCTACTGGATGGCCGATGGGGCCTAAAAGCTTACTGACGTCAGCCAAACTCCGAATGCCGGTAAGTGAGAGCGCAGCAGTGAGACGGTGGGGGATAAGCTTCATCGTCGAGAGGGAAACAACCCAGACCACCAACTAAGGTCCCAAAGCGCGTGCTAAGTGGGAAAGGATGTGGAGTTGCACAGACAACCAGGAGGTTGGCTTAGAAGCAGCCACCCTTGAAAGAGTGCGTAATAGCTCACTGGTCAAGTGATTCCGCGCCGACAATGTAACGGGGCTCAAGCACGCCACCGAAGTTGTGGCATTGATATTTTTGGTAAGCCGCACACTTGTTGTGTTGGTTCAGCCGTGTTGATGGGTAGGAGAGCGTCGTGTGGCCAGCGAAGCGGCGGTGTAAACCAGCCGTGGAGGCTACACGAGTGAGAATGCAGGCATGAGTAGCGAAAGACGGGTGAGAAACCCGTCCTCCGAAAGATCAAGGTTTCCAGGGCCAGGCTAATCCGCCCTGGGTAAGTCGGGACCTAAGGCGAGGCCGACAGGCGTAGTCGATGGACAACGGGTTTATATTCCCGTACTGGCGAAAAACCGTCCAAGCTAATCCAGTAATGCTAAGCATCTGAATCCTCTAGATGGATCCCTTCGGGGTGAAGCGTGAGGCCTAGCGTGCGACCCTATGCTGGTGCGGTTAGCGTATTAACAGGTGTGACGCAGGAAGGTAGCTGAGCCGGGCGATGGTTGTCCCGGTCTAAGGATGTAGGCCGAGAGATAGGCAAATCCGTCTCTCATATAAGGCTGAGACCCGATGGGTAGCCCGTAAGGGCGAAATCAGTGATCCTATGCTGCCAAGAAAAGCATCGACGCGAGGTTTTAGTCACCCGTACCCCAAACCGACTCAGGTGATCAGGTAGAGAATACTAAGGAGATCGAGAGAATCGTGGTTAAGGAACTCGGCAAAATGCCCCCGTAACTTCGGGAGAAGGGGGGCCGGAGGCGTGAAGGGATTTACTCCTGGAGCGTTCGAAGGCCGCAGAGACCAGTGGGAAGCGACTGTTTACTAAAAACACAGGTCCGTGCCAAGTCGCAAGACGATGTATACGGACTGACGCCTGCCCGGTGCTGGAAGGTTAAGAGGAACGGTTAGCCGCAAGGCGAAGCTGAGAATTTAAGCCCCAGTAAACGGCGGTGGTAACTATAACCATCCTAAGGTAGCGAAATTCCTTGTCGGGTAAGTTCCGACCTGCACGAATGGCGTAACGACTTCCCAGCTGTCTCAACCGCGAACTCGGCGAAATTGCATTACGAGTAAAGATGCTCGTTACGCGCAGCAGGACGGAAAGACCCCGTGACCTTTACTACAGCTTGGTATTGGTGTTCGGTGTGGCTTGTGTAGGATAGGTGGGAGACTGTGAAGCTTGGACGCTAGTTCAGGTGGAGTCAACGTTGAAATACCACTCTGGTCATATTGGATATCTAACTTCGAACCGTGATCCGGTTCAGGGACAGTGCCTGGTGGGTAGTTTAACTGGGGCGGTTGCCTCCTAAAAAGTAACGGAGGCGCCCAAAGGTTCCCTCAACCTGGTTGGCAATCAGGTGTCGAGTGTAAGTGCACAAGGGAGCTTGACTGTGAGACTGACAAGTCGAGCAGGGACGAAAGTCGGGACTAGTGATCCGGCAGTGGCTTGTGGAAGCGCTGTCGCTCAACGGATAAAAGGTACCTCGGGGATAACAGGCTGATCTTGCCCAAGAGTCCATATCGACGGCATGGTTTGGCACCTCGATGTCGGCTCGTCGCATCCTGGGGCTGGAGTAGGTCCCAAGGGTTGGGCTGTTCGCCCATTAAAGCGGTACGCGAGCTGGGTTTAGAACGTCGTGAGACAGTTCGGTCCCTATCCGCTGCGCGCGCAGGAAATTTGAGAAGATCTATCCCTAGTACGAGAGGACCGGGATGGACGAACCTCTGGTGTGTCAGTTGTTCCGCCAGGAGCACCGCTGATTAGCTACGTTCGGAACGGATAACCGCTGAAAGCATCTAAGCGGGAAGCCGGCTTCGAGATGAGATTTCCATCCCTTCGGGGGAGAGGCTCGCAGCTAGACTACTGCGTTGATAGGCCGGATGTGGAAGAGGGGACTAAAGACCCTTGGAGCTGACCGGTACTAATAAGCCAATAATTTGATAACACACCAGTTTGAATAAGCTGCAAGCGTCCACTATGTGGTTCTCGACGTACGGTCGAGAACAACCCCGGCATCGCCCTCACAGGCAGTCGGGGTCTATAACTGAAAAATATAGAATCGATCCATCGAAAGATGTTTCGGCGGCTATAGCGAGAGGGAAACGCCCGGTCACATTCCGAACCCGGAAGCTAAGACTCTCAGCGCCGATGGTACTGCAGGGGGGACCCTGTGGGAGAGTAGGACACCGCCGGACTTAACTTAG
>NZ_SOFR01000012.1:0-4729 GCF_004402735.1 Cryobacterium sp. MDB1-18-1 | reverse complement strand
TCCCAAAACGTTAAACGAACGCTCAAAGGCGACAACGGTCGAGCCATCGACAACACCCCACGGAACTCAGGGTGTTGCTCTCACCACCTGAACTCGCCCCCTAGGGTTGCGAGACGGCTTGGCTATGAGACGCTCGCTGCCAGAACGTGTCAGGGGTGTCTGGTCCGACGTACAAGCGGCGCTGCCGCTTAACTGCCGGTTGTCCCGGCGAAAGAAACGAGGCGCGAATTCTCAAAGCCGTCCCAGCCGTTATAGGCGAAGGCCTCGCTCGACGCCGCACTGTTCATGTGGCGATACACCGCCGAGAGCTCGGCGTCTGTGCCGTCAAAGAGCGCGGCGCGCGCGACTGCATCATCGAGCAGTGTGAGGAAGGCGGGCTCGGCCCTGGCCGAGTAGTAGAGGGCGAAGTTGGTGTACGCGCCGAGCTTTTCATTCTCGTCTTTGCCTGCGTTAGCGATGCCGCGGTAGACGTCGAACTCGACCAGGAGATTCGTGAGGTCCCGGGGCTGGCCACCACCGAGGAGGTCGAAAAGGTGTGCAGCCACGGGTTTGGCGGCCTCGATGACGCCGCTTCGCGTGCCTTCTTCGTCCTTCAGGAGCTCGGCTCGGGCGACCATGACTTCGGCCTTCCGAAGCAGCGATTTCCAGTAACCACCGTGCGTACTGATCGGGGTCAGGCGAGCCAGGATCGCCAGGTTCTCCCACTGCTTCTCGTGGACGAGAACGGCGCCGACAGCATAGAGGTGCATCAACACCTCCTTGTGGCCGAGAGGGAACCGGTTTGGCTGGCTGACGAAATCTTCGTCGACCGCCTCGTAGATGTCCCGGTAGCCCACCATCGCTCGGGAGAATGCCGCGCCTGCTGGGTAGCGAGAGGAAAGCGCGGCTATGATGTCCAGCCGGTCGAGCTGGTCGCTCAGCTCGGCCGCAACAGCCCTCGCGTCCTTCCCTGCTCCGGCATCGGCGACGGCGACCGCGTTACTGATCGTCTTCCGCAGAAGAAGATCGAGGCCGACTTCGTCGCCGCGGCGAATCAGCTCGGTGACCGCCGCGCCAAAGGACTCAGCGGGCATCTCGACGTTCACGTTCACGAACCCGCCTGGCTCGAAGGCCGGGGTTGCGATGCGGATCGTCTCGAAGATGTCTCGTCGCCATTCCTCCTTGCGTGCCGCGATTACCCGCTCGATGATGCCGCGCGCCTCGTGCTGATTCCATCGGACGCTCGAGGTGCCTCTACGCACGAAAACATCGGCGGCGCGCCAAATGGTGTTGTTCTCGTACTCGCCATCCTTCGGCATGATCCGCATGCCGTCCCGGTTCGAGCCGATGCCGATCAGGAGGAAGTCGTTGGACTCGATGCGGTGGAGGGCCGCACTTAGATCGATGGGTTCGCCTAGTACAGCTGCGACCTTAGACCGGATCTTCTGCTCATCGAAGTCACGGGCTTGCTCAGGTGCGAATGTGCCGCTCGGTGCCCCATGATCATCAGCGCCGACGACGATGTAGCCACCGTCGGAAAGCGACTCAATCGCGGCAATGTCTTTGCACAGCTCGACGCGATCGGATTTCTGCTGCGGATCCCACGTCGACTTAAACTCAAGGTCATCAGACTCGGCGCCGCGCGCGAGCAGTAGGCGGAGGCGATCAATGTCGACGCTCATGGGCATGGCTGCAGAATACAGCAGCGACAGGGCGGGCTGGGCAATCTAGCAACGTGGGATCTAAACGCCCAACCTCACCCGCGAACGAACGCTTCAGTAACAGAATTTCCAGAGGACCTGTTGGGCAAGACATCGCGGAGCGATGTCATACACGTCTTGCATCCCTAGGAATGCGAGGTGTCTCACCGAAGCCACCGGGGTCCTCCCGAGGTCCTGGGGATCTCGGTGCGCGGTCAATCTCGTCACTGCGCCGCATAACCTCCTGGTCAGTTATCCGCACTCACTGCTACTTATGAGGCGTCGACGACGTTGCAGGGAGGCCGGCACCGTACAGTCTCAGAAAGGTGCAGCTTTCTAAGACACCAGGCGCATCTGGTGTCGGCAGCCCACTCCCCCGCAATTCCGTGGCGCCCGAGCGTCTCAGAAAGTCGTCTCACCAAAGTTCGTGTCTCATGGCTCTAGATGGGGCTTTTCGAGGCAGAATGGGCCTATGAGATTGCTTGGCTACACCCGCATCAGCACCTCGAGCCAGGACGCTCAACTTCAGCTGGATGCGCTGGTCGCTGCCGGGGTGCAGAAACGAGACGTGTTCGCTGATGTCACGTCCGGGAGTAAGACCGCGATTGAGCGGCCGGGGATGAAGAAGCTGCTCGAGTATGCCGAGTCTGACGACACTGTCGTGGTGTGGCGGGTGGATCGCCTGGGACGCTTGTTGATCGATGTTCTGAACACGGTTACTCTGCTGCGGGAGCGCGGCGTGAATGTGCGGTCTATTTCGGACGGCATCGATCCAGCCACCACCACCGGCCGGCTCATGCTGAACATGTTGGCTACCCTCGCCGAATATGAACGGGAACTCATCGTCGAGCGCGTCACCGCGGGCATCGCGGCGGCTCGTCAATCCGGCACTCGCTTCGGCCGGCCCCTTTCAGACCCGGCCGTCATCGCCGACAAACTTGAGATCGCAACCGACGCTCGGGCGAAGGGGCGCACCGCTGAAGACGCGGCCCGCCTCGTGGGGTGGAGTCGAGCGACTCTCTACCGCCACCAACAAGCCTCCTCGTCCAGCGAGAGCGGCTCGATCTAGCCAGAGGGCCGTGAAACGATCGCTTTGCCTATGCGTGGAGGACCAGGGCCCACTGTCCAAGTTCGCAAGCGCTATCGGCGCCGATCGACACACGCCGTAGAGCTGGCATCAGATACGGACGGATACGTGACAGCTTGGCGCCGAGGACGTGAGATCAATCTTCACCCAACAACTCATTCTGAATCTCACAGACGATCAACGTTCACGTCCTGTGACTCACTCTCGATAAATGCCTACAGTCGGTGTCCGTGGCGAGCACTACTGTTCAACCATGACAAAGAAGGTATTCGTCGTTCATGGTCGCAACGAGGCAGCTCGCGACGCTATGTTCTCGTTTCTCCGGTCGATCGGCCTGCAACCGATCGAGTGGGACCAAGCGATTGCTGCCACCGGTCAGGGCTCTCCGTACATCGGGCATGTGCTGGATGTTGCTTTCGAGCAAGGTCAAGCTCTGGTGGTGTTACTCACTCCGGATGACGTTGCATACCTCCGCGACGAGTACTCGCACGGCGAAGCTGACCCGGAGACAACCCCTGCAGGTCAGGCTCGTCCGAATGTGTTGTTCGAAGCCGGCATGGCTATAGGGCGCCACCCGGATCGGACGATCCTCGTCGAACTTGGGACACTCCGTGCGTTCAGCGACGTCGCCGGGCGCCACGCCGTCCGCCTCTCCAACTCACCAGAAGCCCGTAAATCCCTCATCGAACGCCTGCGCACTGCCGGCTGCGATGTGGACACCTCCGGATCCTCCTGGTTCAAAGAAGGGGATTTCACACCCCCGCCATTACCCGGCGGAGGCTTCCCTGTCGGCAAACGAATCCCAAGCGGTGAACGACGGGGTCCTCATTTGGATGGGCGATGGCACTCATCAGGCGGCAACCGCTTCGATGACGTCCGGTTAACCAACAACGGAGCGGTGGCATTGTTCGACGTCGAGATCAGCGTGCCCAAGGAACTTCAGGGACACGTGCAGCTCCACGACAACGGGCCGTTGAAGAAGCTGCCGGTCGGTAAAACATTCACGGCGCACGCCTGGACGACCCAAAAGACAATGGGCCCGTCGGGACCCGCACAATTCGAGCTGCCGGTGACCGCACGCCTCGAGAACGGTGCGCCCTTCCAGCAAGACGTCTACTTCGATACGGCAGGTTGATTGTGGAAATTGGCTACACGTTACCGCTCGACGCAGACGGATACCTGCGACGGGAATGTCCGCACTGCGAGCAAGAGTTTAAGTGGCACCACGGCCCCACGCCGAATGCACCCGAAGACTTCGTTTACGACGCCGTCTATTGGTGCCCTCGATGCGGGCAGTCAGCCGCGAATGACCAGTGGTTTACTCAAGAGCAAGTGGAATTCCAGCAGGGCACCCTGGAGGCGGCCGCGCCCGATCTCATCAACGACATGCTCGCGGATGCTTTCAAACCGTCTCGCCGGAGTGGCATCACCTTCAAGCAACCTTCTCGCCAAGGATCGACTGGACAACCTGATCCTCTTGTAGAACCAGACGACATGGTGATTGTCGCACCGCCGTGCCATTCATGGGAACCAGTAAAAGTGCCCGAGGACGCCGAGATACCCTTTCACTGCCTCATCTGCGGTGCAGCGTACGCCGTCTGATGTCACGCTGACGGGCGGACAACCGAAGGCTCAAGACGGCCTGGCCTGTCGGTTTGGACTCTGAGATTCGGCGCAAAGTCCGGCAATCAATTGGAGGCGGACCCCATCCTGACGCGCTTGGTCACATACGTCTGACGTCAAGCTGGCCTGTACCCCAAAACGATGAGATGCCTCCGTGCAGACGTGTACCGACATCAATACAGACGACTTCTGCAACCAGGCCTCGCACCCGGGCTGCCAGATACGCCCCGTCCGCGCCTGTTGCGGTTCCGCATCGATATGCTCTGCGGCGGTGATCAACGAGGTCCGGGCGGCCGTGAGCGCCACGTCCAACGCGCCCAGGTGCGCCGCAGGGATCTGA
>NZ_SOFR01000034.1:0-4280 GCF_004402735.1 Cryobacterium sp. MDB1-18-1 | reverse complement strand
CGCACTCACCGCAGGCTTGACCTTATCGATCACCAGGGTCGTCGTCGCCACCGCACCCCAGTTACCCGCCGCATCCTTCGCATGCACCGAAATGGTGTGACTTCCCTCCGAGAGCGCGGTGAGGTTTGCCGCGGGGATCGCGGCGTCCAGGCCGGCGCTCGGCGGGGTGGGGGTGACACTCATCGCCGTCCCCGTCCCCTCGGCGCCGAGGGTGTCTGTGAAATACTCGGCCGCCGCGATGGCGGAGCCCCCGGTCGTGGTGTCGCTTCCGGTGGCGTGCAGGGTGGCATCGGCCGTGCCGTTGCTGGGATTCGGAGTCAGGACCGGTGATGACGTCACCGGTCCGGTGAGGTCGACAACGCTGGGCTGTTCCTTGAGCCACTGGTAGGCGGCAAGGACGTTGATCCGGCCGTTTCCATACGCCGTGTCCGGGCCGGAGAGGCCGAGATCCAGCGCGGTCGCTGTGAGCGCCGCCTGTGCCTGGTCGGTGGTCAGTCCCGGGACGGCGCCGAGGAGCAGCGCCAGCGCGCCCGTGGCGTTCGGAGCAGACATCGATGTGCCAGAGGCCGTCTGATAGAGGCCGTAGCGATCATCGGTGAGGATATTCACGCCCGGCGCGACGAGGTCGGGGAAGATCCGGGTCCGCGAGCCGCACGTGGATGGCCCGCGACTGCCGGATGAGTAGATCAGATCGTTGACGGTGACCGCACCAACGGACAGGGCTTCGGGGTAGTTCGCCGGACTGACGCTGGTGGAAGCGCCCGAGCCGTAGTTTCCGGCGGCGAAGACGGGCAGGATGCCGACCGCGCGCAGGGCCTGCAGGTCGGGCTGGAACGAGAGGTCGCACCCGGGGCCGGCGCCGATCGACCACGACGCGTTGACGAGCTGGGGAGCGTCCGGGGTGTTCGGATCGTGGTCAGGGTCGAGTACCCATTGGAATGCCTGGTGGATCGCCGTAGCGGTGGCCACGCCCCTGTCGTTGAAGATCTTCGCGGCGATCCAGGTGGCGCCGGGAGCCACCCCGATCGAGGTGCCGCCGGCATCCCCACCGAGGATCACGCCGGTCGTCGCCGTGCCGTGGCCGGTGAGGTCGGTCGGTGTGAGGGGATGCTCGCCATAGGGGTCGAACCAGCTGTCCGTTCCACCGCGCCATCGGCCTGCGAGGTCCGGATGGGAGACGTCGACGCCGCTGTCCAGGCTCGCGACCACCACGCCCTGCCCGGAAAAGCCCAGGTTCCACAAGGCCGGAGCGCTGACCTTGTCGACGCCGGGTTCCGGGAGCCCGACGGAAGGAACCACCCTGACTTCGTCGGGGATGATGCTCGCGACATCCGGGCGCTCGGCGAGGTCCCGGATGACGTCTGCGGTGGCGGTCACCGAGATCCCGTTGACCACCCAGAGGGGGATGCTCCTGGTGACCGTGCCCTGGTCGGCCCTGGCCCGCAACAGGTTTCGGATCGGCACCTGCGAGGCGTTCGCGGTGGCCGTCAGCTCCTGGATGGTGCCCTTCAACCGAGCCGCACGGGTACCGCCTCGGACGCGCTTCAGGTCGGCCCTGTCGCGCAAGGTCACGACCACGGTGGTCACGCCCCCGGGAGGGAGGGCGGCGAGGATCGCCTGAAGACCGGGGTCCAGGTCGGCGGATCCGGGAGCAGTGCCGGGCCGGGCCGAGGCCGCGGGGGCGAGTCCCGTGACCAGCAGCGCGACCAGTGCCGCAACGGCAAGTGTCTTCTTCATCGTTTGCTCCCGCTGTTTTCGCTGGCCCGGACAGGATGGAACGAAACCGCAACCGCGGCGTGCACCCGGCGACGGGCGACGATAACGACACCCAGCATGGCTCCGAGCAGCAGGATGTCGAGAACGGATGTCACCACTTCCAGCGGGCGGGCATCCGCGGGGCTCGCGGCGGCGACGGTCCAGTCGACCTGCGCGACCGCGGTGGGGAGGCCGTCCCGGTCCAGGGCCACGATCGCATTCCACCCGCCGGCAGTCGGCTGGGCTATCTCTGCTTCGAAACGGCCCTGCTCGATCCGCTCGAGGATCACCTCACCCGTCGTTCCTGTCGGGCCGGCGAGGGTCACCGTGACGTCGCTGACGGGCTGCGCCTCCAGTTTGACGATCGAACGGGCCCGAACGATCAGACGGCTCCGGTCCGGTCCGGCCGCCACGTGCTCGAGCGTGACGAAGAGCCCGTCGACGGTGGCCGTGTGCAGGGTGGTCTGCTGGGTCGCCGAGGCGATCTCCCGGGCAGTGGGAACCGAGGTGAGCAGTCCGGCAGCACCCACCGCGAGGACCAGAATGAGGATCTCGGCACCGACGACGGCGGCGAATCGGCGGGGCGGTACCGGCGCCCACCCGCCGGATCGGCCGAGGATGCGGCCCACCCGCGCGGCCAGTCGGGGATTGACGAGCAGAGTGTTGATCCCGGCGAGGATCAGGGCAACGGCGACCAGGACAAGCTTTCCTGCGACGACGGCGCCGTAGACGGTCGAGGCCACGCTGGTCAGGTCGGGGATGTGGAGACCCGCCTCGTAGAGCCCGGTCGCAACCAGGACAACGGTTGCGATGGCGGCCATCGGGCTGAACGCGCGCCAGGCCGACGCGAGGATCGGGCCGCGGGTGTCCCGGTTGCGGCGAAGCAGAGGGATCAGGCACAGGGCAAGGACGGCAAGGCCACCGGCCCAGACTCCCGCGGCGACCATGTGCGAAGCGGCGGCAAGGACGGCCAGAGCGGATCCCCGGGGCAGGGTTGACGCGTGACCTGCCCACGATTCCAGGCCGACGACGGCAACGAGCGCGACGACGGCAACGCGCAGCTGCCCGCCGGGCTGACGCGAACGTGCCGCCCGGTACAGGGTCGCTGCCGCGATCACGAGCGCGATCTCCCGCCCCGACCACAGGTAGCCCCACGGGGTGCCGGTCAGGGTGGCCCAGGTGGCGTCGAACCAGTCGCCCAGGGAGCCACCGCCCGGCTGGGTGAGGAGAAAGGGGGTGAGTGCCCCGGTGACGACCGCGACGCCGGTTGCGAGGGCTCCGATGAGGAGTGAACGCCGGCGCGGCGCTGTCCCTGCCGCGCCCATCGAACCGAGTACTCGTCCGGAGACGGCGATCGCACCGATTCCGAGGATGATCGCGGAGAGGTCGATCCAACGGATCAGCAGTCCGGGAAGATCGGGGAGTCCGCCCGCTGCGGAGGCGACTCCCGTGGGGCGAGTCCCGACTCCGAAGTACACCGACCCGTTGGACGTGTGACCGTCATCGGTGGCGAGCACCTTCCAGTCCAGCAGGTAGGTCGCCTTCTCGAGCGGTTGCGTGTGGATTCTGACGATGCCCCCGTCATCCGTCTCGGACACGGATGCCGTCACGACGACCCGCACTCCGTCGGAGGTGTGGAGTTCGAAGGTGCTGGCATCCGCTGCGATGGCTTCCGTGAACCAGAGGGTGAGTGCTGATCTGCCCACGGAGATCACACCGCCATTGGGAGGATCGGAGCGCTCGAGGCCGCTGTGGGCCCAGGCAGGCGATGCCCCGAACAGGACCAGCACGAAGGCGGCAAGAAGAATCGCGGCCGCGCGGCTCCGCACCCGGAGCCGGGACCTGTTCATCCCCGGGCCTCGATGTGCTCGAGCCGGGAGTCGCCCAGGACCAGGGTCACGAGTGAACCGGCGTGAATGGCGTTGTGGGAGTTGGCGAACAGGAAGAAGTAGGTTCCCCCGAGTTCGAGCTCTGACGCGTGGTGGGGCCTGGAGATGACCATGGTCGCCCCGGTGTCCTCAACGACCACGATGGGCAGCAGGGTCGTGTCGTGGATCATCCGGTCGGCTTTGTCGGGGTCGACGACCTGGTAGCGGAATTCGATCAGGCCGCCCGCCGCCGTGACTCCGATCAGGTTGACGTCGATTCCGTACCGAGCCGCCATGCCCTCTGCGGTGACCAGGGTGGTGCCCGCGCGAACATCGGCCTTCTGCCCCGGCCACCAGGCGAACGCAGCAGCAGTGCTTGCGCCGAGAAGAAGGACGGCGACCACGGCGATCGCGACCAGCCGGCGACGGCCGGGGCGCTCCTTCGGCTCTTCCGGGTTCGACTCCGGGTGCGTGTTCGACTCCGGCAGGATGTCGGTGATCATTGCGGGTCCTTCCTTCCATCGGCCGGCCGGGAGCGACCGGCCGACCGACGCTGTTCGCTACGGGACATCGAAGGCGTCCAGGTCCTGGTTGGCGGTGGTGAGGCCGTGGGCGGTGCCATCGAAGTAGACCGACCAGGTGCCCGCGTTGTAGTAG
>NZ_SOFR01000056.1:0-3691 GCF_004402735.1 Cryobacterium sp. MDB1-18-1 | reverse complement strand
TGTGGCGTTTTTGCAGGCTCAAGGATGAACATGCCAGAAGCCTAGTTGCGCAATGGCGCAAAGGTGATCGTGACAGCCTGAGCATCGTGCTCTGACGGCACTCACTGAAATTCCCCACTCCGGGTCGCTTCTGCTCATAGAAGCGGGCCTTCCTCGATGCTGATGGTCTTCGACCACACACCAGCCCGAGAAAGGCCCTACTCCTATGCTTTCAGAGGAGGACGACGTGGACATCCACGCGCTCAAACGGCAGGGAATGACGATCAGTGAGATCGCCCGCCGCACCGACCACGACCGCAAAACCATCCGCGCCTACCTGGCCGGCCAACGCACCCCGGGAGTGCGTCAACGAGCTGAACCCGACCCGTTCGACGCGTTCATCGACTACGTCACCGCCCGGCTGATCGAGGACCCGCATCTCTGGGCGGCAACGCTGCGGGACGAGCTCGTTCCGTTGGGTTATGCACGGCGGTTGTGTTCTTCACCCTGTTCGCGTCTTCTACCGGCGGTTGGCCAAGTCCTATTCCAAGCCGGTGTATTACTTTGTTTGAGTTGCCGGTGGCCCGATACGCTAACAGGCCGCGGCAACCGTTGCGTCGATCCCACGGCTCCCCGTGCACGCCTCTCCCGGTTCAACCGGGCAGCGCCCCGTTACGCCCCGGAGTTGCTGTTCGTGGCCCCAGAAATCAAGTCGCCGTTGTTGGCTCGTTCAACTGCTGCCGGGTCGAAAATCGCAGCGGGGCGGCCGAGCAGGTAGCCCTGCACGAGCGCGCAGCCCGATTCGCGGAGGGTGTCGAGCTGGTCAACGGTTTCCACGCCCTCGGCCACGACTTCGATTTCGAGCTTCTGCGCAAGCGCGAGGATCCCCTGCACGAGGGCGACGGAGGACCGGGAAGGAATATCCATAATGAAGGTGCGATCGATCTTGATCTGGTCGACCGGCAGGGAATTGAGCCACGCGAGCGTGGAAAACCCGGTTCCGAAATCATCGAGTGAGATCCGGATACCGAGCTGGCGGAGCTCGGTGAGTCGTTCGACGACGCCGGGCAGGTCGATCAGTGCGCGGCTCTCGACGACCTCGAGGATGAGGCGTCGGGGCGAGATGTGGTTCTTGGTCAGGGCGGCACGCACCGTCGGCAACAGCCGGGGGTCGACCAGCGTTGCGCTTGCGAGGTTGACGGCGACGTGCAACGGTTCGTCGCCCGGCTGCGACCACCCTGCCAGCGCCGCACAGGCGGCACCCATCGCCCACAAGTCCAGTTTGGTGATCATGTCGGTTTCTTCCGCGAGTGGAAGGAATGCGGCCGGCGCCAATAGCCCAAGGCGCGGATGAGCCCAGCGGATGAGCCCCTCGGCGCCCACCGCCCTGATGCCATTGGCACCGGAAATATTGAAGACCGGCTGGAAGTGCAGGCGCATTTCGTTGCGGTCGATGGCGACTGAGAGCTCCGTTTCAAGCGACGGCTTTGACGAATCGGCTGCCGTCTCGCCGGAGACGGCGATCTGGTTGCGACCTGTCCTCTTCGCCTCGTACATCGCCGTATCGGCCGCGGCGAGGAGTCGTTCACCGCGCCCGCCCTCTCCGGTGTAGACGGCAACGCCAACGCTCGTGGAGATACGCAGGTCCCGGCCGGCGAGATGAAAGGGCAAGTTGAGGTTGTCGACGATGCGTCTGGCCATTTCGAGCGCCGTCGACTGGCAGGACAGGTCCGTGAAGAGAACTGCGAATTCGTCGCCGCCGAGGCGGCCGATAGTGTCTCCCGGGCGAACCTGGGAACGGAGGCGGGCGGCAACCTGGCGGAGCAGTTCGTCCCCGGCGCCGTGCCCGAGGTCGTCGTTGACCTTCTTGAAGTTATCGAGGTCGCAGAACATCACGGCAGTGCCGGTGCCAGCCCTGTTCTCTCCGAGCGCGTGGTCCAGCCGCTCGGCGAACAGCACCCGGTTGGGTAACCCGGTGAGAGAGTCGTGCAGGGACTGGTGTCGCACGGTCGCGAGCAATCTCGCGTTTTGTAAGGCCGTTGCGCCCTGGCTGCTCACCCCGACGATCCGGGTCATGGCCGCGCAATGTACCTCTGGCGTGAGGTGTCCATGCCATACGGCGGCCGCGATCCCCAATAGGAGATCGCCATCGAGCATCGGGACCACGACAACATTCGGCGCCCCAATGGCGCCGAGTAACTGTACTAGAAGAGGGCTGGCCTCGTCCGCCCTGACGAGGACGGGTTCGTGGTTAGTGAGAAGTCCGATCAGCTCGGGAGTCGTCGCAGCCGGGATCGGCGTGGCGAACAGCACCTCACGCTCGCCCGGCTCAAAGCCGTCGCAGGCGACTGCTTGGAGCGTCGCGAGTCCGGCGTCCCAGAGCAGGACCGCCGCGGCGTCGCACGCGACGATAGTCGGCAAGGCGGCCGCGATGATGTCCGCGACGCCGGTCGTGCTGCCGGCGGTGGCCAGTTCGTGAGCCAGCGCGAGCAGCGCCGTCGAGCGGCTCTCTTCCCGGCGGCTGTCCTCGAGCGCCGTGAAGAGGTCAAGGGCGGCTGCCGCGTGGCTGGCATAAGCCTTGAGGAGCGCCCGGTCCGCGTCCATGGGCTTCTGCCCCCGCGGGTACAAGGCCGCGAGGCGCCCGTGAACCTGGCGAGTCGACGCCACGTCGACGACAACGGCGGAACTGCCGAGGCTGGCACCCTCGAGCAGCCGCGCCGCGAGTTCCGCGGCTCGATCATCGGCGAGACCCGAAAAGTGCACGAGCGGCGCCCCGCCGTGAGTCGGCTTCACGACGAAGAGATAGGACGGCGCGAGGACCGCTGCTGCGGCGCGACCCACGATCCGGGCGAGCACCTCGCCGATGTCGTCGCTGCTGACGAGATCCGCCTCGGCCAGCTGTATCCGCTGGACCTGTTCACGCAAGGCCGCGAATCCGCGATCGGCTGCGCGCCTACCACTGCGCCATGACCACCAGTGCAGTCGCCGGGACCATGTGAGGTGGTACACACAGGCCAGATTTCCGTCCGACTGGCACTCGTCCTGGACGGTGTGCGCTGATTCCAGCCCGAAGATACGTGGCACGGCAGAGAACAGGCCCTGCGCATACTCGCAATCCAGCCGGGACGGAGCGTATCCGTCGTGGAGATGAAAGCTGAGCGTTGCATCCGTGGGGCTGATGGTGACGAGCGCGAGTGTAGACGTCGTACTGAATTTCGGGACCATCCTTGGGAGCTGGTTGTACACGGCGCGGGGTGATGCGAAGGCGCTCAGAAGTTGCGCAATGGCCGGATGGACCCTGTCCGCAGCGGCAGATTCGCCGATTCTGAACATTGTCCCCGGGCCGAGGGCTTCCGTCACGGCCTCAAAAAGCCGGATGCGGGTGTCGTAGCCGATCCAGGTGGAGATTTGCTCCAACTCCTCGACCGATTGGATGATCCCGGCCGCCGCGAGTACGTCGGCAACCAACTGGACGCCACCGCGCTCACGGACGAAGCGCAGTACCAACGTCACCGTCGCGCTGGACGTCTCACGTGCTTCAGCAAGCATTACGCTCCCACAGGTCACGTCCCGCTGAGTGGTGGAGTTTCTCAACACGGTGCGGGTCAGTTGGTCTAGCTTAGGCGGCGGCGAGTTCTGGGAGGATCACCGCCTCGTCGATGACCTTGATGGGGTTGTTCATGGTGGCCAGCTCGAGCATGGATGCTTCGGA
>NZ_SOFR01000078.1:0-3250 GCF_004402735.1 Cryobacterium sp. MDB1-18-1 | reverse complement strand
GACGAGGCGGTGATCCTCCCAGAACTCGCCGCCGCCTAAGCTAGAACAACTGACCCGCACGGTGTTGAGAAACTCCACCACTCAGCGGGACGTGACCCATTGCGGGCACTACAAATGGGATATACCCTCACAACGTAGGTGCACCTGGTTCCATTCATCGGCAGTGTGCGCTTTCCTCAGTGGAGTCGGAATCGCATTCGGAGGGAGAGGCGTGGAGAAATCCGTGCATACTACGAGCAATGTTGAGGCGGGTGTCTCCGTCGGCCGCTCACCCGCGCTTTCCTCGATCTGCTGACCGTCACAGACGGGAGGCGTGCCAGACGATGATCGAACGGACCGAAACTACGAGGTCGGCCACGGTGGCGGAACCCACGAGAATTGAGCTCTCCAGCCGGCCCTCCTCGGACAGCAAGGGCAACGTCCTGGTTCGGTGGATCACCTCCACCGACCACAAGGTCATCGGGTACATGTACCTGATCACCTCCTTCGTCTACTTCTGCCTCGGCGGCGTGATGGCTTTGGTGATCCGGACCCAGCTGTTCGAGCCCGGCCTGCAGGTCGTTCAGACCAAGGAGCAGTACAACCAGCTGTTCACCATGCACGGCACGATCATGCTGCTGATGTTCGCGACGCCGTTGTTCTTCGGTTTCGCCAACTCCCTCATGCCGCTGCAGATCGGTGCGCCCGACGTCGCCTTCCCGCGGCTGAATGCTTTCTCCTTCTGGGCGTTCTTCTTCGGCAGCCTGATCGCCGTCGGTGGGTTCCTGACCCCGCAGGGAGCAGCGTCGTTCGGCTGGTTCGCCTACCAACCCCTCGCAAGCACGACGTTCTCGCCAGGCGTCGGCGGCAATCTCTGGATGGTCGGCCTGGGTCTCTCCGGCTTCGGCACGATCCTCGGTGCGGTCAACTTCATCACGACCATCATCACGATGCGCGCCCCCGGGATGACCATGTTCCGGATGCCGATCTTCACCTGGAATACACTCGTCACTTCCCTCCTCGTCCTGATGGCGTTCCCGGTACTCGCAGCTTCCCTCCTCGCCGCCGCCTCCGACCGCATCTTCCTCTCGCACATTTACGATCCGGCCAACGGTGGCGCCATTCTCTGGCAGCACCTGTTCTGGTTCTTCGGCCACCCCGAGGTGTACATCATTGCTCTGCCGTTCTTCGGCATCGTCACCGAGGTGTTCCCGGTCTTCAGCCGGAAGCCGGTCTTCGGCTACAAGACCCTCATCTACGCGACCATTGCCATCGGTGCACTGTCGGTCTCAGTCTGGGCGCACCACATGTACGTCACGGGTTCGGTCCTGCTGCCGTTCTTCTCACTGATGTCAATGCTCATTGCCGTGCCAACCGGTGTGAAGATCTTCAACTGGATCGGCACCATGTGGCGCGGGTCGCTGACCTTCGAGACGCCCATGCTCTGGGCGCTCGGCTTCCTCGTCACGTTCACCTTCGGCGGGCTCACCGGAGTCATCCTCGCCTCGCCGCCCCTGGACTTCCACGTGTCGGACACCTACTTCGTGGTGGCGCACTTCCACTACGTCGTCTTCGGCACCGTCGTGTTCGCGATGTTCAGCGGCTTCTACTTCTGGTGGCCCAAGTGGACGGGCAAGATGCTCAACGAGAGCCTCGGCAAGTGGCACTTCTGGCTTCTGTTGATCGGTTTCCACACCACGTTCCTCGTGCAGCACTGGCTCGGAATCCTCGGTATGCCCCGTCGGTACGGGTCGTACTTGCCCGAAGACGGTTTCACCTGGATGAACCAGCTGTCAACGATCGGCGCGATGATCCTCGCCGTCTCGATGATCCCGTTCTTCCTGAACGTCTACATCACCGCACGCCGTGCACCCAAGGTCACCGTCGACGACCCTTGGGGGTATGGTTCCTCTCTCGAGTGGGCCACGTCGTGCCCGCCGCCGCGACACAACTTCACGTACCTGCCGCGGATCCGTTCCGAACGACCCGCCTTCGACCTGAACCACCCAGAAGTGGCCGAGGCCGTCGGGACTGGACGTAATACGGCCGCACGCGATGCTCCCGAATTGTCAACGAATGGGAATCAATGATGGAAAAACCTAGCCGGTCAACGAGTTCGCCGCCCGGCTCCGCGCTGAACCTAAGGGCACCCCAGATACCGCCCGTGCCGTCGCCGAGTTGCGCGCGCACGTGGTCGCACCTGAAGTGTGAATCTCCCGAGGGGCGTCACGAACGTGGTGTCTATGCGGCTGGCGTAGTGACCGTGACAGCCCTGCCAAGTTTCTCGATCTGTGACTAAGCGGAACCGCACGGCCACCTCGACGCGGACGACGTCCCCTGTTCCTTTTGTAGGAAATTGCCCAATGAACACTTCAGCCGGCTGAAGAAGCAGACCACGAAGACGAGAGTGAAATCTGATGGGAGTTCTTAACTAGGTAATGCGTCAACGGAGCGTATTCAGGCCTCGGGACGGTGATACGCGTAAACGGTTTCGCGGCTAATCCCGTATTGGCGGGCAAGTTCAGCCCTCGGCACACCAGCAGCGATTTTCTCGCGCAGCTCCGCTGTCCGGACCGCATCCGGGCTATCTGCCGGGCCTGGCTATGCGCCGGATCGCGGACCTCCACGCGGGCGAAGCGAAAACCGACGCCCGAGACGCGGCGATCATCGCGCAAGCGACATCGGCACGTCGGGCTGCGGTTTGGCTACTGTGACGCGGCCGGACTATTTTCCGGTCCAGCAGCCGAGGATGGCAGTAGCTATTTCGTAGGAGAAAGCGGTGCGGGTGACGCCCTGCGGCCCGATCTTGTCCGTCAGCATTCTGGCGTCAACTTGTAACGTCATATTGTCCTTGAGGAAGACGACCACGCCCTCTGCGGTTTCGAAGGCGGGGAATTCGAGGTTCGCAAGTCCTTCAATGGGCTGGACGGGGGCTAGTTTTCCTTGCATCGTGTCGAAGTAGCTTCGGGCGGACGCTGCGTCCGGGGATTCCTGCACGGAAACTACAAATTCTCCACCAGTTAGTTGGTATGTGCAGATTTACTGGCGATTGATCTAGCTGTCGACGGAGTGTGGTGTTAGCGGCCGGGCCAAACTGCCCATAGGCGGCCACGGATCTGCCCGCTGACGGCCAGTAGAAGTGCTTGGGTTCTATCGGTCGTTGCAACACCCAGCACTTTTCAGGAGTTGCGACCATGGTTTCCGAACAGACAAAACGACCACCAGCCCGAACGTTCACCGACGACGAGAAGGCGTCATTCTTCGCCGCGTT
>NZ_SOFR01000088.1:0-3200 GCF_004402735.1 Cryobacterium sp. MDB1-18-1 | reverse complement strand
TGCTCTCGCCGAACGCGACAAACACATAATCAGCCTTCTGCGCAGCTAATCCCGGGGCACGAAAGCCTGCATCGCCTGTCGGCGTGGGCCTTCACAATGTGAGGCACAATCCTACGATGAACGATGGCAACATCCCCGGAGAGGGACCAGTATGTCCTGCGTGCGGCCACGAGATGAACGTGGCGACGGTGGAGACACCATACGGAGTCCGGGTGCGTCAACTATGCCCTGAGTGTCGACTGGTAGAACTCATCCCCCACCCGTTCGTTGGATAACCCCGGGTTCGAGCCTTCTCAATGAATATTCGCTTCTCCAGTCCCAGGCGAGTGCAGGCAGCATTCTCTGAGGTGGACGACGCTCCGAGCAGCAGCCGGTGCTGCAGGGGAAGCGACGCCACGGCTCCCGCGAACATGATCCGATAGAACGGCATCATCCCTGGCCAGAGTGGCGGACTCCGAATGAAACGAACCGCCTCGGCGACGCGCTCGTCACTCTTCAGGACCCCGGCATCCGTGAAGGCGGCCAGCTAAGCTCTCAGCTCCCCGGCCGAGCGGAGCGGATCCTGCACGCCGATCAGCTCGCCGGCCTTCGCCCACTCGCGCACGTACCCGTCGGCGCCGCCGGCGATCGCGCCGCCCGCGCCCCGACCGCCCCACAGCTTGTGTGACTCGAGAAAAGCATCCGTTAAGACGATATGCACCCCGGACAACAATTCGGGATCACCCGCCGAATAGTTCCGCCGCACACCGGCAGCGTCGAGGTAACTGCCCCTGACCCGGTCATGGAAACGCCCCACCCTGGTCGACTCCAGTTCCGCGCGCACGGTGTCGGCGAAGGTGACAGTCACGAGCCACTGGATCGTTCCGGAGAGGCGCCCGAGCGGGTCCTCCTTGTACCGGGACCAGTCGTGCACCCCGGCCATCGCCCCCGGGTGCAGGGTCTTCATCAGCAGCGCCCTGATCCCGGCGACCATCGTCGCCATGCCGCCGTGGACAGCCCATGCGGCCGATCCGGGGCCGAAGAAGCCCGCGTCATCGCCGAGCTCCATCGTGCCGACCCACTGCGGCCGGCCCTCGCTGTTGCCCGACAGGGTCCCGAGGAGGTTCGATCGCCAACTGTCCGTGAACCTGCCCATACCCGAGGCTAACCCGGGATCGCTGGGCATCCGCCCCGAACAGCCGGGCGAGGGAATCCGTCGCGGGTGCCCCGCCCTAGACTCACAATCATGCCGGTGCCCCGCTTCCTGTTCGCTGACCAGCTTGGACCGCACTTCGATGACGGCGGACAGATTGTGCTGGTCGAGGCGGTCGGGGTCCTCGGGCGGCGGCCCTATCACCGGGCGAAGGCACACCTCATCCTCAGCGCACTGCGTCACCGGGCGCGGGAACTCGGCGACCGCGTCGAATTCTTGCATGCGGAGCATTATCGCGACGTGCTCTCCGGTCGCCCGCTCGAGGTGATCGACCCCACCAGCTGGGGGGCGAGGGCGCTCGTGGCCGAACTCGGCGCCAGCGTGCTGCCGAGCCGCGGATTCATCACGAGCGAGGCGGACTTCGCCGACTGGGTCGAGGGGCGCCCGGCCTCCCGGCTCGTACTCGAGCAGTTCTACCGTTCGGTTCGCACGCGGACCGGAGTACTGATGCGCGGGCCGGACCCCGAGGGCGGCCGCTTCAACTTCGACCACGACAACCGCCGTCCGCCACCCCGCGCGGCCATCGCCCTCGGCCTGCCCGACCCGTGGAAGCCGGTCGAAGACGACATCGACGAAGAAGTGCGCCGAGACCTCGACCGGCTGCAAGCGGATGGCCGCATCACCCTGATCGGGCGGGATGGGCCCCGGCGCTTCGCCGCGACCCGGGCGGAGGCCCTGGCCGCCCTCGAAGACTTCATCGAGACCCGACTGAATGACTTTGGTCCGTTCGAGGATGCGTCCCTGCGCGGGGACGACGCGATGGCACACTCCAGGTTGAGCGTGCCGCTCAACCTGGGCCTGCTGCATCCTCGGGAGGTAATCGATGCGGTCGTGTTGGCCCACGCGAGCGGCGCGGCGCCCCTGCAGAGCGTCGAGGCCGTCGTCCGCCAGCTCATGGGGTGGCGGGACTGGGTCTGGCACCTGTACTGGCACCTCGGGCCCGCCTATGTCATGAACAATAATTTCCTCGCCGCGCACGAACCGCTACCCCGGTCGTACTGGGAGCTCGACGGCACTGGTGTGCGGGCCGCCTGCGTCAGCCACGTGCTGGAGGCGGTGGCCGACACCGGCTGGGCCCACCACATCCAGCGCCTCATGATCCTCGGAAACCAGGCCCTGCAGCGCGGCTATCATCCGGGCGAACTGAACGACTGGTTCATCTCGGCGTTCGTTGACGGAACTCCGTGGGTAATGCCGGCCAACGTCGTCGGAATGTCGCAATATGCCGACGGCGGCATGGTCGCGACCAAGCCGTATACGTCCGGCGGCGCCTACATCTCGTCGATGAGTGATTTCTGCGGAGGCTGCCCATTCAATCCCAAGAAACGCCTCGGCGAGGACGCCTGCCCGTTCACGGCCGGGTATTGGGCGTTTCTCGACCGGGTCGAACCGCGCATCCGCGGCAACCATCGAATGAGCCAGCCGCTGGCGGGGCTAAGACGCTTGGTCGACCGTGAGGCCGTCGTCGCCCAGGAACGGACCCGAACGGTCTGGTGAGCCGGCAGAGTCAGGGGGGCGCTAGATTCACTGGAAGTGCGACCGGCCAGGACCGGAGTGCAAGGCGGAAGAGACCAGCATGAAAGGATCGGTCAAGAATTCGGAGCTTCAATTAGGCGAGGAGCGTGGGTCAGTGAGGATAATTTTTAAAACGCCGGTGGATTTCCTGGGTTTAGGTTTTCGGTCCGGGAAAATTGGGTTTGAGCGATTCGGAGGGTCTCTTCCCCGCGGCTGAGCTTGAGCACGTGGACTCTGTCGTTGATGATGGTGTTGAGGCTGGCGGCGGGGTGAATAAACGGTTCCGGGCGCTCAAGCCGGCCGCGGTGATGCTGGTGCCACCGTCGCTGGATGAGTGGTTACCGCAGAATCATCTCTCTCGCTTCATCGCGGACATCGCCGAAACCCAGCTCGACCTGCAGAAGTTCTACGCGTCGTATGCGAAGTCGAAGGGCCAGTCGCCGCATGACCCGCGCCTGATGGTGCGGGTCATGCTGTACGAGTATTGACTCAT
>NZ_SOFR01000074.1:0-3067 GCF_004402735.1 Cryobacterium sp. MDB1-18-1 | reverse complement strand
TGGCTATGTCAACCCAACTGGGACCCACCTGGGCAATCTAAGCGGGACCCGGAGTCTGGTCACAACGAGTGATACTGGGGTATGCGTGTAGAGATTCTTCATATTGATGAGTGTCCGAATTGGATGGAGGCGGGGACGCGGGTTGAGTCGGCGCTGACCGAGTTGGGTCGAGTCGATGTCGAGGTGACGTATCGTCTGCTGACAGATAGCGTCCAGGCCGCGGTGGTCCCGTTTGCAGGCTCGCCGACGATCCTTCTCGATGGTGTGGATGCGTTCCCGTCGGATGGACGAACCTCCGATCTGGCGTGCCGGGTCTATCGCAGTGACTCCGGTTTCGCTGGCGTTCCCTCTGTCGCGCAGCTCGTCGAGGCGATCCAGAACCACGCCTGACCCTGGGCTCGTTCCCGCGCCAGGGATGCCACTATCAGCCGCTGATCGTTGCTGTCGCGGCTCGTTGTTTCTGCGTGTGGGCGAGCCGGTAGGAGTCGGTGCCGGTTTCGATGATGGTGCCGTTGAACGTCAGTCGGTCGACGATCGCCGCGCAGAGCCGCGGGTCCGTGAAGGTCTTCGTCCAACCGGAGAACGACTCGTTTGATGCGATCGCGATTGAATTGTTCTCCTCCCTCTCGGTCAGGACTTGAAAGAGGAGTTCCGCGCCTCTTCGGTCGAGTTCCATGTAGCCCAGTTCGTCGATCATGAGCAGGTCGACCCTTCCGTAACGGGCGATGGTCCGGGCGAGGTTCTTCTCGTCGGCGGCTTCGACGAGTTCGTTCACGAGCCGGGTTGCGAGCGTGTATTTGACCCGGAACCCTTTCTCTGCCGCCGCGGTGCCGAGGGCGATGAGTAGGTGCGACTTGCCGGTGCCCGAGTCACCGATGAGACAGAGCGGCTGGCCTCGTCGAACCCAGTCGCCGGTAGCAAGGGTGTTGATCGTGGCCGGATTGATGTTCGAGTTGGCGTCAAAGTCGAAGTCCCCAAGCCACTTATCCCGAGGGAACCCCGCCGCCTTGACACGGCGAACGGAGGAGCGCCGGTCGCGGTCGTCGCACTCCGCCAACAGCAGCTCCGCCAGGAACCCTTGATAGGAGAGCTGCTCTTTCTGCGCAGTGGTCGTGGCTTCCTCGACGACCGCACGAATTGTCGGAAGGCGAAGCCGCCGACAGGCCTGATCGATGGCTGCATTCGCGGCTTCCTCGGTGAGGCCTCGCCTTCTCCGCAGGGTGGTGGTGATGGTTGTCATAGTGGTCATGAACCTGTTCCCTTCTTGACGCTGGGCTCTGTGTCGGGTGGCGTTCGATCGGGCATACGGAGCAGCTGGTCGTAAGCGGCAACGGATGGCAAGGGCCTGGTGTCGGCCGGAAGGCCGGCAATAACGGCGGCCGGGTCCGCGAGACGGCGCTGAGTAAGACTGACCACTCGCCGCTCCGGACCACGAGCTTGATCGGCGAGGTGACGGTCCAACCCGGACCCACCCAAGGCTTCGTGGCGTCGGGCCTCGACCGCGACGACATCGGCGGTGACGGCGCCGACCGTCAGTGCGGCGGTCATGCCGGCGACAACGGCCTGAGCAGCCATCGAACGGTGCAGCAGCAGAACGTCGATCAGGGCTCGGGTGCCACCAGCATCACCATCGGTCTTCCGTGCCGCGGCCCAGAACGCTTCATGAGCTGAGGTGAAGTGACCGGTCGCCCTGGCGTGAGCGAGAGCGGTCGAACCGGGGAAAGCGCCGGGCTTGCGCTGGAGGACCTCGAGGTAATGGTCGAGATTCACGCTCTGCCCGTGCAGTGCGACCACCCGAGGATGCCTGGCAATCATGGTTCGGCCATCAAAGATGACTACTTCCGATGCGCGGAGCGACACCCTCACAGTGCGGCCGATGAACCGGGCCGGGACAGAATACGACGCCATTCGCACCCGGACCAGACTCGACCGGCTCACCCGAGGCGTCAACGACAGGCCCGGCTCGAACCGCTCCGCCGTGATCGGTGCCAGCAGCTCCCGCTCAAGAGCGAAGTCCTGAGCCACTGTGCGGATGCGGTCGCCGATCCTGCGGTTCTCGTCGTCGAGATCCCACTGACGGACCTTCTGATTCAGTTCGGCGAGGGTGTCCACAACGGGCATGGGTGAGAGGTGGGTGCGGCGGAACCGGCCGACGTCACCCTCGATGCCGCCCTTCTCATGAGCTCCCTCGATCCCGGGGTGGCAGTAAAACGCATCGAATCCATAGTGTGAGCGGAACAGGACCCACCGTTGGTTCTCGGTGCGCTGCCGGCCGGTGCCGTAGATGACCTTCACGACGGCGTCGGTGAGATTGTCGTAGCGGATGTGCCGGGTCGGGATCCCGCCGATGTCCTCGAACGCGTCGATGTGGCCCTCGAGGAACGCTTCCTGCGCTTGCGTCGGATAGATCCGGTGGATCGCCTTCCCCGAGTGCGAGAGGCGGAAGGCGAACATGTGGCATTTCGTTTTCACCCCAGCGAGCACCACCCAGACCTCGCCGAAATCGACCTCTGCTTCCGCGCCAGGCGCGTGCTCCTGCGGGACGAACACCTCGGGCAACCGGCCCGCCTCGACATCTATCTCCGGCCGACGACGGCGAACATAGTCACGGACCGTCGAATACGACAGCTCGGTCGCGTCGTGCTCTTCCGCAAGGCGAGCGAAGATCCGCCTCGCCGTGTGCCGCTGCTTCTTGGGTCCGTCGAGGTCCTGGCGGAGCATCTCGTCGATCGCCGGTTTGAATACGTCCAACCGAGGTGCGGTTCGCACCCGCGGTTTCCGGGCCGGCGGTTCCGCCTGCGCGAGGGCCTGCCGCACCGTCGGCCGCCCGACTCCGTGTCTTCGGGCCAGCTCCCTGATCGAGAGGCCCTCCACGCGCGCATCACGTCTGATCCGCGCGAACAACTCCACCCGAAACTCCATCCGAAACCTCCACCTTGAGCAACGAAAACACGTTGCAACAACGGTGGAGGTGGGTCCGGCTTAGATTGCCCCAGACACCCCGAAACAGCCGAAGTGGGTCCCGCTTAGATTGCCCTGGTGGGTCCGAATAACACTGCCATAGTCA
>NZ_SOFR01000058.1:0-2641 GCF_004402735.1 Cryobacterium sp. MDB1-18-1 | reverse complement strand
TGTCGGCGGCCATGACAAGCTGCCCATAGGCGGCCATGGAACTGCCCGCTGACGGCCAGTAGAACTGCCCGCTGGTGGCCATGAGATCTGCCCACTTCCTGATCTGAACCCGCCCGTTAAAACGGCGGAACCTCTCCCTGAGGTTTGATTGCGGTATCTAGACGCATCAAACAGCTCAGGAAGAGGCCCACTTATGAAGGTAGACGTAGAAATCATGGAGATACTCGCTGCGTATGATCTGACCAAATCTTTGCGGGGCGCCGCAGAGTTGACGGGGTGCTCCCATCACACGGTTGCTCGCCATGTTGCCGCTCGCGACGCTGGCCAGCCGATTGCGAACCCGGTCAATCGTGGTCGGGTCACGGACCCGTTCATGCCCAAGCTTGAGGAATGGATGGTCGCGTCCAAGGGCAAGCTGCGCTCGGACATCGCCCACACGAAGCTCGTGGCTCTGGGCTATACGGGCTCGGATCGCTCGACCCGCCGAGCTTTCGCTCAGGTTCGTGCCGCCTACCGCCTCGGTAACACCCGCGTGCACCGCCCATGGATTTGTGAGCCGGGCATGTGGATTCAGTACGACTTCGGCGACGGCCCCGTGATCGACGGCAAGAAGACCGTGCTCTACATCGCCTGGCTGGCCTGGTCACGGTTCCGGATCGTCATCGTGATGCGGGACCGCACCGCGCCGAGCGTTTACGCAGCACTGGATCGAACGTTCCGCGTCATCGGCGGCGCCCCGACCTACGTCCTGACCGATAACGAGAAAACCGTCACCGTCTCTCACGTCGCCGGCGTTCCGGTCCGGAACGTCGCGACGGTCGACTTCGCCCGCCATTACGGCGTCACGGTGCTGACGTGTCAGCCGGCGGATCCAGCGACCAAGGGTGGTGTCGAGTCTTCGGTGAAGCTGGCCAAGGCCGACATCGTTCCCAAAGACACCAACCTCCGGCCCGAATATGACTCCTTCGCCGACGTCGAAACGGCCTGCCAAGAGTTCATGGACCTGGTCAACAACCGTGAACACCGCGCCACGCGCCGCAAGCCCGCAGCGATGCTCGTGGAGGAAGCCCCCCGGTTGCATCGTGTTCCGGGCACCGCGCACACCATCTCCTTCGGCATGTCCCGCAGCGTCCCGGACAACACGCCGATGATCACGTTCGAGAACGCTCAGTACTCGGTGCCTTTCTATCTGCTCGGCCAGCGAGTATTCGTGCGCAGCCACGGCCTCGGCCTGGACGAGGAGGTCATCGTCGTGCACGAGGGCCTGGACGGGCCCGTTGAAGTCGCCCGGCACCAGCGCGCCCGGCCGGGCAGTCCCGCCATCAACGACACTCATTTCCCCGATCATGCCACCAGGGTCCCCGGCGACTATGCCGTGAAAGCGCGAAGTGCAGCTGAGACGGAGTTCCTCGCGATTGGTGCTGGCGCCCGGACCTGGCTGCTCGAGGCCGCTGCGGTGGGCACGATGCGGATCACGCAGAAGATGGCCGAGGCCGTGGCGCTGGCGAAGATCGCTGGGCAGGCCGACGTTGACCAGGCCCTGGGCACTGCGGCCGTCCATGGTCGTTTCGCGCACAAGGACCTCGCCTCGATTCTGAACGCGGCCGGTCTCCGCGCTGCCACCCACACGGCCAGCGAAACCCAGTCCCTCACCCAAGGAACCCGAGGCTGGGCCGCGATCGGTCAACCGCCCGTGAGCCTTCCCGACGACCTGCTGGAAGAAAGCGCATGAGCCCCGTCCCGACCGCCGCACCCGCTCTGCCAGCCGACCTGGAGGCGTTAATGCGGCAGCTGAAGATGCCCTACGCCAGGGCGTTAGCGCCGGAGCTGCTGATCACGGCGCGCACGCAACGGTGGGAACCCTCCGAAGTCGTCAAAGCCCTCCTCGTCGAGGAAGTCACCGGTCGGTCGCGGTCGATGCTCGCCACCCGCCGGAAGGCCGCTGGGTTCCCGACGGGGAAGACCTTCGACACGTGGGACCCGGCTGCGTCGTCGATCCCGCTGCCGACGCAGCAGGCCCTCCGCACCCTCGAGTGGATCGGGCGGAAGGAGAACGTTGTCGTTTGCGGGCCGTCCGGCACGGGAAAAACGTTCTTCCTCGAGGCCCTCGGCCAGCAAGTCGTCGAGGCCGGCATGCGTGTGGCGTGGTTCCGCCTCGAGGACCTCGGCGCGTTGATGCGTGCCCACCGCGCTGACGACAGCGTCACCCGAGTCGTCGCGCGCATCCTTCGCGCCGACCTCATCGTGATTGATGACATAGGGCTCCTGGCCGTTGGGACCGACGCGGCCGAGGGACTCTATCGGCTCGTCGATGCGGCCTATGAAAAACGATCTATCGCGGTCTCGTCGAATTTACATCCTGCCGGCTTCGACGAGCTCATGCCCAAGACCCTCGCCACAGCGACCGTTGACCGGCTACTTCACCACGCTCACGTCTGCCAGACGTCGGGCGAATCGATCCGCCTCACGCAGGCCCTCGCCGGACAGGGCGTGACGCCGATGAGCTAACACTCGCTCCGCGCATGGCCAACGCCGCCGAATCCTGGTGGGCAGATCTGTTGGCCATGAGTGGGCAGTTTTCATGGCCATCAGCGGGCATTTTCCGTGGCCGCCAGTGGGCAGTTCTTCATGGCCCTTGACA
>NZ_SOFR01000087.1:0-2497 GCF_004402735.1 Cryobacterium sp. MDB1-18-1 | reverse complement strand
GCGATCACCGTTGGCGGCGTGAAGTACCTCTACACCGTCTCGAACGGGAAGGTGTACGAAGCGGCCAGCAACAACGGGTGGACGAGCCTATCAACAGGCGTCGACGGTTCATCCTCAATAGCCGCGACAACCGCGGATCCCGTGAAGTTGGTCTACACGATTCTCTGATGTGCGTACGAATCTCGGAAGCGCTGGTCGGCTGGGTGGATTGTCACTTCGGGCGTCCAGCGGTCCGAGGTCCGTTTAGTCACTTCCTGCGATCATGGAACACCTTGATGTCAAGAGAATTCCCGGCGGTCTCCGTAATGGAACGGCTGTCTTGTCGCAGTGCGATTTGTGCCGACTATCACACAGAAGCAGAACAACGCTGCGATGACCCCGTTCACCGAGAGGCCCACGATTGGTACGCCACCCTCGGGCGGACCCACCGCGATGCTCACCAGGTAACTGAACTGCAGACCGAACAAAACAGTAAAGATGAAACCTGAAGTCGGATGAGCCGTCATCTTTCACAACGGACGCTCCTGGGCAGCTGGTTCGCCTTCCGCGTGGAAGAAGCGCGTCGAAGGCGACTGCCAGGACCACGAGCGCTGCCATCAGAACGTTCCCGGCGAAAAGCGCCCTGCTGTGACCGTTGCGATTGCGGCGAAGATGCCGAGAACGTAGCAAGCGACTACGTACGCGATTTTCATGGATGGGCTGGTGATGCGAACTGGCATAAGCGCTCCGTTACGAAATTACCGGATAGGGAGCGGTCGCTGTACCGTCCGCTCGGGCAGCGTCTTGACCAGCCTGCTTTGCCGTTCACTTCAAACTGCAGTCGTGTCGAGCGCGACCTCGCTCACTACATCACGCACTCGGAGTGTGGTGCCGATTCCAAGCTTCCACGGACCCGCACCCGACCAAATCAACGCAAACGAGCACGATTGTCCCGCCGTTGAGCCCTGCTTCGCCGTGCCCACCAATTGAACTGTCATTAGCTTCGGGCTGATGTCGGAATCGCTGCTCATTTCGCATCCAGCGGGAGAGATTTTGGAGCACTTTTCGAAGACGACGCCCGCACTTTCGGCAGCGTATGCCGAGGGGGCGGACGCGAAGAGATCTACAAGCGCCTGCTGGTCCCCGGCGTCAATGGCCGCTATCACAAACTGACGGAGGTCCGCGGCCGATCCGTCCGGGGGCAAGGACATCGTGGGTTCATCGAATGCGGTGCACCCGGAGAGCACCATGCCTGCTATCACGACTAGCAGGCAGGTACCTACGTGCATTGGACGAACACGGCCCTTCCCGGACGAATTCGTCATCTAGACAGTGAAGAACCGAGTGTCGCCGCCGAATGGATCCATATCAGTCAACATAGCCGTCAGCAGGAACGCTAGACGCAGAACGCCTGCTGGCCATTCACCCAACCCGTTTGAATGGCAACAACCTCCAGCATCCCTCGAACTGGGGTTGACCGCGCCGGGTTCAGAACGCACGGTCGTCGATACTCTGGCAGCGGGGGTCGTGTGAATCTGCAGCTTCCTTGGGATGCATTCGTATAGTGGGGGAATAGACGTGAACTTCGGCCAGGCAGTTTCCACAGTGTTCAAGAAGTACGCCCAGTTTCGCGGTGTCGCCAGTCGATCCGAATTCTGGTGGTGGACCCTCTTCGCCTGGGTCGTCGGACAGGCCATCGTTGGAATCGGCCAATCATTCACGGGACACAACACGGTTCTCCCTCTGATTTGGAACCTTGGCATGCTCGTCCCCTCACTTGCCGTGACCGTCCGCCGATTTCGAGATGCCGGCTACGGATGGGGCTCCCTCTTTCTCGCACTGCTCCCTATCCTCGGTGCGATCATCATCATTGTCATGCTCTGCCAACCGAGCGAAGTCAAAGCCACAACTGACTCCGCACCGGACTCTGCGACCCCCGATGACCTTCTGGCACCACCGCATCCGGTCTGAGCCAGCGCGACCTCGACGAGTTGCTCGGCCCCTGCCGTGGCCTCGCCTGAGCGGCTGGCCGCAGGATCGCCGCCGTCGGAGTAGAAGTCAACTCCGGCTGGATCAAGTCAGGGGAAGAGGGGCGCAAGTTCTCCGGCACCCACGCGAGACTGTTCCTGAACTCTCATCGGGTCTCCCTGTGCCGCAGCCTCAAGGTCAGCCAGCAGAGCGCTCACCGCGCCCTCAACAACAGGCGAATGACGCCAACGCTCCTCCGCGTCTATGGAGTACGCGGCTACCCCGGGGTGGTGCAGCTGGGCGGCGTAGTCAGCCGCCTCATAGACTTGCCGTGCCGCCCACACCGCTTCCTGTGGCTCATCGGTCAGCCACGTACGAGCAGCATAGGCCACCGCAGCGACAGCATTCTGCGCGTATCCGGCCTCGAACGCCCACTGGTCGTGTTCCCCGGGTGTCAAGGGCCATGAAGAACTGCCCACTGGCGGCCACGGAAAATGCCCGCTGATGGCCATGAAAACTGCCCACTCATGGCCAACAGATCTGCCCACCA
>NZ_SOFR01000062.1:0-2475 GCF_004402735.1 Cryobacterium sp. MDB1-18-1 | reverse complement strand
GCAACGCCGCCTCGGCAAGCTCACCCCGATCGAGTTTGAGACAATAAACGTGGCCCTCAAAGCCGCCTGAGACCACTAACCCTTTGAGTCAACTGAACTTGGGGCAGTCCCAGTCGCATTGTCAATGGGGTTGCCCTCGGGGGTGAATAGAACTAAGTCTTTGTGCTCGCTGTCGGTGCTGATGAGATGTTGTGCTGCGCGGTATCCGGCGGCGGTGTAGTCACGGTGGCTGTTGACTCCGTCGCAGCAGTAACGCACCTCACGGGGCATGTCTTCGCCGTCTCCCGCGACTAGGACCGTTCCGGCGTCGTCGTAGCCGTCCGTCATACCGTTGAAATGGCGGCCCTCGTAGTGGCCGGTGATTCGGCGCACTTCGAGTTCTGTGGGTCCGTCGCTGTAGCTCACGTTCATCCACGCGGCCGCGGTGCCGGTACTCATCCGAACACTGAACTTCACTCCGGGAAAAGCGTTCTTCAAGGCCGCACGAACCAACTTTGCGGTGTCCTTGGTGGTGATGTATTCGGTCATTTTCTCTATCTCCCTCAACGTTTTTTTGCCTTTTCGGCGGTTTTCCGCCCTCATGGAGTGCTGTCGGGGTCAAGCCCCAAGGAGCGGTTGCAGGCCAAAGTTTTGAAGGAGCACAGCGGGCCAAAAGTTTTGCCGAAACTGCGACGACGGCTTGACGCCGGCAGCACGGAGTGAACAATCCCCCAGACGAAAAAACAAAAAGGCCAGCGTGCGCCGGCCCGCGCACCGAGCCACGAGAGCGCCAATCTTTCCCCAGCTCCACAACCCGGCGCGGGGAGGTCGGCTATGGTGCCGACATGGAATCGGACAGCCTGGGCGCTCCCCCGAACTGCGAGCGGTGCTTAGCCTCGATCCACCGGTCGGCTTGGGTGAGCGGTTTCGCTCGGAGTTGATCTGAGGTTCCTGGTGGTGGGCATGGCGGTGCGGCCGGCCTTGCTGCCGGTGGTGTTCCTGCTCCGGTTGCGCCGTTTGGCTGGGTGGTCAGATGGTCGCGGTTCGCGGCGGGCCGCAGGCCGCCGTGAACACGGCCTGCCAGCCGTCCTCCCAAGGCCAACTGGCCGGTAAATGCAGCCGGAGTTTCCGGGCCGAGGTCGAGATTCGGGCCGGGACCTGGATGAGTTTGCGGCGGATGGTGCCAGAGCGCGCCTTCCCGAGGTCGGTGCTGGTGAGGGTGCCGACGGCGCGGGATAGGTTGAACGCGATCGTGGCGAGCACGAGCCAGGCCGCGTTCGCGGTGAAGATCCCCGACGGCAGGTGCGCGAGCGCACTGTCTTTGAGGTCCGCGTTGATCTGCTCGATGATCGCGTGTTGCCGGTGGGTTTTATCAGCCGTGACGGTGTCCAGGGTGCTGGTCGTGAAGAACGCGTGGAACCGGTGCGTGTCGAACAGGGTCGGCTGCCCGGTGCCCTCGAACGGATTCAGCTCCGGGATCCGCCGGACGACCAGGCGCCCGGTAATGCGTTCGCTGAGCCTCCTGGAGCTGAACGCGGTGAAGGGAATCTCTGCGACTTCGGCGGAGGAGATCCATTTCCCGGTGGTCTCGTCCCGGATCGCGTCGGTGTATTCAATCGTCGTCCACGCGTCATCAGCGATCGCAGCGATCGCGCGCTTCACGGCCGGGTCCATCCGGGCGGTGATCGATACTTTCGCGCCAGCCCGGTGCGCGGCCGCGACGACCGCGTGGCCGTAGAACGCACTGTCAGCGCGGACGAGTACCAGGCCGGACGCGGTCTGTGACCGGAGCCGGCGGACGGTGGCGAGGATGTCGCCGACGAACTTCCCCGCCCCGCGCGGGGACCCGGCGGCGCCTTTGCGGAGCCTGGACCCGATGATGATCGGCGCGGACACCGTGGTGACACGATGCCGATCAACGCGTTCAACCCGCGGACCCCGGAGTAGCCGTAGCCGGAGCCTTGCTTCTGGTAGCCGTGGACTTCCTTGATGGTGTCGTCGATATCGACCAGGGCGTAGTCGTTGATCCCAGCCACGATCGGTGCCGTCTGGGCGACGTTGACCAGCCACCGCCACGCGACGGCGTCGAGTTGACGGACGTGGCCGAAGGTGAACGCACGCAAGAACGAACCCAACGTGGACGGCGCGTAAGCACCGACGAAGAGTTTCTTCATCCCGCCGTGGCGAAGGACAGCCATGTCGTCGATGGAGTCAGCGCCGGCGACCATGCCCGCGACCAGCGCGGTGACCTTCAATCCGGCGTTCGCACCGAAGTAGCCCGGCAGGCTCAGCCACCGGTTCGCGAGCTCGCCCAGCCCCGTCGACGCCGCCAACAACATCGCGGGAACGAGGCCGGCGAGCGACACGAGATTCCCATCGTCGAAGGTCGCGGACAGAGGGTCACGTCCCGCTGAGTGGTGGAGTTTCTCAACACCGTGCGGGTCAGTTGTTCTAGCTTAGGCGGCGGCGAGTTCTGGGAGGATCACCGCCTCGTCG
>NZ_SOFR01000022.1:0-1853 GCF_004402735.1 Cryobacterium sp. MDB1-18-1 | reverse complement strand
GGGCCCGGCCGCGTGCACGCCGTGCGCCGGCCGACACCCGCGACCGCGGGGTCGCCCGGCGCGATCCCGTTCCGCGTCGGCCCGACCCCGGCGCCGTGCGCGCCGACGTCGGTGTCCGCCCTGCAGTCCACCCAGCTCTCCCTGGCCGAGGCGAAGGCGAAGATCACCCGGCTCGAGGCGCAGCTCGTCGAGGCGGGAAGCACGGAGTCCGACCTCGCCCGCCTGCGCGAGCAGGCCCGCTCCGCGCAGCTGCAGCTCCGCGACGCGCTCGTCGAACTCGGCACCCTGCGACACACCGTCGCCGAACTCCGCGACGAGCAGCGCACCCAGAAGCGGATGCTGCGCGAGTCCCGCCGGACCGTCGTCGCCCCCACCCCCAGCAGCGAATACGAGTCCCGCCGCGCCCTCTGGGAAGATGCCACCAGCTGGGTCCGCCACGAGATCGCCCTCGCCTGGGTCGACCGGGTCCCGGAATCCGACCGCGAGGAATGGCCGCTGCCGCACAGCTACGGCCTGTCAGACCGGTTCGCGGATTCCCTGAGCGGGCTCGACGACGGGCAGCTCGCGAAGGCGTTCAAGGCATCCGTCGATGTGCTGACCGGACGGGTCAAGACCCTGCAGGGCCGCCACCTGCACGCGCTGCGCCAGGGCGCAGGTCCCGCAGACCCGCACCTGCTGCGCTGGGACGGCGCCCGCTGCATGCGGGTGTCGATCGAGCAGAACACCCCGGCCGCGCGCCGGATGCACTTCTGGCAGAAGCCGGACGGCAGCGTCGAGCTGATCCGCATCGTCACCCACGACGACATGGAAGCCTAGGCAGTCACCCCTGACCGCCCGGCCGGGTCAGCCGGCGCGGCGCGGGTGCGTCGGCGGGAGCGTGTTCTCCACGTAGGGGATCCAGGACTGCGCGTCGCGGGCGAGCACGAAATCGGCGAACGACATCGGACCGGCCTGGGGGTCGACGCCCGGGAGTCCGGTGGCGCCGGCCGCGGGTGCAGCCGGCATCGACCCCGTCGGAGTGTCGGCCATGGGCACGAAGCCCGGTGGAACGAAGGATGCCGGTCGCCGGCGGCGCTCCTCGTGCGCCGGAGGCCGGGGCTGCTGGTGCTGCTGGGCCGGAGGTCGCTGCTGCGGTGCCCGCCGGTCCGCTACCGGAGCGTCGCCGTCCGGCGCCGGGCCGGTGCTGTGCCGCGGCCGGGCAGACGGGAGGCCCGTGTCCTGGCCCGCGGGATCCTGCTGCGGGCTGGCGCGGTAGAACGTGTCGGGGTGCTGGCTGTAACGATCGTCCGGGAAGGTGTCGGCGTTCCGGGGATCGCGCCGGTCGGCCGGCGGACGACGGCGGTCGTTCGGGTACGGCAGGCCGGCCTTGCCCGAGTCGCGGCGATCGACGAATGCCCGGCGCCGCTCGATCGGCATCGGCAACGGCGCGCCGTACTGCGGGTTCGGGCGGGTCGCCGGGTTCTGCGGTTCCTGCGCCGGCAGATGCTGCCGCACCGGCGGGTACTGGAAGCTCTCCGGATCGAGCGGGTTCGACGGGGTCCCCGGGGCCTGGCGCGGGAGCCTGCTGTCGCGCGGATCCATCGGCGTCCGCCGGACCGGCGAGGGCGGCGGCGGAACGGGTCCGCGGCGGATGTACTGGTCGTCCGGTCCGCGGGTGGTCCAGCCGGCACGCGGACCGAACTGGGCCTGCGGGTTCTCCGCCGGTCGCTGCTGGGGGTACTGCTGCTGCGCCTCGCGTGCTTCGGCGCCGCGCGGGTCTGCGGCCGGGGGGCCAGCTGCCGGAGTTCCGGCGGCGGCCGGGCCCGCGGACGCGGTGGCCGGGCCGGACGGAGCCGCGGTGCTCGCGGGATCCG
>NZ_SOFR01000081.1:0-1801 GCF_004402735.1 Cryobacterium sp. MDB1-18-1 | reverse complement strand
GCAACACCAACCCGCCGCGACTACGGCACACTAGAACAACACGAGAGTGGCCCTGTTTTCAGTTGGCAGAAGTGGCCCTGTTTTCAGTCGGCGTTAACACGCCGCCCTCTCGCGCTGTCGGCGTACTAGAGCGCAAGCATCACGCAGGCCGATGAGTCAACCATTGGACTACAGCCAGGAATGTCCCGCTAACGCGTAGCAACGTGATCTCTCAACACTGGGCAGAGCGCACCGAAGGGACTCCGCGCGGCGCTCGTCAAGCCGTCGTCGACATGCTGTCCCTCGGTAGCCCCAAAGCCCACGTCACGCGTCCCGCATCGAGTAGCGCCCAACGACCAAGCGGCCGGCGAAGTTGCCATGGGTCGACAGGCGTGACTCCCGAGAGCCAGACACTCGCCCGCCCCTCCCCATCCTTTTCCATTTCCATTTCCATTTCCCCTTCCAGCATCGAGGGCTCGTGTACGCCTCGTCGAGTTCTCGTCGAACGCTGTTCCACGGAATCCAAAGCATCCACACGCACCGTCTCGACCTTGGGGCGAGGAAGAGCAAAGACCAACAACCAGAACGGCCGGCAAGCTATTCGCAGACCCAGGAGCGGATCTCTCGAAGACCAGGGGTGCGCCCTCCCCTTCCATTTTCCCCTTCCACTGGTCCTTCTCCTTCTCGCATCGAGGGCTCGTGTGGACATCCGCGAGCCCTCAGTGAACCCTCACCGAGTCCTCGTCGAATGCGAACGACAGACCCGCGAGGTCTGCGCTTGTGGGCAGGCTTCACGCGCAAGGAAGGGGCACAAGGGGAGACTGATGAGCAACGCACCTCTGGCAACCGGACAACTCACCCGAGCGGACCTGTGCGTGCGCTAGGCAGCAGCTGCCGCTTCGGCTCCGATCCTCATGCATTGGTCGCACGGAGTCGGATACTCGTTGTGCAATGCACAGAAGCCGGACCCGTCGCCGGCCCGCGGCGGCAGTGGCAGTGTTGCTACCGGGGCGACTTGCGAGGCGGTAGCCATGAGCGCCAACCTGAGATTTCCGCAATCCTTGCACGGAAGGTCTGTTCCATTGGGATGGCGGCTGCAGAATGGTGGGCGAACTCGCCCCGTATGACTCACTGGGCCCATAGCTCGGTTGAGGCTCTCCCGCGTCCCACTCTTCGCTGATGCCGCACTTTCTGCGGCGTTTGGACCCCAGGGTGGGATCGGATGTGCCACCTTCGAAGGACGATCGATCTTCTGGTGAACAAGCCAGTTCACGACCTCGAAGTACGTCTTTCTTCCGGAGTCGTAGGTGCGAATACGACCGGCGTCCACAAGTTCGTCGAGGTCCTCCTCGATCATTTTGCGCGTCACGTTGTCCTCAAAACGCCAGAGGTCGCCCTTCACAACTCGCGCATCGAAGATATTGCGTCCATTGTCATCAGCAAATAGCCACAGTCCAATCCACGTGAGACGCGCTCGCAAGCTCAGAGCGACCACATCGTCGCTCTGGAAAAAGGCCGGCTTAATGGTTCGAATGCGGGCCACTAGGACTCAACCCTTCCGCATCGGGACCGGAAGTGGCCGGTTGGTGTCGCGGCATCCGACCTGGGCCGAACGACTCGACGAGCTGTGAAAGGACTATCGGCGCCGCACTCTAGTGCTGAAAAGGAGACGAAGAACTTGGAAGCCTCCTCGAGGTGGCAACGAGATCGGAGCTGTTCACGCCTGTCGGCGGCCATGACAAGCTGCCCATAGGCGGCCATGGAACTGCCCGCTGACGGCCAGTAGAACTGCCCGCTGGTGGCCATGAGATCTGCCCACTTC
>NZ_SOFR01000025.1:0-1595 GCF_004402735.1 Cryobacterium sp. MDB1-18-1 | reverse complement strand
GAAGATGGTGCGGATGATCGACGCGACCATGTCTTGGGATCCTTTAGGGATCACGGCGAGGACGTTGCGCATGAAGTGGACCCGGCATCGCTGCCAGCCGGCGCCCTGGAACACGGTGCCGATAGCCTTCTTCAGGCCGGTGTGGGCGTCAGACATGACTAGCTTGACCCCGTCGAGGCCGCGGGGGGACTGCCACCGTCAGGAGGTCAGCGCAGCCTTCAATATGGCCTCGCAGTGGATTGCAGTGGTCGAGAACAGAGGAAACTTCGCCGCGTCGTTGACATCCAATAGGAGGGGGATCTCGGTACATCCGAGAACTACGCCCTCCGCACCGCGGTCGACCAATTCCTGGCACACCCCCAGGAACGACTCTCGTGTGCTCTGGGTGAAGATGCCGAGGGTGAGCTCGTCGATAATCCGGTCGTGAACGTAGCTACGAGTTGCTTCGTCAGGAGTGAGGACTTCGATGTGTTTGTCTTCAAACCGACTCCGGTAAAACTCTCCCTCCATCGTCTTCCTCACCCCGAGCAGGCCAACGCTGCTGAGTCCTGACGCCGTCACGGCATCGACGGTGGCGCCGGCGATGTCGATGACCTCGACACCCGTGTGCTGGATGATCGCCGGGACGAACCTGTGCAGCCCGTTAGCGCACAGGGCGATGACCTCGGAGCCTGCCTCGGCAAGTCGAGCGACAGACTCGATAATCATTGCCTCGCAGCGCGCCTCCGACGGGTCTTCGGCCTGCGCGTCGAGGAACTCTTGTTCGTCCAGGCTGTCGATTAGAACTCGTGCGGAGCGGTGATCTCCTAATTCGTCGCGCGCTCTGACGTTCAAGAGCCCGTAGTACTCGGCCGTTGAAACCCAGCCGAGCCCACCTACAAGGCCAATCTGCTTCATCCGACAAGAGTACTCGCCGGTAGGTGTCGAATTTCGGGTGCCGAGGGCAGGCCTTCTTCCTGGTACCTCAAAGGGCTCGTGTCCCGGTTAGATCCCCATCGCCGCTAGCTTCAGCTAAGCAGATACCCAGTACCTATGTTCGAAAAGTACGGAATGCGTTCCGATCGCGCCTAGCGGCTGATGTGCCGGCGCACGTAGAGCACCAGGTGATCGGCCGGGATCACAGCACGCGGCTGCTCGACTGCCGCCCAACTGTCCGGGGCCTCGACCGTGTCCGGCGTTGATTCGCTCGCGTCCCGGGGGCGGTGTGCCAGGCCCCAATTCAGACCCCCATTATCCGGCACCAGGTCACGCGGCCGCCGGCTACACCAGGCTCACCAAATTGCACGAGGGACACCGCCAGAACGGGCTAGCCGGCGACCCGGCGGCGACCAGCGGCACTAAGCCTCGATCCACCGGTGAGAGTCGGGGTTTGACGGCGCGTTAAACCGAGAATGCCTTCCAGGTCAGGAAAAATGGAACTTACTTAGGGTTCATTTTTCACGACAAGAAAGGCATCTCGTAGATGCAAGTTTTCCATAGATCTACGGCTCTGTCCGGGTTACGTCCCTGTGAGTGGTGTGGTTTCCCGCTCGTGAGCGTTGCTTCTTCAACGCGAAGAGCCACCGTGGGATGGTCAGTGAGTACCGACTAAGCAA
>NZ_SOFR01000052.1:0-1469 GCF_004402735.1 Cryobacterium sp. MDB1-18-1 | reverse complement strand
GACGAGGCGGTGATCCTCCCAGAACTCGCCGCCGCCTAAGCTAGAACAACTGACCCGCACGGTGTTGAGAAACTCCACCACTCAGCGGGACGTGACCCAGATCCTGGAGTCCAAAAGCGAAACAACAACACCCCATGTGTTGTCACCTCACGGCAGAGCAGCACACCCGCTTCGAGCGCTAAGCGTCCCCGGAATCGTGCTACCCGGTCGCCGGAACAGCGCCACCCGATAGGGCGACGCGCCAAGATGCCCCAATGTCGGCGGCCATGACAAGCTGGGCGGTTTCTACCGAACGTCGCATCACCTGAGTTTCAGGAGTAGCGATGCCAGATAGTCCAAGGACGCAGCGAAAGGGTTCCGGCGCACTGCCGATGGTCGAGACCCGCGCCAAATATGCTCAGCTGATGAGGCAAGGAATCAGCAACGCCGAGGCGTGTCGAACACTGAAGATAAACCGGCGCACGGGCATGCGATGGCGACACGGGCGGACAGTGGCGAACGCGCAAGGACGCGCGAAGACCTACGCGCCGATCTCGCTGAAAAGCACCGCCGACGATTTCGTCACGAAACCTCTCCGAGGGCGAGCGGATCCAGATCGCCGATGCGTTGCAGGTCGGAAAAAGCCTGCGTCAGATCGCGGCCGAGCTGGGCAGAAGCCCGTCGACGGTCAGCCGTGAGGTCGTCAGGAATCGGGCGCCACGCCAGAAACGATATGCTCCTCGAGCGGCGCAGGTTCTGGCGGAGGCCGCGCGCAAACGCCCCCGGCCGGGCAAGATCGCCGGGAACCCACAGTTGCGGGATGCGATCTCGAAACACCTTCTCGAACAGTGGAGCCCCAGGCAGATCAGTCACCAGCTCCGGATCGATTTCCCGGGCCAGCCCGAGATGAACGTCGTCCACGAAAGCATCTATCGGGCCCTGTATTCGCCGCACACCACCGGGCTGGTCCGGGGAATGACCCGTCACCTCCGAACCGGGCGCCGCGGGCGCCTGACCCACCGTCACGCGACGAAACGGCGTTCAAAGTTCTCCGGCCCGCTACTGGGCGAGCGCCCCGCTGAGGTCGACAGTCGACTAGTTCCCGGTCATCGGGAAGGCGACCTCGTCTGCGGAACGTTCAACCGTTCAGCGATTGCTACCCTCGTGGAACGCACCACCGGTATGCTCCTGCTCGTGCACCTGAACGGCAAGCGCGACGCCGCCACCGTCCGGGAACGCGTCGGTCAGGCCCTGTCAGCGCTGCCGGCGCACCTCCGGAAGTCATTGACCTGGGACCAGGGATCAGAAATGGCCGAGTATCTGCAGTTTCAAACCGAAACGACCATCCCGGTCTACTTCCGCGACCCGCATTCACCCTGGCAACGAGGTACCAACGAGAACACCAACGGGCTCTTGGAGTGGTCCCCGAAAGTTGGACTCGGTAATGCAACTTTATGTGGTGGCGGTTGTTTGGGCGCGATATTCGTCGG
>NZ_SOFR01000071.1:0-1439 GCF_004402735.1 Cryobacterium sp. MDB1-18-1 | reverse complement strand
AGGAGGGCCTCAGGCGCTCCCGCGCCCGGGCGGTCGGGACCGGAACAAAGCTTTGAGGAGCTGCTCGCTGAGCGGTCCGCGCGCCGAGAAGAGAACGCGGGGGAGAGTGTTCGTGATGCCGGGAATCACGGGGCTTCGATCAAGTGGTCGTGCTATCAAATCTTCTGGGGAGGTGGCGGCGCGGGCCTGTTCGGGGGCGGAGAGTGTTGCCGCCGAACAGGCCCGCGCCGGGTGGTGCCGGGTTGCGGGTGAAACCCGGGTGCTGTGTGTTAGCGGGCGTTGTTCATGCGGCGGGTGGTGCCGGCGTCGGTGGGGTTGAGTGTGTTGTGCACCTTGTACTTGGCCTGCTCGGCCTGTTCTTTCACGCTGGGCGCTTTTTGGGCTTCGAGGCGCATTTTCGGGGCTTCTTCTTCGGCCTTGGTGAGGTAGGACTCCCAGCGGGCTTGCATTGGCTTGATTAGGCCGCCGCCGGCGCCCACGATGATGACGCCCGCGATGATGGCCAGCACGGCGATCAGGATCGGGGTGGTCACGGTCGTGGCGACGTCGATCTGGTTCAGTGCCGCCGTCACGCCCAGGAACAAGATGAAGATGCTGGCAATGTTGGCGAGGACTTTCCCGTAGGACAAACCGCCCAGGGTTCCCTGGATCAGTGTTTTCGCGCCTGCCGCGACCGCTACGGCGATGACGATGATGATGATCGCGACGATGATTTTCGGCAAGAACGCGATGATGCCAGCGAGCAGGTCGCTGACCGGGTTGGGTCCAAAGACGCCGAACGCGAACTGCAACACGAACAGCACCAGCGTGTAGTACAGGATCTTTCCGATGATGTCGGAGGCGTCCAGGGCGGAGCCCGCCAGGGCCTTCTTGACTCCGCCGCGTTCCACGATCCGGTCAAAGCCGACCTTGTCCAGCAGTCGTGCCAGAGCTTTGGAGATCAGTTTCGCCACGACAAGTCCGACAATCAGAATGACCAGGAACAGCAAGAGTTTGGGGACGAAGTCGATCAGAGTGGCCAGCCCACCCGCGAGAGCGGCAGCGAATTCGATAGGCATGTCAACCTCCAGGGTTGGATTGGGCCGACGGGTCGGCACGATGTAGTCGGAAACGACGGCGTGTGGCAGTTCAAGCGCGCCGCATGTCAAGCGCACCGCACGCATTTCTTCGGAAAGGCCGAAGAACGCAGCGCACAAGGCGCGAATTGTCACACAGCTCTGGGTAAGACGTACGACGTCGGTGATTCCTCACGCGCGGATCCGAAATCGTGGGAACGTCAGTCGATGCTGGCGACCGTGACGCTGATGGTGTCGATCGGTTCAGCGGCCCGGATGGCCGGGTTGGCGGCGATCGTGTCGTACACGAGGCGAGACACCGAGGCCGCGGATTTCGTGTCGGCGACACCGATGCGCGCGGAAACGCTCAGTCCGGCGTGTCCG
>NZ_SOFR01000024.1:0-1404 GCF_004402735.1 Cryobacterium sp. MDB1-18-1 | reverse complement strand
TGGCCCGGGACGCCGCCCGCGCTGCGGGAGTAGCGCCGGACAACGCACGGGTAACCGTGACAGGCCGACGGGTGACGGTGCACCTCACCCCGACCTCCGGAACCCCGGTTGACCAGACGGCCGCCCTCACCGCCGTCCAGGGACACTTGCATGAACTGGGACTGCGGCGCGTGCTGCAGCCCCAAGTCGTCGTGGCCGCCGTGGGAAAGGTCGGTGAATGAACTCCACTAACCGTGTCCTCAACCGGCTGTTCATTTTGGTGGTCGGCCTCGTCATTTTCAGCGGCGGCGCAGCCTTGCTGCTGGTGGCGATCGCAGGGCCCGTCCGTGATACCTGGACGCACTCGGCGGCGATCGGGGTTTCCGGGGTGACCCGGTGGCTGCGCGCCACTCCACTCCCCAACCAGCCCATGCCGATCAGCGGCAGCTGGTTGTGGCTGGTCGCACTTGCAGCCGGCGGGGCACTTATCATCCTGCTTGTCCTCTTCATCATCCGACAGGGCCACGGCCACACCCGCCAGCTCATCACCGTCGGCGGAAATGCCGGTATGGTTCTCGTCGACTCCCACGTCGCCGAGCACGCCATCCAGGACGCCCTCTCCGGCCGGCCGGAGCTTGTTGCCTCCCACGTCTCCACCTATCAGGTCAAACACCAATCGGTGTTGAAGGTGGCCATCACCTGCCGGCGCGGTATCTCGCCCCGGGAAGCCAGCCGCATAGTCACCGAGGTATTGGTCGCCTTCGACACTCTGCTCGGTGGGCAACTACCCGCCCTCGTACAGATCAGCGCTGGCATCCGCGCACGCACAACACAAACTACCCGCCTCCACTAACTCCCATCCGTTCGGGAATCGGCCCATCCCGAAAGCACACGATCACCCGGGTTCGACTATCCACACGCCGGCAGCGCACCACCGAGACAACCCAGAACTTTGCTACCAACGCACAGCCCCGAAGACGTGTATATGCTTCGCTCGCCGGAGTTGTTGCCCCTGAACATGTTCGCTCTCGCTCCATCAACCACGAAAGGCACCCTCATGAAAGCATCGGCAGAATTGGGCTCCAACCTGCAATCCATCCTGGTAGACGTGATCGAATTGCATCTGCAGGGCAAGCAGGCGCACTGGAGTGTGGTCGGCCACAATTTTCGGGATCTGCATCTGCAACTCGATGAAATCATCGACGCCGCCCGCGCGTTCTCTGACGAACTGGCCGAACGCATGCGCGCGATCGACGCCCTGCCCGACGGTCGCAGCGAAACGGTGACGAAAGCCACCCACCTCCCGCCGTTTCCCGCAGGAGAAGTCGACACAGGAGACACGGTTGTTCTGATCACCGAACGCCTCACGGTTACCGTCGATAACATTCGTGCTGTGCACGATGCAGTCGATGCGGAAGACCCCAC
>NZ_SOFR01000069.1:0-1391 GCF_004402735.1 Cryobacterium sp. MDB1-18-1 | reverse complement strand
TGTGATGTATCGGGACATGGGTGACAGTTCTGTATCAGGACATCGGTAACACTTCCTGTGTCAGGACATCGGTGACAGTTAGATGGTTTTTGGTCGCCGTCCGCGGGGTCTGCCGGAGCTAACGTATTTGGTGCCGGGCTTGGGCCAGCGGTGTTCCATGATCTCGGTGCCGTCGTCGTCGAAGACGAGGAGGTGGTCGGTGGTCTCGACGAGATAGACGGTCTGGCCGGCGAGGGCGCGGCTGATGTGGAACCGGGTTTGGCGGACTTGGACGATACCGTTCCGGGCGACCGTGGTGCGACGGATTCCGTCCCAGCCGACCGGTCGCTGTTGATTCCTCGGCCGGGGCGGGTCGGTCTTCGGTGTGGCCTCCCAGGCTTGCCGGGGTGTGATCCTGCCGGGCAGGGCTTGATGCGGGCGCTCGGTGTTGTAGATCTCGTCGAACCGGTCGACCTTGGCTTGGAGCTCCTCGAGGGTCGCCGCGATGGGTTGCTTGTCCAGCCAGCGGAACAGGGTCTGGTGGAAGCGTTCGTTCTTGCCCTGCGTGGTGGGTTTGTAGGGTTTCCCCGTGATCGCCTCGACGCCCAGCGAAGTGACATAGGTGACGAGCTGTCCGATGACGCCGCGCCGGGACGGGTTCAGTGCGGCCCCGTTATCGCTGAGGAGTCGCTGCGGGACCCCGTGGGCCGTGATGCCTTTCTTCACCACGGTCAGGGCGCCCTCGGAGGTTTCTCCCCACGCGACGTGGGAGGCGACCGCGAAGCGGGAGTGGTCATCGATGAGTTGGAAGATCACGCATTTCCGACCGCCGGTGAGGACGTATTCGGTCGCGTCCAGCTGCCAGCACGCGTTCGGCGCGGGATAGACGAACCGCCGGAAGGAGGCCCGGGGTTTCTTCCGCGGCTCGACGCGGGCGACACCAGCATCGCGGAAGATCCTGGCCAGCGATGCCGTCGATGGGACCGGGGTCATCCCCAGCGACCGCATCTTCTCGTGGACGCTGATCGGCCCATAGTCCAGACCCGATCCCTCTAACACGGCCCGGACCCCGATCGCCTGCTTCTTCACGTCCTCGGCCATCTGGTTCGGGCTCGAGCGGGGCTTTCGGGAGCGCGGCTCGAGCGCCGCGGCCTGGCCCTCCTCGAGAGCTCGCTTCTTGATCGAGTAAAAGGTCTTGCGAGAGATTCCGTGCTCAGCACAGAACGTACTCACCGCGCCTCGCGGAGCATCAGGCGGCCACTGAGTTATAGCGAGACGGACACGGGGATCAACGGGTTCGAAACGAGTCATCCCTCAAATGTGAATCAGGGAGAAGTGTCACCATCAAACACGGCCGAATGGTCACCGATCTATTGATGCAGAACTGTCACCGATGTCCTGAGACATAACAG
>NZ_SOFR01000036.1:0-1390 GCF_004402735.1 Cryobacterium sp. MDB1-18-1 | reverse complement strand
TGTGATGTATCTGGACATGGGTGACAGTTCTGTATCAGGACATCGGTAACACTTCCTGTATCAGGACATCGGTGACAGTTAGATAGTTTTCGGTCGCCGTCCGCGCGGTCTGCCGGAGCTGACGTATTTGGTGCCGGGCTTGGGCCAGCGGTGTTCCATGATCTCGGTGCCTTCGTCGTCGAAGACGAGGAGGTGGTCGGTGGTCTCGACGAGATAGACGGTCTGGCCGGCGAGGGCGCGGCTGATGTGGAATCGGGTTTGTCGGACTTGGACGATGCCGTTCCGGGCGACCGTGGTGCGGCGGATTCCGTCCCAGCCGACCGGTCGCTGTTGATTCCTCGGCCGGGGCGGGTCGGTCTTGGGTGTGGCTTCCCAGGCTTGCCGGGGTGTGATCCTGCCGGGCAGGGCTTGATGCGGGCGCTCCGTGTTGTAGATCTCGTCGAACCGGTCGACCTGGGCTTGGAGTTCATCGAGGGTCGCCGCGATGGGTTGCTTATCGAGCCAGCGGAACAGGGTCTGGTGGAAGCGTTCGTTCTTGCCCTGGGTGGTGGGTTTGTAGGGTTTCCCCGTGATCGCCTCGACGCCCAGCGAAGTGACATAGGTGACGAGCTGTCCGATGACACCGCGCCGAGAGGGGTTCAGTGCGGCCCCGTTATCGCTGAGGAGTCGCTGCGGGACGCCGTGGGCCGTGATGCCTTTCTTCACCACGGTCAGGGCGCCCTCGGAAGTTTCTCCCCACGCGACGTGGGAGGCGACCGCGAAACGGGAGTGGTCATCGATGAGTTGAAAGATCACGCATTTCCGGCCACCGGTGAGGACGTATTCGGTCGCGTCCAGCTGCCAGCACGCGTTCGGGGCCGGATAGACGAACCGTCGGAACGAGGCCCGCGGTTTCTTCCGAGGCTCGACGCGGGCGACACCGGCATCGCGAAAGATCCTGGCCAGCGACGCCGTCGAGGGCACCGGGGTCATCCCCAGCGACCGCATCTTCTCGTGGACGCTGATCGGCCCATAGTCCAGACCCGATCCCTCCAACACGGCCCGGACTCCGATCGCCTGCTTCTTCACGTCCTCGGCCATCTGGTTCGGACTCGACCGCGGCCGTCGGGAGCGCGGCTCGAGGGCCGCGGCCTGGCCCTCCTCGAGAGCACGCTTCTTGATCGCGTAAAAGGTCTTCCGGGAGATTCCGTGCTCAGCACAGAACGTACTCACGGCGCCTCGCGGAGCATCAGGCGGCCACTGAGTTATAGCGAGACGGACACGGGGATCAACAGGTTCGACACGAGTCATCCCTCAAATGTGTACGCGGGAGAAGTGTCACCACCAAACACGCCCGAATGGTCACCGATCTATTGATGCAGAACTGTCACCGATGTCCTGAGACATAACA
>NZ_SOFR01000030.1:0-1140 GCF_004402735.1 Cryobacterium sp. MDB1-18-1 | reverse complement strand
ATGCCGGGAACGCCGGCCCGGTGCGACGGCCAGGAACAGCAGCAGGACCCCGATCAGGACGGCGGCGACACCGATCCCGCCCACGAGGGCCGGCGGGGCAGATCCGACACCCGCAACCGTGTGGGCGATCTCGGAGGGGGTGGCGAGTAGGCCGGGCCGGCCGAGCAGGTGCAGCACGATCTCGCTCATCAGCCACAGGCAGACGGCACTGATCAGGATGGCAAGTGTGATTGCTGCTACCGAACGCGGCGAATGCAGCTCGCGGCGGCTGATCCGCTTATAGGTGGAACGGTATGTGGTCACGTGACCCGGTCCTCTGCTTTGAAGTCGACGCCGGTGAGCTGCACACTTACGCAGGAGACGACGGATCCGGTCAACTCCCCCGCACGGTGATGAATGTGCTGCCGGGCTTGCTCGGCGCGCTCCAGAATCGTCCCGCCAGACCGCGGCACGATCAACGGGTCACGGGCCACCCGGGTGAGAGAGAGGATCGGGATCGGGGCGCTGACGGTCAGGGCAAGACTGCCCCGGTCATCGGTGATCGTCGTACCCACCGTCGCCACGCTCACTCCGAGGGCCTCGGCCGCGACGGCGGACACCAGCCTGTTCAGAGCGCGCGTGGACACGGTTGTCCGGCCACGACCGGGCGGAACGAGACCGGGAGCGAGCTGTAACACAGGAAGGGACGGTGCCACCGGGGTCAGGGTGGTCATGAGGAGGATCGGGTGCCGCGGAAGGCGTCGACGAGGCGGGCCACGCTCAGTTTGCCTTCGATAATCCGCCCGAGGGTCGCTCCCACGCCCATGGCCACGGCCACGAAGAAGAACGGCCAGAACCCGAAGACGAGCCACGTCAGCGCGAGCACGGCGCCCAGCAGGGCGCCTGTTTTCGTGGCCGTGTTCATTGGACTCGCGCCTCGGCTTTCTGGTCCTTGTCATCGCTGGGCAGGTGCACGTCGTTGATGGTGACGTTCACCTCGGTGACGTCCATGCCGACGAGGTCTTCGATGGCGCCGATCACCGCGGACCGAACCCGGTCGGCCACATCCTGCAGGGCCACCGGGTACTCCGCCACGATCGTGACGTCCGCTGCAACCTGGGTTTCGCCCACTTCGACGCTGATGCCCTGGCTGACGTCAGT
>NZ_SOFR01000075.1:0-1064 GCF_004402735.1 Cryobacterium sp. MDB1-18-1 | reverse complement strand
TGTACCCGGCCATGACGTTGGTGACACTTTCGGGCTTGTGAAGAGGGAGGACCTCCGGGCTTAGTGGAGGTATCTGAAATCTTCACAAGTCACGGAGGTCCTCATGGGTCACATTAACGCGCGTTTGACGATTCATGGAAAAGTTCTGCTCATCGAGCGGCTAACTGTGGAGAACCGGCCCGTCGCTCACGTCGCGAAAGAGCTCGGCATCTCCCGTCAATGCGCCCACCGCTGGCTGGCCCGCTACCGGGCCCAGGGTCCTGCGGGACTTCTCGAACGGTCCTCCCAACCCCGGTCCTCTCCTCGAAAGACGAGCCCGGAACGGGAAGAGCTCGTGCTGAAATCACGTCGTGATCTCAAGTCCGGGCCGATGCGCATCGCGATAGCGACCGGAGTGCCGGCCCGGACGGTGTCTCGGATACTGGCCCGACACCACGTTCCCCCGCTCGCCTGCTGCGATCCCCTCACCGGGGAGCCCATTCGTGCGACCCGCGCCACCACCAACCGGTATGAGCGCAAGCGACCCGGCGAGCTCGTCCACATCGACGTGAAGAAACTGGGCCGGATTCCCGACGGCGGCGGCTGGAAGGCCCACGGTCGCAGCGAACAGGTCCGTGGCCGCGGCATCGGATTCGACTACGTCCACGCCGTGATCGACGACCACACCCGCCTCGCCTATGTCGAGATCCACCCCGACGAAAAAGGCGTCACGGCCGCCGGCGTCCTCACCCGGGCGGCCGCGTTCTTCGCCGCGAACGGCATCCCAAAGATCGAACGCGTCCTCTCCGACAACGCCTTCGCCTACCGGAAATCCGTCGCGTTCCAGCAGGCCGTCGCAAACATCGGCGCGGAGCAACGCTTCATCAAACCGCACTGCCCCTGGACCAACGGCAAAGTCGAACGCCTCAACCGAACCCTCGCAACTGAATGGGCCTACAGCCAAGTCTTCACCAGCAACGCCGAACGCGCAGCAGCGCTTGCACCCTGGCTCAACTACTACAACACTGAACGCATCCACTCCGGCATCGGAACAACCCCCATCAGCCGAGTGTCACCAACGTCAT
>NZ_SOFR01000039.1:0-1016 GCF_004402735.1 Cryobacterium sp. MDB1-18-1 | reverse complement strand
CTGGAACATCTCCACGGCGAGGTGGTCGCTCTCGCGTTCCTCGACCCGCCAGCCGACGATCGTGCGCGAGTAGATATCGATGATGGAATACGCCTTGAACGTTGTGCCCCGCCACGGGCAGCGGAGGTCGGTGATGTCCCAGGACCACACCTGCCCAGGCCCGGTCGCTACCAGCACCGGCTTCTGGCGGGGTGTTCGAGACCCACGCCCGGTGGGCACGACGGGGCGGGTGCTCTGATCGGTGAGGTCGGCGGCGATCCGCCACCAGGACCGGCGCCCGGCGAGCATCACACCCTGGTCCCAGACGCTCGCAAAGGTGTGATCGACGGAATGCCCCGCCGTCCACCCCGTCGTGATCTGTTCCGCGATCACCTTCCGATCCGTCGTGGGGATCCGGGACAAGTACGCGCGGTCTTTCTGCGCGATGGGTTCGGGCACCCGGGCGCGGGGCTTCTGCCGGTACTGCCACGTTGAGCGGGCCACGCCCGCGAGGACCAAAGCGCGGCGTTGCGACCCCGTTAAACGCGTCAGGTCACCGACGAGCGTGTTCTCGAGCTTCAGGAACCGGACGGATCGGATGTCGTCGGGGTGGGTGCGGGCTCTTCCTCGCTCATCGCGTGCAAGAGCCCGATAGCTTTTCCCAGCGTGTTGTTCGTGTCCTCCAACTCGCGCACCCGCGCGCTCAGTTTCGCAACCTCAGCCGCGTGCGCCGCGCGCTCAGCGGCCCGTGATTTCTCCAGCGCCGTGCGCTTACGAGGGGGAACAGTCATAGCCCTACCCTCTCGCGGAACCAGACCCCGGTCCAGATCACCGCCATACACCGCGGCGCTCCACCGCGTCAGCATCGCATGCGAGACCGGCTGTCCCGCTAACCAGGCACCTTTCTGACCATGCGGTTGCCGGTGATACTCATGAACAAACTCGCGGATCTCCACCACAGTGAACCCTGGACTAATCGACATTCCTCTGACTCCTACTGATCGTGAACTGACTCACAACCAGCTTGACGCAGAGGG